>JAIEQX010000170.1 GCA_019747375.1 Beijerinckiaceae bacterium | reverse complement strand
GATGCATCTGTGACGGGTTCGTTGGTTTCGAACCTGTCCAGCCAGATCCGAAGGACCGAGCCGTCACGGACCGCGACGAGTTCAAAGCCCGCCGAAGCAGCTTCGGCGCGAAGCGCGCCGGAGGTGGCGACGACGGCCGGCGCGGGCCCATGGTCATGGCCTTCGTGGGCGCGCGACGACGCGAGGGGGACGAGAAAACAGATTGTTGCCGCGACAAGCGCGAGAATTCGAATGAACATGGCGATGACCCTGGTCTGAACGGGGCCAGCCGACCTTGCGGTCAACCGGGTAACGTCAGACGCGAGGTGTCGGGGGCTCGAGGATCGTCCCGGCTCCGGCGCCGGGCGGGCCGGAAGGAGGGGCCATCAACAGCAAGCGGAGGCCAGTCGGCGGATCGACGGACTCGATCTGGGTGACCATCGCGGCCGGGCAACAGCCCATGCTCGCGCAGCAGAAACCCGTGCAGGGCGTGGCAGACGCAGCGTCGAGCGCTGCGGTCGTCGCCTTGAAAAGCACGGCGTCAGCGTCGGCCGCCATGACGGGCGTGACCTGACCGCCTGGCTGCGCCGGCCCCGACTGAGCCTGAACAGGGGCCTCACGGGTCGCGGGATGATGATGCCCGTCGTGCGCCGAGGCAGGGGCGGGCGCGACCAGAAACATCGCCGCCATGGCGACGAGGATCCAGATTCGCCTGCAAAGCTGCGTTCGACTCACGTCTTTCCTCTCAGGTCGGCGCCAGGGCGTCGGCGATACGATGGCATCCGGCCATGCCCGCCACCCATGAATTGGTCGCCGCGCATCCGGACGCACTATGCACCTTCCCATTGTGGCAAGGTCAAGCGCTTTTCATGCAGGCGTGAGCGTCCTGCCTGGGGCTGGTCGCCACCCGACGACGACGCCTGCGAGAGCTTCACCGGTTTCGGCGTTTCGCCACTGGTCGGTCACCCACTGGCAGGCGAACGGGAGCATGTAGGCGCCGACATGGTCTTCGCAGAGCACCTCGCAGAGCAGGTCTGCGGGCGGCGTCCCCTTGCCGGGGAACTGGTCGAGTCGCGCCTGACGCGCCTGTTCCTGTCGAGGGTTCGTCCCCTTGTACATGGGCTCATGCTCTTTTCCGCGGATGCTGATTTTCGCGTCTGTCACGACGCTACTCCCAGAAAAGCAGCCCTGCCAGCCAGAACGTCATGGCGGCGATGCCGGCGGCGGCCGGTATCGTAATGACCCAGGCGATGACGATGCTGCCGGCGGTTCCCCACCGCACCGCAGACATGCGACGGGCCGCGCCGACGCCGACAATCGCGCCCGTGATGGTGTGCGTGGTCGAAACCGGAATGCCGAGGCCGGTGGCCATGAACAGCGTCAGGGCGCCCCCGGTTTCTGCGCAAAAGCCCTGCATGGGATTGAGCCGGGTGATTTTCGAACCCATCGTGTGGACGATACGCCAGCCGCCGAAAAGCGTGCCGAGCCCCATGACTGCCTGACACGTGATCACGACCCAGAACGGCACGTAGAACGTGTCGCCGAGATGCCCCTGCGAAAACAGCAGCACGGCGATGATGCCCATGGTCTTCTGCGCATCGTTGCCGCCATGGCCGAGCGAATACATCGAGGCGGAAACGAACTGTCCCATCCGAAACGTGCGGTCGACTTCATGGGGCGTGCGCTTCACGAAGATCCACGACACGACGAAAACGAAGAATAAAGCCAGGATGAAGCCGACCAGCGGCGACAGAAAAATGGCGGCTGATGTTTTGAGCACGCCGGACAACACCATGGCGCCGGGCCCCGCCTTGGCGATTCCTGCCCCCAGCAGTCCGCCGACAAGCGCATGCGAACTGCTTGACGGAATGCCGTATCGCCAGGTGATCACGTTCCAGACAATCGCCCCCATGAGGGCTGCGAAAATCACGCGCGGGTCAATGATCTGCGGATTGATGATCCCGGTGCCGAGCGTTTGCGCGACGTGCAGTCCGAAGAACAGGAACGCGATGAAGTTGAAAAAAGCCGCCCAGGCGACGGCATATTGCGGACTCAACACGCGCGTTGCCACAATCGTGGCCACGGAATTGGCCGCGTCGTGCATGCCATTCATGAAGTCGAAGAACAGCGCGACGCCGATCAGCCCGATCAGCAGCGGCAATGCGAGCGAAGCATCCATCTGCGGGCGATCCTAAACGTTTTCGATGACGATGCCGCTGAACTCATTGGCGACGTCTTCGAAACGATCCATGACGTTTTCCAGCGCCGTGTAAAGCTCCCGGCCGATGAGATAGGCCATCGGATCGGTGCGGCCGAAGCGGTGGTACAAATCCTTGAGGCCATGCTCGTGGAGGACGTCTGAGGCGCCTTCGACGCGGGTGATCTCTTCGGCGATCTCGGTCAGGCGAGCGACATGCTTCCCCATATGCTCGAGCAACGGAAGCGCCTCGGCGACGAGGTGGGCGGTCTTGACGATCATCGCGCCCATTTCCTGCATGCCCGGATCGAAGCTCGTCTGCTCGTAGAGCATCACGGTCTTGACGGTCTTGTGCATCATGTCGATGGCGTCATCCATCGACTGGATGAGGTCCTTGATGTCGCCACGGTCGAAAGGCGTGATGAAGCTCTTGCGCGTCGCCAGCAGGACCTGACGTGTAATCTCGTCGGCTTCGTCTTCCAGCTTGATGATCGTCTGGCAGTTCCGGGCGACCTGGTCGCCGCCGTGCAGGAGGCGCTCCAGCGCTTCAGCCCCGCCCACAACGGTCCTGGAGTGCTGAGCAAAGAGATCGAAGAACCGATCCTCGCGTGGCATGATCGCCCTGAACCAACCCAGCATCGTCTTTCGCGCCCCTGCAGCCGCCACGGAAGGGCTGCGCCCGCCCGCTTGTCGACGGCCTTGGTATGACGGTTCTGTGACACCCGCAACATGGAGCGGGCTGATTTGCTGCGTGATGCACCCCGATCTTTCACTTCGGTGGAGCCTGCGCCCCCGCGAAGGGCCGAGACGCACGTCAGACTTAGGAAAAAGTGATAGCGGACGGAATGCTTTTATATGGCCCGCGGTTGCACGCGAGGTGCAAGGTGGTGGCAATCAAGGAGCGCGGAGGCGCCCTTATGCGGGGGATGGAAATGCATCAAGGGCTGAGCGGGTCGATCCGCGCCGGGCGCGCGCTCGGGCCAAGGGTAGCCTTCAGCTTGACGCTCGGTCTTGCCCTGTCCGCCAGCGCTGGCGCTGCCGGACAGGAGGCCGCGGGTTATTTCGCCGGAAAGACCATCAGCTTGGTGGTCGGCGTCAGCGCCGGTGGAGGTTACGACCAGTACGCCCGGTTGCTTGCCCGGCATATGCCCCGATACATTCCCGGCAACCCCGCCATCATCGTCCGCAACATGCCGGGCGCCGGCAGCCTGAGCGCGGTTCTCTTTACGGCCAATGTGGCGCCGCCGGACGGACTGACCATCACGGCGTTCAATTCCGGTCTGCTCAACGAATCGATGAGCGAGGGCGACAAGGCGAAGGTGCGTTTCGACCAGTTTTCAGCGATCGGAAGCATGGCGCGGGACTTGCGCGTTTGCTACGCGTGGAAAGAGAAAAATATCCGCTCGCTCGACGATCTGGCCGGCCCAAAGGAATTCGTGTTCGGCGGAGCAGGCCAGAATTCGAGCTCGACGAACAATGTGGTGATGCTGCGAAACCTGTTCGGACTGAAGATCAAGGTCATCCCGGCCTATCGCGGTAATACAGAAATGAATCTCGCGGTCGAACGTGGCGAGCTCGACGGCTCATGCATCTCCTGGTCGTCAGTCCCGGAAGACTGGATCCGGAACGGGAAGATCAACATACTGACGGTTCTATCGCGCGGCGGCGACCCCGACATCCCGCCGTCGGTCCGCTTCATCGGCGATCTCGCGCAGACCCAGGAGCATAAAGACGTCATAGACGCCCTTCTGTCGTCGGGCGAAATCGGGAGGCCCTTCATCGTTCACAAGGATGTTCCAGCCGACAGGCTCGCGATCTTACGAAACGCCTTTGATCAGGCGATGAAAGATCCGCAGCTGCTCGAGGAAGCCGAAAAGACGCGCCTCACAATTTCCGCCGTGGGCGGCGCCGACGCGCAAACGCTGGTCAGCAAGCTCTATGCATTTCCGCCGGCGATCATCGAAAAGGCAAGGCTGGCGATCCGCGACTGAGGGCGGAGTTTGCGACGTTCAACATCAGGTCAAAAGGAGTTCTTCATGGCGCGCGCCTCAATGCCTGTCAGTCTTGGGCCGGATCCGAATACGCGGGCGCCACACTGGACGCTTCCCCCGGGATCTTGCGACACGCATGCCCATATTTTCGGACCGCCCGACCTTTTTCCCTATGCGGACAGCCGCCGCTATACGCCTCCCGCGGCTCCCTTCGAGCATTATCGAAACATGCAGAAGATCACGGGCCTGAGCCGCGCGGTCTTCGTCACTCCGGCGGCGCATGGGCTCGACAATCGCGTTATCCTCGACGCGATGGAGCGGATGCAGGGGTCGGCCCGCGGCATCGCCAATATCGACCTGAGCTTCGACGCAAAAGCGATTGACGCTTTGCACGAGGGCGGCTTTCGTGGCGCTCGTTTTCACCTGATGGATGACAGGCCGGGCAGCGAGGAATTTTTGACGCAGAATCTTCTTGTGCTGCAGAAGCGCGACTGGATTCTCGACCTTCACCTGGACCCGAAGGACCTCGTAGAACATGAAGCGTTCATCCGGGCGCTGCCGACCACCACGATCATCGATCACATGGCCCGGGTGCGCGCAGCCGACGGGTTGAAGCAACCCGCCTTCAAACTATTGCTCGATATCATCAGGGACGAGCGCTTCTGGGTGAAACTGTGCAGTTTTGACAAGATCAGCGCAGTCCCGAAGGCGCACGTGGAGGGAAGCCTGCCATTCATGGACATGGTTCCGTTCGCGCAGGCGGTCATCGCGACGGCTCCGGATCGCATTATCTGGGGAACGGACTGGCCGCATGGAAACACGTTCACGCCTGGCCGCACGCCCAATGAGGGCGACCTGCTCGACCTGCTGGCGGTCATCGCGCCCGACGACGCCACACGCAAAAAGATTCTGGTCGATAACCCGGCTCGCCTGTTCGGCTTCCCGCCGCCCTGACGATCAGCATCCTCTCCTATGGGCCGCCCGGCGTCCGCCAATTTGCGAGCATCCGTTCCAAAAAGCGTTGTGCCGTCTGTTTTGTCCCAAAAAGTTGACAGTCTCCTTTGCGACCGTCACTCTGAGCATGGCGCTGAACGGAGCTGACATCCGCCGCGCCGACTGAAGCTCAATGGCTGCAGATCCGGGAGGGGACCATATGAAGCGCGATTTTACGCATCGTTGTCGGACAGGCGTGCATGTCGCGCCGGCGCAAGTTCTCAGGGTTTTTGCGCGCTTGAGGACAGTCGCCGCGTGCGTGACGCTCGCCGCGACGACGCTGTTCAGCGCGGCCGCCGTTTCGCAGGAGGCTAGCTCCTTCCGGGCCAAACAGATCGCGATCTATGTCGGTTTCTCGGCGACGTCGGGGATCGGCTACGACACATATGCGCGCGTGCTGGGGCAGGTCCTCGGCAAGTATATTCCTGGCAAGCCGACTGTCGTCGTCTCCAACAAGCCCGGCGGCGGCTCCATGACGGCGGCGAACTATATCGCGCAGGTCGCCGCGAAAGACGGCAGCGAGATCGCGATGGTGGGCCGCGGCGTCGGGATGGACAGGTTGGTCTTCGGCGCCAAATCCGCCGCGCAGTTCGACGCCACGAAAATGAACTGGCTCGGCAGCATGAACAATGAGGTGAGCGGTTTCTTCATCTCCGACACCGCGCCGGTGAAGTCGCTCGAGGATGTGCTCGCGGGCAAACCGTTCATCGTCGGGTCGGCAGGGGTGTCGAGCGATCTGCACATTTTTTCCATTGTCACCAATGCGATCTTTGGAAGCCGCATGAAAATCGTGTCGGGCTATCCCGGAACGAACGAGATCCTGCTCAGCCTGGAGCGAGGCGAGGTGGATGGTCTTCTCGGTTATTCCTGGGCGGCGGCGCGCACCGGCAGCGCCGAGATGCTTCGGTCGGGCAAATTGAAGAACATCATGCAGCTCGGATTGCGCAAGCATGCCGATCTGCCTGACCTTCCGCTGGTAATGGATCTCGTCAAGAATGAGGACGACCGGCGCGTTCTCGAACTGATTTTCGCCCGTCAGGCGATGGGCCGACCTCTCGTCGCGCCTCCGGGCACGCCGCCCGCCACCGTGGCGATGCTGCGGAAAGCCTTCATGGAGGCGATGCGCGACCCGGAACTCATTGAAACGGCGCGGAAACTCACGCTGGAAATCGACGCCATGCCGGGGGAGGAAGTCCAGGGCATCGTCGAACGCCTGCACGGCTTCCCGGAGGCGGTCATCGCGCGAACGCAGGCGCTGGCCGATGCGCCCGCGGCGCGCTGACCACGCGCTAGCCGATCAGTGTCCGCAACTGCGCTTTCGTCTTTTCGAAATGCGCGCATAGCAGGCTCACGGCTTCATCGGCCTTGCGGTCGATGGAGGCCTGCATGATGGCGCGATGCTCGGCGTCGGCATCGCCCCAATTGCCGCCCGCCGACAGTCCGATCAGGCGATAGCGCTCGGCTGCGTCGAACAGACGGCCGCAATAGTCCAGGAGCCAGGTCGATCCGCATCCGGCCAGTAGACTTTGGTGAAATCGCCTGTGCGCCTGCGTCCAGGCGGATTCCCCGGGGCTCCTGTCGTCGCGCGGCGTCCTGATCAGCCTATGGAACGTCAGGACGATTTCTTCTTCCCAATCGCGACCGCCGTGCTCGATCGAGGCCCGAAGGGCGCTTTCGTTGACAAGGCATCGGGCGCGCGTGATGTCGACCAGTTCCTCGAGGCTGACGGGAGCCACCTTGAAGCCGCGTCGATCTGTCTGATGCACGAGGCTTTGCGTCGACAATCGGTTCAGAGCCTCCCGGACCGGGCTGAAAGCGACATCGAAACGCTCGCACAATTCGCGGATGTTGATCTTGCTGTCGGGCGGAAGAGCGCCCGAGAGGATCTCTTCGCGCAAGGCGGCGAAAATGGCGGAAGCCAGAGTGGCGCTGCTTTGGGTCTCGCTCACATTTGTCATCCTGCCCTCTCGATTGTCTTGTGCCAAAATTCCTAAACCGGAGCAATGATCGATTTTTCTCCTCATATATTATTTTTATCGATAAAATCTTGACCGCGTCGTCAGCTACCCCTAGCCTTTGAAAAAACGGGAGGTGAAGCGGATGCGGTTTGCGGCATTGCCTGGGTTCAGAGCGCATCAGATCCCGACCCAGGGAAGCGGGCCCTATATTCTGACGGAAGGGCCGGACGGAGCCATCTGGTTTTGCGAGAGTGGAGCGTCGCGCATCGGGCGGCTCGATCCCGACCGCGGATCCATTGACGAGTTCAAGCTGAGCCGGGACGATAGCGGCCCGATCGGCATCATCGCGGGGGCGGATGGATGCCTCTGGTTCACGCAGAAAAAGGCCAATCGCATCGGCTGCATCACCCTCGCGGGCGAGGTGACGGACTTCGACCTGCCGACCCCCCATTCGGGACCGGATGCGATTGCGCTCGGACCGGATGGCGCGATCTGGTTTTCTGAAACGGACGCCGACAAGATCGGCCGCATCACGCGCGATGGCAAAATCACCGAATATCAGGACGGCATGACGCCGGGCGCGCGGCCGCTCGCCATGGTGGAGCGGGACGGCGACCTGTGGTTTTCGGAAGCGGGGGGCGGCCGGATCGGCCGGATCAGCATGAGCGGGAAGATCCGCGAGTATGTGATCCCCACCAAGGACAGTCAGCCGCGCGCCATTGCAGCGCATCCCGACGGGTCCCTTTGGTTCGTCGAGACAAGTTCGAACGCGCTCGGACGCGTCGATGCTGAAGGCCGCATATCCGAACATGCCGTGTCCACGCCCGACGCCTCCTTGCGCGGCGTCACCGTCTCCGCCAACGGCGAATTGTGGTTCACGGAGAACTTCACGAACCGCATCGGCCACATGACGACTGACGGGGAGGTGCTGGGAGAATACGACATCCCGGTCGCGGGCAGCGGACCGCGCTGCATCATGACCCATTCGAGCGGCCGCCTGTTTTTCGGCGGCTTTGATGCGGGGATTATCGGCGAAATCCGCCCGGATCTATGACAAGGATTTATCCAGCATGCCCATGAAACGCATTGCCCATGAAGCAGGATCCGTTCAGGCAAGCGGCGCCCTGGTTTGGAGTGATAGCGCTCCAAGCGACGCGCCGCTTCTGCTGGTGGCGCCGAACTGGCTCGGCGTCACGGATGGCGCGATCGCGCAGGGGGCCAAGATCGCCGGCGACCGCTTTGTCGTGTTCGTCGCCGATATGTTTGGCGGCGGCCTGACGGCGACCGGGCCGCAGGATGCGGCGCCGCTTGCGGACGCCCTGCGCCATGACTGGCAGGAAAGGCGCCGTCGCATCTCCGCCGCCTATCAGGCCATGCTGTCGGCCGCCGCGGCGGAGGGTTTCACATCGCGGCGCACTGCCGCGATCGGCTTCTGCTTCGGCGGCGGCAATGTGCTGGAATTGGCGCGCGCAGGCACGCCGGCGAAGGCGGTGATCTCGCTGCACGGCGATCTTGGAACACATCAGGTCGCCGCTCCGTGCTGTATTTCCGCGTCGCTGCTGATCCTCCATGGCTCTGCCGATCCCGTGGCGCCGAAAAGCCAGCGCGACGCCTTCGAAGCCGAAATGGAAGCTGCGGGCGCGACGTGGAGCATGCTGACCTTCGGCGGCGTGCTGCATTCCTTTGCGGAGGAAGGGCCGCCTGTTCCGGGCGTCGCAGAATTCGATCCGCGCGCGGCCCGGCTCTCCTTCCAGCTCATCGAACATTTTCTCGACGACGCATGGACGAGGTGAAGCCCAGGCTCTGAAGGCGGACTACAAAAACAGGGAGGAAGACATGCGAGGGTTCTTGAGAATGGCGGCCGGCGTCCTCGTGGTCGCCTCAGCGAGTCTGGATCTGGCCGGCGGCGCTGCGGCCCAGACCTATCCGAACAAGCCTGTGCGGATCATCGTGCCGATCGCGCCCGGAAGCGTGACAGATGTGATTCTTCGCGCCGCCGTCGATAAGATCAACCCACGTTTCGGGCAGAACATGATCATCGAGAACCGGCCGGGCGCCAGCGGCATCATCGGCGCGCAGGCCTGTGCCAAGGCCGATCCCGACGGCTATTCGATCTGCGCCGTCTATCACAACACCATGTCGTTCAATCCGCATCTGTTCAACAAGCTGCCATACGATCCGGAGAAAGATTTCGAACCAATCACCAGCTTGTTTTTTCTCACGGAAGTTCTGGCGGTCTCGTCGGCCACCGCGGCGAAGAACCCGGTGGACTTGCGCAAGCTCGCTGAAACGCAGTCGGACAAGTTGAACTTCGGCACGCTGGGACATGGCTCATTGCCCGAACTTCTGGTGCGGTGGATGAACAATCAATGGAGCACGCGGATCGCGGCGGTGCCGTTTACGGGCGGCGGGCCGATCGCGCAGGCGATGACGACAAACGAAATTCAGATCGGCAATATGGGGCTCGGCAATTTTCTCGGTCAGATCGAAGCCGGCACAATCAGGCCGTTGGCCGTGACGACGGCCGAACGCTCGAAGCTGCTGCCTGATGTGCCGACCTTCAAGGAAGCCGGTCTCGGCGCCTTTTCCGCACAGGCCTGGTGGGGTCTGGCTGCGCCAAAGGGAACGCCGCCGCAGGCGATCGCGGCGATCAACAAGCAGTTCGTTCAGCTGTTTCAGGAGCCTGAATTCAAAGACTTCCTGGAAAAGCGCGCGGTGCAGCCGTTCGTATCCTCGCCGCAGGCTTTTGCAGCATTCCTGAAGGAAGACCGTGCGGGCGCCGCCAAAATTGTGGAGATCGCCAAGCAGCCCCGGCAGGAATACAAGCAGTGAATTCGCTGGCCATGTATGCGTGGCGGCCGTCCGTCAGCAGGCGCAGCCGCGCAGCCTGAACACCCTCCGGGCGGTGTCGCCGAGAATTGCGCGTCTCTCCGACGTGCGAAGGCGAACGCTGTCGACGAGACCGACCGGATCGAGTTCCGCAATCGACATGGGCGCGTCCGTGCCCAGCATGACGTGGTCGGCGCCGAAAGCGTCGATCACAAAGGTCAAGGCCCGCGTATCGTAAACGCATGTATCGACATAGAAGCGCGACAGGCCATCGTCAGGATCGGCGAAGCGATTGCCGGCGGCTTCGTTCGAACGCCGGAGGCGGCCGACAGCGAGCGGCAGTGCGGCGCCGCCGTGCGACAGAACGATGTTGAGGTCGGGATGGCGTTGCAGAAGTCCGCTGGCGATCACGCGACCGATCGCGATAGTTGCGTCGGCGAGACGCCCGACGGCATTGGTCATGTCGTAGTCGGCGAGCCGCGGTTCGTTGCAGATGAACATAGGGTGGACATAGACCGCCGCCCCGAGCCGGGCGGCGGTAGCCCAGAAAATTTCCAGATCCGGGTCATCCAGATTTCCGCCGCGTGCGCCTTTCGGCTGCGTGCCTATCATGACGCCGCCGAAGCCGTCCTGCATCGCTTGTTCGAGAACGCGGCTGGCCAGCGCGCCGTCCTGCAAAGGCACGCTCGCGAGGGGCGTGAAGGCGGTCTCGTCCCTCACCTGATCAAGAAGGCACTGATTGACGAAGCAGCTCCAGGCGAAACCTTCCTGGGCGTTCAATTCGTACCCCTCGAGGTCGGTCCAGAGGCTCAGCACGGCGTGATCGACGCCCTGTGACGCCATGACCTGCTTGCGCTCTGACAGATCGGGCAGCGCCGCCATCACGGGCCGTGTCATCGGCGCGTCCGGAAAGCGGAACCGATATGCGGGGCCATCCTCCATGATGAGTTCAACGCCTGGGAATTCGGCGCGATGCCGGGCGAAGCGCTCGAACACGGGCGCCGGCACGATATGCGAATGAATGTCGATGACCACGCGGACGCTCCGTGCGCTTGAGACGAACGGCAAACGCGTTCGAGTTGGGCGGGGCGAATATCATGCCAAGCCGATCGGCGCGCAAGCCGGGCCTACGGAAGCGTTGCGCGCCTGCTCAGGACGGAAGCGTCGATGGCGCCGGTATGAGCGCATCCCGACAAGGCCATGGCGACGGTGAACTCCTCGACGAGAAGCCGGAGGGCGTGCGCGACGCCGAGGGCGCCGGCCGCCGCAAGCGCCATGGCATAGGGTCTCCCGATCATGACCGCGCTCGCGCCGAGGGCCATGGCCTTGAGCACATCCGTACCCCGCCTGACGCCGCTATCGAGCAGCAGCGGCACGGAGTCGCCGACGGCCGCCTTGATGTGCGGCAGTGCGCTGAGCGAGGCTTCCAGCGTGTCCAGCGTTCGTCCGCCATGGTTGGAGACCACAAGCGCATCTGCGCCGCAGGCGATGGCCTGTTTGGCGTCCTGCGGAGACAGAATGCCCTTGACGATCAGCGGAAGTTTCGTAACGGACCGCAGCCATTGGAGATCCGCCCAAGTCGGCGCATGGGCGAGCAGGCCATCGAAGATCGGATGTCCATCGCAAACGGGGGAAGGGCTCTGAGCATGCACGCCGCCTTGCAGGTTGGCGGCCACGACGCCCGGCGGCAGGCGAAAGCCGATGCGCTGTT
>JAIEQX010000338.1 GCA_019747375.1 Beijerinckiaceae bacterium | reverse complement strand
ATCAAGAGCGATTGGGTGATTGTGCTCGCCAATGGCGTCAGCCTGGCGTTGCTGTCCAACCTGCTCGGTTTCAAGATCCTCGAGCTTCGCCGCAAGGGCGGCAAGGCCGCCGCGTGATATGCGTCGGTGGCGACGGCTGAAGCTGGACTGACATGATCATCGCAACGACGTGCGAACCTGCGTCACGCGGGCGCACCGCGCTGTGTTGCGCACGGCTGTCCGAACGAAGCCGTTGACAGCCGCCCACAACCACGGCATTTACGCATAACGTACTGAATTAACTCTACTTTCGAGCAATTCTAAACTACGGATGCGCGATGATCGTATGTTCCTGCAACGTCTTGTCCGACGGTGCCATCAAGGCGTGCCTCAAGGACGGCGGCGAATGTCCGCGGTCCGTCCGCGAAGTCTATTCCTGCCTCGGCTGCTCGCCGAAATGCGGCCGCTGCGCCAACACCATTCGCGCGATCATGGAAGAGGCCTTCGCCGCGGCCGTCGCATGCCCGCCGGGATGTGATTGCTGCGCAGCCAGCATCGGCATCGAAGCTATGGCCGAATAAGTCCGCCGCATCGTAATCTTGCGCGTCGCGCGGCTTGAGCCGTGCTTTTGAATCAACTGGAGTTTGTGCATGAAGGGCGACGCCAAGGTCATCGAATATCTCAATCGCGGCCTACGCAGCGAGCTGACCGCCATCAATCAATATTGGCTGCACTACAGGCTGCTCGACAATTGGGGATACAAGGAGCTGGCCAAGAAGTGGCGCGCGGAATCCATCGAGGAAATGCAGCACGCGGATCGCTTCGTGGACCGCATCCTGTTCCTTGACGGTTTCCCCAACATGCAGTCGCTCGATCCGCTGCGCATCGGCCAGAGCGTGCAGGAAATTCTCGACAGCGATCTCGCCGCCGAGATCGACGCGCGCGCGCTCTATCTCGAAGCCGCCGCTTATTGCGATCAGGTCAACGATCGTGTCTCGAAGCTGCTGTTCGAAGAACTCGCCAAGGACGAGGAGGGTCATATCGACTTCCTCGAGACCCAGATGGAGCTCGTCAAGCAGGTCGGCATCCAGCTCTACTCACAAAAGCACATCGGCGAACTCGAAAGCTGACCGCTGAAACGAACGGAGATCTCCATGCGTCCCATTCTCTTGGCCGGCATCGCCTTTTGCGCCCTCACGACTTCGGTCGCGGTCGCCAAGGAATATCCGATCGGCAAACCCAGGATCGAGAACGGCATGGAGATCGCCGCCGTCTATCTGCAGCCCGTCGAAATGGCGCCGGCCGGCATGATGCGCGACGCCAGGGAGTCGGACGTTCATCTCGAGGCCGACATCAAGGCGGCAGGCGACAACAGGAACGGCTTCGCCGAGGGCGACTGGATTCCCTATCTGGGCGTCGCCTACGAGGTGACGAAGCTCGACACCAAGGAAACCCGCAAGGGAGACTTCATGCCGATGGTCGCCAATGACGGGCCGCACTATGGCGACAACGTCAAGCTGATGGGGCCGGGAAAATACAAGCTGAAGCTCTCCATCGCTCCGCCTGACGCCAATCCCCACGCGCATTTCGGTCGCCACGTCGACAAGGAAACGGGCGTCGCCCCGTGGTTCAAGACGTTCGATGTCGAATATGAATTCACCTACGCGGGCGTCGGCAAAAAGGGCGCCTATTGAGCGCGGAACGGATTCTCACATGCGTGCATCGCCCTGGAAGCCGCGCGAATGTCTCGCGGCCCTGCTGATCGCTTCGACCTTCGGGTCGGCCTGCGCGATTGCGGCGGAGAATCCCGTTTTCCGCATCGAGTTTCGCGACGGCGAAGTGACGCCGCGCGAAATCGTGGTGCCGGCCGGCACGCGCATCAAGCTCGATCTGCATAATCTCGGCGAGACTCCGGCGGAGTTCGAAAGTCTCGAACTGCGCAAGGAAAAGGTGCTGGCTCCAAAATCCTCGTCGTCGCTGATCATCCGTACGCTGGCGCCTGGCCGTTACGACTTCTTCGACGACTTCCATCCCGGATCGCCGCCCGCCGTCCTCATCGCGAAATGATCCCGGGAGTGCGATAGAAAATGAGTTCGCAACTCGCCAATGTGGTCTTCATCGTCTGGCGCGAAAGCGTCGAGGCGCTGCTCATCGTCGGCATTCTCAATGCCTGGCTCGGCCGCCAGGCGAATCCGATCGCGCGTCACTGGGGCCGTATTTTCCTCTGGACGGGCGTCGCGGCCGGCTTCATCGCCGCGCTCGTTTTCGCCGTCGTCCTGCTCGGTTTCTCGGACGCGCTGCCCGACGACGCGCAGGAGCTCTACCAGACGGGCGCGGTCTTCCTTGCCGCCGCGCTCATTCTGCAGATGGTCCTGTGGATGCGCCGCAACGGCCGCACTCTGAAGCGAGACATGGAAAGCGCGCTGCAATCGGCGGCCGAGCGTTCGAGCTGGTGGGGCGTGTTCTTCCTCGCCGCCATTGCGGTGGCGCGCGAAGGCGGGGAAACCGTCGTGTTTCTCTACGGCACGCTCGCGGCCGCTTCCAGCGCGTCCTTCCTGGCGCCGTCGCTTGCGGCGCTCGGCGGCCTCTCGCTCGGCCTCGCCACCTATGCGCTGCTGCAACTCGGCGGCCGCGTGCTCGACTGGCGCACCTTCTTCCGCATCACCGAGGTCATGCTGCTGTTCCTCGCGGCCTCGCTGCTCGTCACCGGCTTCGATCACCTGATCGGCCTTGGCTACATCGACGCGCCGGCCGCTCGCCTGTGGGACACGTCGGCCTTTCTTCCGGATACGGGCCCGGTTGGCGGTCTGATCTCGGCGCTGACGGGCTATCGCGCGCGGCCCGATGTCGCCGAAGCGCTGGTCTATGTCGTCTATTGGTCCATCGTCGCGGCGGTGCTGTGGTGGACGTCGCGGCAGACGCGGACGCGCGCATGAGTATCGCGGGAGAGGCCCGGACGCCCTCGCGCCTCGACCGCGGGCTCAAGGCCGCAGGCGACTGGCTGATGCGCAACCACGCGACAGTGCGCCGGCTGCAATGGGGCGTCGTGCTCGTCTATGTCGTGCTGATCGCGCTGCCGGCCTTCGTGTCGCTGCCGCCCAGGCAGGCGCATATCTGGACCAGTCTCACGCTCTTCGCGCAATTCGCCTTCTGGGGCCTGTGGTGGCCTTTCGTGCTGGTCAGCATGGCGCTGGTCGGCCGCCTCTGGTGCGGCCTTCTCTGTCCCGAGGGAGCGCTCTCGGAATTCGCCAGCGACCGGGGCAGGGGTTTTGCGCTGCCGCGCTGGCTCACCTGGGGCGGCTGGCCCTTCGTGGCTTTCGCCCTGACGACCATCTACGGCCAGATGGTCAGCGTCTATCAATATCCGGGGCCGGCGCTTGTCATCCTTGGCGGTTCGACCGGCGCGGCCATTCTGGTCGGTTATCTCTACGGCCGCTCGAAGCGCGTGTGGTGCCGCTATCTCTGCCCGGTCACGGGCGTGTTCGGTCTGTTGTCCAAACTGGCTCCGCTGCATTTCCGCGTCGATCAGAAAGCATGGAGCGAGTGGGAGAAGCCGGCTGACCACAATATGCCCACGGTCAATTGCGCCCCGCTGGTGCCGATCCGCACCATGAAGGGCGCAAGCGACTGCCACATGTGCGGCCGGTGCAGCGGTTTCCGCGGCGCGGTTTCGCTGTCGCGACGCTCGCCCGCGCATGAGATCGTGCATGTGGCGGGGATCATCCCGAAACCCTGGGAAACCGCCCTGATCGTCTTCGGGCTCATGGGAATCGCCGCCGGCGCCTTTCACTGGACGTCGAGCGACGCCTATATCGCCGTCAAGCAGGCGCTCGCGGAATTTCTGGTCGCGCATGACTGGATCTGGCCGCTCGAACCGCATCTGCCGTGGTGGATGCTGACCAATTATCCCGAGCTCAACGATTCGCTCTCGCCGCTCGATGGCGCCGTGCTGGTCGGCTATATCGTGGCGACCAGCCTGCTGATCGGAACCGTGAGCTGTCTTTGCCTGGCGGCCGCGGCCTCGAGCCTCGGGCCCTTCAAGGCGCGGCGATTCCACCACTTCGCTCAGACGTTGATACCGATCGCAGGTTGCGGCGTCTTCCTGGGCCTGTCGGCCCTCACGGTTACCATGCTGCGAGCCGAAGGACTGGCCCTTGATTTCGTCGGATTCCTCCGCGCGGCGCTTCTGGCCGGCGCCTTTTTCTGGTCGGCGTGGCTCGCCTGGCAGGTCGCGGGACTTTACGCTCATACACGGCTGCGGCGCGTCGTCGCCACGCTCGCGGCGGCCGGTGCGGCGGGCGTCGGAGCCGCCAGCTGGGCGCTGCTGTTCTGGCCGATCTGAGACGGCGCTTCGCGTCGTTTCGGCACGCTGGTCAAACGGAAAATTTAGTCCTAAAGACCACACTTAGAGATCTCAGCATCGTCCCCACGAAGGGTCCGCAGAGACCCCAGCAGGAGGAAGAATGACCGCCATCGACTCAGGCCCCGCGACACTCGAGCCCGCCCCGCAGGCAGCAAAGCCTCGATCGTTCACGGAAGTCTGGGTCGTCAGCATCGGCCATTCGCTGACCCACTGGTATCCGGCCACCTTCTATCTGCTTCTGCCGCTGATCGGGAATGAGCTCGGGCTGAGCTATAGCGAGATCGGCTCGATTCTCGCGGCCCAGTATTTCGCCGGCGCGCTCTCCAACATCCCCGGCGGCCTGATGGTCGACAGTTTCGGCCGCAAGGGCGTGCTGATGTCGCTGTCGCTCTTCTGGATCGGTTTTCCTTACCTGCTGATGGGCATCTCAAGCGCCTACTGGATGCTGCTCGGCTGCGCCGTTCTGGTGGGCATCGGCAATAATCTCTGGCATCCGACCGCCATTCCATGGCTCGCCAACCGCTTTCCCGAGCGCAAGGGCCTCGTCATGTCGTTTCACGGCATGGGCGGAAATTTCGGCGACGCGGTTGCGCCGCTGGTCATCGGCGCGCTGCTGGCGAGCTTCACCTGGCGTGAAGTCGTGATCATGAATGTCGTGCCGGGCATCATCATGTCGGGCCTTATCCTGCTCTATCTCGGGCGCGTCTATTCGGCCGAAACCAAGGCGGGCGGCCATAAGGTCAAGGTCGAGCGACTCAAGGGCAAGGCCCTGTTCAGCTCGTTCGGCGCGCTTCTCAAGAGCAAGGCGCTGGTCATGCTCTGCACCAGCTCCTGTTTCCGCGCCATGACGCAGAGCGGATTGCTCACCTTCCTGCCGCTCTATCTGGCGCGTGAAATGGGCTATCCGGTGTTCTGGGTCGGCGCCAGCATGTTCGCCCTGCAGGCCGCGGGTTTCGCTGCCGCGCCCATCGCCGGACATCTCTCGGACACGATCGGACGCCGCCAGATCATCCTGTCGAGCATGACCATGACGGGCGTGGTGCTCGTGGCGATGATCTTTGCGGGCGGCACGTCGGCCTTCGTGTTCCTCGTGGCGCTGCTGGGCTTCTTCCTGTTCTCGATGCGAGCCGTGCTGCAGGCGTGGCTGCTCGATTCCACGCCGCGCAACCTCGGCGGCAGCGCCATCGGCGTCCTGTTCGGCACGCAGGCCATCGGACAGGCGATCGGCCCGCTCTGCGCCGGCCTTCTGGCTGACCGGTTCGGTCTGATGTCGGCCTTCTATTTCCTTGCCGCCACCATTGTGGTTGCGAACCTCTTCGTGTTCTTCATGCCCGACACGCAGAAAAAGGCCGCTGCCTGATCCTGCACAGGCCGGTTGCAATCGGGGCGGCGCCTGCGCGCCGCCCGCAATCTTGCGGCACGCCTTATTTCTTCACGTCCGGCTTCTGGAACAGGGTCGCAAACTGCTCCTTGGTGAGCTTCGCGGCCAGGAATTTGAACGACACCGCATCCTCCATCATCTCGTCCAGACCGCTCATGCGGCCAGGATCGAGATTCGCCTTCGGCAGGAACTCGTTGCGCACCTTTTCAGCCATTTCGCGCGAAATCTCGGCCCATTTCGCATAGGCGTCGAGCGACGACGGGTCGGAATACATCCACTCGATCGTGTCGCGATAGGCTGCGAGATAGCGCCCATAGACGTCGCGGCGCTTCTCCAGATCGCCCGCATTGGCGGCGATCATCCGGATCGTCTGGCTGCGGAACGCCGTAATGTCCTTCCCGGGCACGAGAATGCGGGTTCGTCCGTCGAGCACCGGCGCATAGGCGAGGGGCGGAGCCGACCAGCCGACGTCGATCTGGTTGCTCATCACCTGCGTGAAAGTCGATGTCGGACTGCCGGTCGCCGTGGGGCGCACCTTCACGTCGAACTGTTTCTGCATCGCGTTGACCATCATCTGGGTCGACGATCCGCTGGTCGAATAGGCGACGGTCTTGCCCGCCGCATCCTTGAACGACTTGATGGGCGAATCCGCCTTCACGTACCAGAACTCATAGGCGCCGGTCATCGTCGCCCCGATGGCGCGTACGGGCGCGCCCTTCGAAAAGGCGCCCATCAGGCCATGCGTGCCGACCCCGATGCCGATATCGACGCTGCCGGAAATGACCGCCTGCTGGGTTTCCCCGCTGCCCTGCGTGTAGAGCACTTCGAGCTCAAGCCCGTGCTTCTTGAAAAAGCCGGCGTTCTGCCCGAGCTCGGAAATCGAGTTCTCGTATACGCCACGCTGGCCGACCGCGACTTTCAGCTTGTCCTGCGCCATGGCGCCGGCGCTCGCCGACACCAGGACGCCGAGCGCGGCGGTGAAAATCAGCACATTCTTCATTCTGCTTCCTCCAACAGGCGACGCAACTTGCAGTCGCGCCCGGTCATTGAGCGCCGGGTCGGAGCACTTTGCCCCACGTCGTGCGAAAGGTCACCCGCCGGGCAGGCGAGGGGGCGTTCCGGCCCGCCGGAGCTTGAGGCGCCCTGCGCCGGACGGGGTGTGACATTTTAACCCCATTCGCCCGAGTTTGGCCGGCCCCTCTGGCGATCTGCGCAGAATCCAATACATATCCCGTCGCGGGATAGCCTGTGACGTCCGTCCCCCAGAGGGACGTCACACCCCAGGGCTACTCCTCCCTTGACTTGCCCGCCTCCTCGTGAGGCGGGCATTTTATTTTCAAGTCAGAACAAGGGCTTGTGCGGCCATTACGTCTTCTCGGCCGCCGCCGCGCTGGCTTTCCGGGCCGCCCGCCACGGCGCGAGGTGGATGAACAGGAACAGCCCGGCAAGCCCGAAGCCCAGCACGTCGCTGGCGGCGCTCGGGAAAATCAGCGCCGCTCCGGCCGCGAAGGCGATCAGCCGCTCCACCAGGCCCAGGCGGCGGATCAGGAAGCCCTCGAAGGCGACCGAGATGATCGCAATGCCGCACATCGCGATGGCCAGAGCCGAGGCGATCTCGTCCCACGTGCCGAGCGTCAGCAGGGCAGGTTTGTAGACGAACATGAACGGCACCACGAAAGCCACGAAGGCGACGCGCGTCGCGTGCAGTCCGGTTTTGAGGAACGGGGCCTGCGCCACCCCGGCGGCCGCCACCGAGGCCAGCGCGTCGGGCGGGGTGAGCACCGCCAATGCCGAATAATACATGACGAAGAAATGCGTCACGATCATCGCGGTGTCCGCCGCCATGCCGCCGTTCTTGAGGAAGACCTGAAGCATCGGGATGGTGACGGCGACCTGCACGATGTAGCTCGCCGACGGAGGCACGCCCATGCCCAGGATGATCGTCACCACCATGGTGACGACGAGGCCGACGAACAGCGAACTGACGATCAGGGTCGCCACCTGGGTGAATTTCAGTGCGATGCCGGTGAGTTCGAACACGCCCACGATCATCCCGGCGGCGGCCGTCGCAATCGCCACCATCAGCGCCCCGCGCGCGCCATTTTCCAGCGCTTGCACGATTTCGCGCCAGCCCATGCGAGTGTGCTTGCGGGCCCATGAACTCACCACGCAGGCGAAGATCGCCGCCGTGGCCGAATATTGCGCCGAATAGCTGTTCATCAGCATGTAGATGAGGATCAGCAGCGGCAACAGCGTATGCCAGTGCGACTTGACCGTGCTGCGCCAGTCCGGCAGGTCGGCTGCGGGCAGCCCGCCGATATCGTGCTTCAACGCCGACCAGTGGACGGTCAGGAAGATGCCGAAGAAATACAGGAACGCCGGGATCACCGCATAGAGCGCGATCATCCCGTATGGCACGCCGATGAATTGCGCCATGATGAAGGCGACCGAGCCCATGACGGGCGGCATGATGACGCCGCCGGTGGAGGCCGCCGCCTCGATCGCGCCCGCCATATAGGCCGGATAGCCCATGCGTTTCATCATCGGGATGGTCAGCACGCCCACCGTGAGCACATTGGCGGGCGCGCTGCCCGAAATCGTGCCGTGCATGGCGCTGGCGAGCACGGCGACCTTGGCGGGGCCGCCGCGATAGCGCCCGACCATGCCGACCGTCACGTCCATGATCAGCTTGCCGAGCCCGCTGCGCTCCAGAAAGGCTCCGAAGATGATGAATAATATGATGTATTCCGCGGAAGCCGAAAGCGGAATGCCGAAGATGCCGGCCAGCGTCAGATATTGCGCGTCCACGCTCTGGCCGAGCGAATAGCCCGCATGTTTGAAGATCCACGGCAGGCCGGACGCGAACGGATAGGCCAGCACGATCGCCACGATGATGACGAGCGGCCAGCCTGTCTCGCGGCGGCACAGTTCCAGAATGCCCAGCACCAGCAGCAGGCCCATCGTGGCCTCCATCGGCGTGACGGGCGTCACGAACTCGAAGCGGCCCGATGTCAGATAATCGAGATTGGCGAAGCGGTAGATCATCGGCGCCAGCGCCGCAAAGGCCACGAAGGCGTCGAAGCCGAGGGCGACCCTGCGGCCCGCCGCGGGCGACAGGCCGCGCGGCGGCGCGCTCGGGCGCAGCAGCACGATGAGCAGCATCGCGAACGACAGGTGCAGACCTGTCTGTATGGCGACTTCATAGACGCCGAAGACGCCCGTGAAGATGTGAAACAGCGACATGGCGACGGCCACGAGGGTGATGATCCCGCGCTTGCCTCCAGCGGTCTGCGACGCAGCTTCGCTCATGCGGTAAACCTCTCCAGCCCTTTTGAATCTCCGGTTCGCCCGGATGATTTCAGTCTTGGCGCAGCCCCGCGTCGGACGGGGCCGCGCGATGTCTCAGCGCCAGCCGCGCTCCTTGAAATAGCGCATCGCGCCCGGATGAATTGGCACCCCAACCTCTGTCGCCATGTTCTTCAAATCCCACCCGCGCAAATCCGGCTCAACCTGCCCAAGCGTCTCCATATTCTCGGCCGCGGCCTTCGTCATCGCATAGGCCTGGTCGTCCGTGACCTTTGTCTTGTTGGCGATGATGATGTTGGGATAACCGAGCGTCGCGACCGGCGCGCTGAGTCCCTTGTAGTCCGCCTTGAAGGCCGGCCATTCGGTTTTGTAGAAACTCGGATCTTCCTTGATCATCGTATCCATCACTGCTTGCGGCAGTTGGATCAGCCTGATCTTGCGGGCCTGCGCGAGATCGATGAAGGCCGCGAAACGATCCGACGGCGAATAGAACAGGGCGTCGAGGTTGCCATCCTTGAATTGCTCGACAGCCTGCCCGATTTGCAGATACTGCATGTTAACCTTCATCTTCTCGCGCTCGAAGATCTGGTTGGCGACTTCGACGACGGTGAAGCCCTTCGGGCCGGTATTGACCTTCTTGCCCTGCAGATCCTTGAAGGTCTTGACGGGCGATTCCTCCGGCACGATCACGGCGATCTTGAACGCCTGAAGGGCGAACAATTGCACCACATTTTCGGTCTTCGTCTTGTAGGGGGGCTTCCCGGTGAGGCCGTCCCGCGCACTGTTGGACAAGGTTATGCCGAGATGCGCGAGCCCCTGGTCGACCGCCACGATATTGGCGGCGCCGCCCCCTGGTATGAGGCTGACGGTGCCAATGCCCGGCACTTTCTCCAGCACCTGACTCAGCGCGACGCTGACGGGATATTGCGAACCGCCCTGGCGACCGGTGGAAAACGACATGTCGGCCCAAGCCGGCGCCGTCAGCGCACACAGAAGCGACGCTGCGACCGCCAGCGGCCGGGTGGATGAAATGCGGGAAAGCGACAAAGTCATGCGGCACCTGTGACGAAGAGATCGGATCAGCCGGCTGCATCGAGCAGGCAAGACGACAAGCGGACAGCAAGCGCATTCCGGCACGGACTGCGGCTCGAAACAGAAATGGGAGGTCAGGTCGTCGCGGCTGCGAATCGGCCTTGGGTCATGTCTCCTCCGTGGGCGGCGTTGTTTTTGCTTATTGTCTTTGCGCTCATTTTTGCAGGCGCGAGAGCATGCTAGCCGCACCGCAGGCCTGCGTAAATTGAAGATTTGATGCAACAGAGGTAAAGCAGGGCTGACTGTGCGATGCAGAATCCGTCGCCAAAGCCTTGAGCATTTCGCTTCAGGATGTGCTAGGAGCCGTATAGCAGTGCGGCTGCGCCTCGGTCGTCAAGCGGCCCGGACAACGCCTTAAGTCTCGCGCCCCGGACCTTCTATGCTTCCTGATCTCGCCGCGGCCATCCGCAACAACGATTTGTTCCTGCTTTACCAGCCGCAGGTCACGGCGGACGGTCGAAACCTCGTCGCCGCCGAAGCGCTCGTGCGTTGGCGCGATCCCGAGCGCGGCATCGTGCCGCCTGACCAGTTCGTGCAGCTTGCCGAACGCAACGGGCTCATCGACCAGCTCGGATCCTGGGTGCTCGAGCACGCCTGCCGCGAAGCCGCGAGCTGGACCGGCGTCACGGTGGCGGTGAATGTCTCGCCTCTTCAATTTCGTCGTCCCGACTTTGTCGCCTTCGTCACCCATACCGTGCGCGAAGCCGGCCTCGATTTCAGAAGACTGGAAATCGAGATCACGGAAAGCGCCTATTTCGACGACCCCGATCGCGCCGAAGAGGCTCTTCGCGAATTGCGCGCACTGGGGATTCGCATCGCGCTTGACGATTTCGGGACCGGCTATTCATCTCTGTCCTACATGCGGCGTCTGCCGCTCGACAAAATCAAGATCGACAAGTCGTTCATCACCGAGATCGGACATGTCGATGGCGCCGCCATTGTGCAGGCCGTCGTCGCGCTGGCGCGCGCACTCGGACTGAAAGTGACAGCGGAGGGGGTGGAAACCGTCGAACAGCAACGGTTCCTGCGCGCCTGCGGGTGCCATTTCCTGCAGGGCTACCTGTTCTCCAAGCCGGTACCGGCGATCGATCTGGTCAATATTGCGGAAGATTTGAAGAAGGCGCTTTGAGGGTCCCTATCAGGCGGCAATCAGTCCTTGAGCCCGCAGCACGTACCGAAGCTGATAGCTGAGGAGTCGCCAGTTGACCGGCTTCGTGGCGAAGGATGTAGCGCCAGCATCATAAGCGCGATCAATCGACACGATGTCGTCGTTGCTGGTGACGACGACGACTGGCAGGTGACGCAGCTTTGGATTCAGCCGGATCTGCCGGATCATCTCCAGTCCCCCCATGCCCGGCATATCGAGATCCACCATGGCGATGTCGAAGTGGCGGGTTTCGAGCAGCGTCAATCCGTCTTCGCCGCTTTCCGCTGTCTCTACATCCGCAGTTGGCGTCGACAGATGCACGCGCGCAAACTCGCGCATGATCGGGTCGTCGTCGGTTACGAGAATGCGCAATTCGTCGGTCAGCAC
>JAIEQX010000116.1 GCA_019747375.1 Beijerinckiaceae bacterium | reverse complement strand
GACAGCTCTGTCTCCACCCAGCCGCGCTGCGAGGTCCAGTCGACGAACCATGGCCCCACAAGGGCGGCCGTCAGCGCGACGATCAGAAGCGACGCCAGGATTGTCAGAATTTCACGCAAGGCCCGTCGAATCTCCTGCACGTATGTTCAGCGTTGCAATCATAGCTGATTTCGTGCGCCGACGGCGAAGCGCAAGCGAAAGCTGGTAAAGACTGCAATGCGCAGCTTCACAATTCTGCCGGGAAGCGCCCCCGCGCCGACTTCTATCCGTCCTTCTGCTGCGCTACATCTTGATTGATGACAAAAGCTCCCGCCTCCTCGCCCAAGGCCCCCCGTCCCCTGTCCGCTCGCGCCCGCGCGAAAGACGCCCGCACGGAACATGCCCGGCTGGCCGCCGAAATCGCCGAGCATGATATCCTCTACCATCAGCAGGATCGCCCGATCATCTCGGACGCCGCCTATGACGAGTTGCGCCGCAGGCTCGAGGCCCTGGAAACCGAATTTCCGGACCTCGCCGCAGCCGAGGCGCACGTTGGCGCCGCGCCCTCCGAAAAATTCGCAAAGGTCCGGCACGTTGTGCCCATGCTCTCGCTCGGCAATATCTTCAGCGCCGAGGAAGCGGTCGAATTCGTCGCAAGGGTCCGACGCTTTCTTGGCCTCGGCGCCGACGCGCCGCTCGCCTTCACGGCCGAACCGAAGATCGACGGACTGTCCTGCTCGCTGCGATATGTGAAAGGCGAACTCGTGCAGGCCGCCACTCGCGGCGACGGCTATGAAGGCGAGGACGTGACCGCCAACGTGCGCACTATCGGGGAGATTCCTCATCGGCTGCCACGGGCCGCGCCGGAAATCTGTGAGATCCGTGGCGAAATCTACATGACCAAGGATGACTTCGCGCGCTTGAACGAGCGTCAGCTTGAAGTGGGGAAAGCGCCCTTCGCCAATCCCCGCAACTCGGCGGCAGGCAGCCTGCGCCAGCTCGATTCGACGATTACCGCTCAGCGACAATTGCATTTCTTCGCCTATGCCTGGGGCGAAATGAGCGAGATGCCGGCTGCGACGCAAAGCGGGATGGTGCAGGCCTTCAGGGACTTCGGCTTCAAGGTCAACCCGCTCATGGCGCTCTGCCACAGCGACGAAGCGCTGCTTGAACACTGGAAGCTGATCGAACAGAAGCGCGCGACGCTCGGTTATGACATCGACGGCGTGGTCTACAAGGTCGACGATCTCGATCTGCAACGACGCCTTGGTTTTGTATCGCGCGCGCCGCGCTGGGCGACAGCGCACAAATTTCCGGCCGAGAAGGCCACGACCATACTGCGCGACATCGAAATCCAGGTTGGCCGCACCGGCGCGCTCACGCCCGTGGCGAGGCTCGAGCCCGTGACCGTCGGGGGCGTCGTCGTCACCAACGCCACACTGCACAACGAAGACGAAATTGCCCGCAAGGATTTACGCATCGGGGATTCCGTAACGATCCAGCGCGCCGGCGACGTCATTCCACAAGTTCTTGGCCCGGTGCTGGAGCGCCGGCCTAAGGACGCGAGGCCTTATGTGTTTCCGGATCAATGCCCCGCCTGCGGCTCCGCCGCCGTGCGCGAAATAGACGCGAAGGGCGAAATCGACGCCGTACGCCGCTGCACGGGCGGGCTCGTCTGCCCGGCGCAATCCATCGAGCGCTTGAAGCATTTCTGCTCGCGCAACGCCTTCGACATCGAGGGCCTTGGCGACAAGCAGATCGAGATGTTTCACAAAGACGGGCTCGTGATGACCCCCGCCGATATCTTCACCTTGGAGGCGCGAGACAAGCGCGCCCTGAAGAAGCTGAAGGATCGCGACGGATTCGGCTCAACCTCGGTGAAGAAACTGTTCGATGCGATCAACGAACGCAGAAAGGTCCCGCTGAATCGTTTCATTTTCGCGCTTGGCATCCGACACGTCGGTGAAACCAACGCGCGCCGACTTGCGCGTCACTTCCATACGTTCGACGCCCTGCGCGCAGTCGCGCGCGCCGCTGGCGACGACGCCTCCGAAGCGCGCGCGGAACTCAACGGCATTGAAGGCGTGGGCGACGTTGTGGCCGAAGCTGTGGCGGACTTCTTCGTCGAACAGCACAACGAAAAAGCGCTCGACTCTCTTCTGGCGGAAGTCACGCCTGAGCCGATGGAAAGGATTCAGTCCAGTTCGCCCGTCTCGGGCAAGACGGTCGTCTTCACTGGCGCCCTGGAGCGCATGACGCGCGAGGAGGCAAAGGCTCAGGCGGAACGCCTCGGCGCCAAAGTCTCGGGATCCGTATCAAAAAAAACCGATCTGGTGGTGGCGGGCCCCGGCGCCGGCGGCAAACTCGCCAAGGCGACGGAATTTGGCATTGAAGTCATCAGCGAGGACGAGTGGTTGGCCCGCACTGCGAACTAGCCTCCCGCTCTCGAGAGAACTTACTGTCCGATCTTCCGCGTTGCGCCGCGCAGCCAGGCCTGCGTCTCACGATCGAGGAGCGGGCCGACTTCGGCGCGAACGCGCGCATGATATGCATTGAGCCAGATCGTCTCCTCGCGGGTAAGCAGCTTCGGCTCCACCAATGCGAGATCTATGGGCGCGAGCGTCAAGGTCTCGAACTCCAGCATGTCCCGTTCGGCGCCATCGATCTTCGCCTTTCGGACGACAACGAGGTTTTCGATGCGGATGCCCCAGGCGCCGGCTTTGTAATAGCCGGGTTCGTTCGACAGAATCATGCCCGGTTCGAGGGCCACGCCGCCCATCTTCGAGATACGCTGCGGACCTTCGTGGACGGACAGGTAGGACCCGACGCCATGACCCGTGCCATGGTCGAAATCCAGACCCGCCTGCCAGAGCGACAACCGGGCCAGCGCATCGATTTGAGACCCAGCCGTACCCTTGGGAAACACCGCGCGGGCAATCGCGATGTGCCCCTTGAGGACTCGCGTGAATCTGTCGCGCATTTCGGCTGTGGGCTTGCCGACTGCGAGCGTGCGGGTGATATCCGTCGTGCCGTCCTCATACTGCGCGCCCGAATCGATCAGGAACAGGCCCTTGACGATGGCCCGGTTCGACGACTCGCTGACGCGATAATGCGGCAGGGCGGAATTTGGCCCGGCGCCGGAAATGGTCGGAAAAGAGACGTCCTTCAAGCGGCGCGTATCGCGCCGGAAGGTTTCGAGCGCCTCCGCGGCGGCAATTTCCGTCAGTCTGCCGCGACGAGACGCATCCGAAAACCACGCCAGAAAACGGGTCACCGCGACGCCGTCGCGCAGATGTGCGGCGCGGGCCCCCTTGAGCTCGCTTGCATTCTTGCGCGCCTTCATGAGGGCGATCGGATCTGCCCCGGGATCAGCATGACCGCCGGCGCCCTCAAGGATTTGCGTGAGTTTGACGGGCGCGGTCGCGGCGTCGAACCTGACGCTCAGCCCCTCTTCTCCCATTCTCCTGACGTCCTCGCTGAGGCGCCAAGGTTCGGCTATCTCGCATAAATCGCCGAGTTCGCCCCTCACCTCTTCGCTGACCTTGCCTGCTTCGACGTAAAGCGCGGGACGATGTCCTTTGCGCAAAAGCGCGAAAGCAAGCGGCAGCGGCGTATGCGCCACATCCTGTCCGCGAATGTTGAAGAGCCATGCGACGGCATGCGGATCGCTCACCAGCAATGCATCCATTTTCTGCATGGCGGCTTCGACGCGAGCGATCTTGGCGGCAGCGTCTTCGCCGGAAAAACGCTTGGGATGCAGGCGGATCGGCGCCATCGGCGGTTGCGGGCGATCTTCCCAGACGTGGTCGACAGGATTTGCGTCGACCGGAACCAGGGACGCGCCGGCGGCGCGCGCGGCCTCGGAGAGACGACGGATCTGGCCCGGCGTATGCAGCCACGGATCATAGCCGATGCGCTCGCCGCGCGAGACATGCGCTTCGAGCCACGCCTCGGGGCTTGTCTCCATGATGGCGACGGGTTTGAAAACCTTCACGTCCACCTGTTCGCGCACCTGGATCGTGTAGCGGCCATCGATGAAGATGGCGGCTTCGTCGCGCAGGACGATGGCGAGACCGGCCGAGCCGGTGAAGCCCGTGAGCCATGCCAGTCTTTCCGCTGCGGGCGGCACATATTCGTTCTGGTGCTCGTCGGCGCGCGGCACGATGAAGCCGTGCAGGCCGCAATTACGCAGCTCGTCCCGCAAGGCTGCGGCGCGCGCGCGGCCGTGCTGCGGATCTGCGGTCTCGGTGAAACTTTGAAAGCGGCTCTCGAACATAAGCCAAATCTAGGCGTTTAACGCGTGCGCCGCAATCACAACGGGCGCGGGGCTGCCCCGCTCCGGGAGACGAGCAGCGTGGACCAGCCTTCGATCTCAAGACGCTTTTTCAGCGCAAAACCCTGCGCCGCATAGGCCGACAGGACTCCCGCAACATCGCGGGCGATCAGCCCGGAGAGCACGATCTCGCCGCCGGTGTCGCAAAGCAGCGCGAGATCTGGCGCGAGCTGGCGCAAGGGGCGCGCCAGAATATTGGCGAAGATCAGATCGTAGGGAGCCCCTGCCTGGAGAGTGGGGTGCGCGGCGCCGCGAGCCACAACCGCCTTGAGCCAGGGCCCGGCTCCGTTGATGCGCGCGTTTGAATTGGCCGCCGTCACGGAGACGGGATCGATGTCGCCTGCCCGCACGGGGGCGCGCAAGGCGCGCGCCGCCGCCATGGCGAGCACGCCCGAGCCCGTGCCGACATCAAGCACGCGCCGTGGCCGACGCTGCTTCAGAATGGCGTCGAGCATCAGGAGGCAACCGCGCGTCGTGCCGTGATGGCCCGTGCCGAACGCCAGCGCAGCCTCGATTTCGAGGGCGATTTCATGCGTCCGAACCCGCTGGCGATCATGCGATCCATGCACCAGGAAGCGACCGGCGCGGACCGGCGCCAGGCCTTCGAGCGCGCTGGCGACCCAATCCTGTTGCGCCACGCGACCGAACTCCGCCTGCCCGGCGACCTCCGGGCCAACCACGCAGGCGATCAATTCGCGCACATTGTCTTCGTCCGGCGCCTCGCCGAAATAGATCTCCACGACCCACGGGCCGGAATTCCAGTCGCGGGTGCTGGTTTCCAGTTCAAACGCGGAAGCCGCCGTCTCAGCAGGATCGAAGGTCTCGACGACGAGATCGGCGATCTGCCGGGCATGCGTCTCGTCGGTGACGAGGCGCATCAGATGGGCGGCGTTATTGGGAGGCAGACCTTCGAGCATGGCGGCTGACTAGCACGCCAGCCTGGCGCTGTCATGAGCCGCTTGGAGCGCCTTCAGCGGGGGATCAGGTCCCGGCAATCTGGAAACGGAGCCCCGCCGGGATCTGGAGCCATACGCATTTCATAGATCCAGCGATCGAACTGCCCGCCGGGACGATGATCGGCGAAAGTCGCGATGACGCGAATGCTCGGTCGCGCGGCAAGCTCGATGAGCTCCCGGCGCGGGCGGTCAGCCAGGATCAATATGCGTCCGCCGGCGCGCGCGGCGATCCGCTCCAGATCGCCAACCAACACCCTCCCGCCCTCGGCGCTGAGATCGCCGCGAGGACCCGCGGCCGCGCGCAATCGCAGCGCATAGGCGGGCGCTCGCGTGCGAGCAAAGGTTTGCAGGCAGGAGTGCACGTGATCAATTGTCGGTCTGGCCGTCACAGCGGTAATCTCCGCGCCGATCCCGACGCCGACCGGTACGAAGACGGCTTCCGTTTCGCCCGACGTCTGAATCCATGCGGCAAGATCGCGGGTTGTGGCGAACGGATGCTGGAAACTGGTGGCGGCCACCACAGCGCCTTGAAGCCCGAGCATGAATATCCAGGCTCCAAAGACCGCGTTGAGCCGCTCGCCTTCCTGCAGGCGCACCCATGTCAATGCAAGCGCCAGAAGAAAGATAAGACCGAAATGTCTCGCGCTCAGGCCGAAGCTGAAGATCGAAATGGCGAAAGTGGCCGTCACGAAGGCGCCCGCCACCAAGACGAAAGTTCGATTGGGCCAGAGCGAAGCAAGCGCCCATGCCGGCAGCATCGCCCCGCCTGCAGCCAGCAGAGTCGTCATCCCGACAGGCTGGGTCCACGCCGCTGGCCCGCCCTGCAGATCCATCGGGAACAGCACGACGCCCGCGCGCAGGATCGCCCACTTGAGCGACTCGACATACGAAGTCGCCAGCACGCCAGGCGATAGCGAGGATTGGAAGTCAGGCGCCGGATATATCCAAATGAGCGCAACCAGGATTGACGCAAGCGTCAGGCCGACCCCCGGAACCCAGATCGACCGCTCGCGCCAGAGCAACCATCCCATGACCAGCGTCAGCAGCACGAATTGCAGGCCGCAGGTCGGCAGCAGGGCGACAGGCAACCACGCCATGGGATGGCGCCGCCATGCCAGGGCAGCCAGCAAAAGCAGGCCCCCCAATGAATAGGGTCGCGCTATCGCCCCGTATTCGAAAAGGAAAAAATAGTTAAGTCCGAGCAGCAGCCGCCAGTGTGGGGCGAACGGCGCCTTGAAGGCGATGAGCGCCAGGGTACCGACTGCGATGGGCGTCAGGAGCAGTTTCAGGGAGATTGCCGGGCTGAAGCCGAGCATCAACGGCAGTTTGAGCAGGAGATGCCAAAGCGGCGGATGCCCTTCGTAGCGAAAATTCCAATACCAGTCGGACAGCGAGCGGCTGTCGCGCGCCAGAAGCACGGCCTGGAGTTCGTCCATCCAGGGGACATGCGTCCATACAAGCGTGATCTGAAAAAAGGCCAGCGCGACAAAGACCACGGCCCAGACCGGTGCCAACCGCACAGGCGCGATCGGCGGCAGAGCCTTGGGGCGATCAAAAAATGCGAGGGAAATGGTGAGCCTCCGCGAAAAGCGCTCGTCGATCAGTTTGTCGCCGCACCATCACAAAAATAAATGATTGAATGATTACGGGAGCTGAAGCCGCTTTGTCTCGCTGCGTCGGATGGCCTATGCTGAGCCGATGTTGAGACTCACATTCCTCGCCTTCCTCGCGCTCTCCGGCACATCCTTTGCGGACGAACCGACGGCTCCCAAAATGCCCCCGCCTGCGGTGGACGCCCACATCTCGCTTTTTGGGACGCGGGACAGGACCTGTCAGGAATGGAGCGATGGATGCGCCGTCTGCGCTCGCTCGGAGACCGGAGCGCCCCAGTGCTCGACTCCAGGGATCGCATGCACGCCGGCCGCAACGATCTGCCGCGTCAGGAAATAGCTCAGGTCGGCTGGACGAAACTTTCCAGCACCATCTTGCGGCCCGCCTTGTCGAACTCGACCGTCAGCTTGTTGCCATCCGCCATCACCACAGTGCCGTTGCCGAACTTCAGGTGAAAGACGCGGTTGCCTTTGGTGAACCCTGAGGTCACTGAAGATTTGGCGACAAGCTCGCCCTCGATCAACGCCGGCTTGCGCGCCGCGCCCGGCCCCTTGTCGGCTCCCGCCGTCGTCCACGCGCCCTGCCCCCACTGGCTGGCGCGATCCTGGAAACCACTCCCGCCTTTCGGCTCCTCAGAGCGACGCTGCTGCGCGCGCTGCCAGCCGGGCGTGTTGTAGGATGACGCATAGGTGTCCATCGTGGCGAACCGCGATTGCGCATAGCCGCCGTAATTTCCGCCCGGCGCCTCCACGACATCGACATGGGCCGTTGGCAGTTCATCGAGGAAGCGCGACGGAATTGTCGTCTGCCACATCCCGTGGATGCGGCGATTGGTGGCGAAAAAGATACGCGCGCGGCGTTTGGCGCGCGTGATTCCCACATAGGCGAGTCGACGCTCTTCTTCGAGCCCGGCGCGGCCGCTTTCGTCGAGAGACCGCTGGTGCGGGAACAAGGCTTCTTCCCATCCAGGCAGATAGACCGTCTCGAACTCGAGGCCTTTGGCAGCGTGCAGCGTCATGATCGACACCTTCGCGCCGCCCTCCTTGTTGTCGGCCTCCATGACCAGAGAGACGTGCTCGAGGAATCCGCCCATGTCGGGAAATTCCTCCATCGAACGCACAAGTTCCTTCAGGTTCTCGAGGCGTCCCGCGGCCTCGGCGGTTCTGTCCTTCTGCCACATGTCCGTGTAGCCGGATTCCTCCAGAATGGTTTCGGCGAGTTCGTGATGAGGCGTTGTTTCAATCAAGGAGGACCAACGCAAGAAAGCGGCGCTGAGATCGCGCAATGTCTGGCGGGGCTTCGCCTTGAGTTCGTCCGTTTCGCACATCACGCGCGCAGCCTGCAGGAGAGGCACGTTCTGTCGACGGGCAAAGTCATGCAATTGCTGCAAGGTCGCGTCGCCAAGGCCTCGCTTCGGCACGTTGACGATGCGCTCGAAAGCGAGGTCATCCGCAGGCTGCGCAACGCAACGTAGATAAGCCAGGGCATCGCGGATTTCCGCGCGCTCGTAGAAGCGCGGGCCGCCGATGACTTTGTAAGGCAGGCCGAGCGTGATGAAGCGCTCTTCGAATTCCCGCATCTGGAAAGACGCGCGCACCAGGATCGCCACCTCGTCGAGCGATTGACCCTTGCGCTGCAATTGCTCGATGTCCTCGCCGATGGTCCTGGCTTCCTCCTCGGAATCCCACACGCCCGTGACGCTTGGCTTCTCACCGTCCTCGCCATCGGTGAACAGCGTCTTGCCGAGACGCCCGTCATTATTGGCGATCAGATGCGCGGCGGCCGCGAGAATATGTCCGGTCGAACGGTAATTGCGTTCGAGCCGCACCACGACAGCGCCCGGGAAGTCCTTCTCGAACCGCAGGATGTTGTCGACCTCGGCGCCGCGCCAGCCATAGATGGACTGGTCGTCGTCGCCCACGCAGCAAACGTTTTGCTGGCGCTTGTCCCCGCCGGGCTGAGCGAGCAGACGCAGCCACATGTACTGGACGGTGTTGGTGTCCTGATATTCGTCGACGAGAATATAGCGGAAGCGCTCCTGATACTGCCTGAGCACATCGGGGTTTTCGCGGAAGAGCCGGACCGCCTCCACCAGCAGGTCGCCGAAGTCCGCCGCATTGAGGGTCTTCAGACGATCCTGATAAAGCTTGTAGAGCTGGATTCCCTTGCCATTGGCGAAAGCCGCGCCCTCGCCCGCAGGCACGCGCGAGGGATCAAGCCCGCGGTTCTTCCATCCGTCGATCTGTTGCGCCAGCGCGCGAGCGGGCCAGCGCTTGTCGTCGATGTCTTCGGCTTTCAGCACCTGCTTGATGAGGCGGATCTGGTCGTCAGTGTCGAGAATCGTGAACTGTGATTTCAACCCCACCAATTCGGCGTGACGGCGCAGGATCTTTGTCGAAATTGAATGAAACGTTCCCAGCCAAGGCATGCCTTCGGCCACCGGCCCGGCCAGAACCGCGATGCGGTCCTTCATCTCCCGCGCGGCCTTGTTGGTGAAGGTCACCGAAAGTATCTCATGCGCCCGCGCACGGTTCGTGGCCAGGATATGCGCAATGCGCGTCGTCAGAACGCGCGTCTTCCCCGTGCCGGCGCCGGCCAGCACCAGGACCGGGCCATCGATCGCCTCGACAGCCGCGCGCTGCTCGGGATTGAGCACGTCGAGATAGTCCGGAGTGCGGATCGCCGCCGCCTGCGCGCGGGCGGCGAGGCCCCCTTCCCGGGGACGATAGGAAAGATCCTCGTCAACAGGCCGTTTGCGCGGGCCGCGCTCCGGTTCGTCTGCAAATTCGAGGTTGAAGGGATCTGACACGTTTCAGCTTTCGAGTGCGGGACAGGACCGGGCGGGCGATCTCCATCGCGGGAACAAATGTAGAATCGTTTCCGGCCAATGTGCGGCCGCACCCGCCAAATGTCGAGTTCTGCACACCAAAACCCGCATGTGGACAGCGCAGCCACGAGAACGTGTGACGGCGGGGCAGAACCGGCGACGCCTCCTCTACGTAGGCTGCCCGACCGGCCAGGAACAGGGGTTCGACATGCATTCCATCGGCTTTTCCAGACTACGCGGCGGACTCGCCGCCCTGACGCTCCTGGCCGTGTCCGGCTGCGCAACGCCACCCTCTCTCGATCCTTCGACGGACACGGCCTTCGTGCCGGAGAAGTTTTTCCTGGGCCGAACCCTGGCCGAAGGAGAGTTCGTCAACACGCTGGACGGCTCTCGCCGCGGCCTGCGCGCCACCATCGACGGCAGCTGGAACGGCCGCGAGCTCAAGCTGGTCGAAAATTTCGTCTACTCCGACGGCGAGCGCGACCGCAAGACCTGGGTTTTGACCAAGACAGGTCCCACGACTTACTCGGGTGTGCGGGAAGATGTCATCGGCACGGCGGACGGGCGTCTCGACGGTCGCACATTTCGCCTGACCTATATGGCGACGGTGAAGACCAAATCCTCATCCGTCGACGTCAAATTCGACGACGTGCTGGGCTTCGAGCGTGACGGCAGCGTGCTCAACCGAGCGACCGTATCAAAGCTTGGCGTCAAGGTCGGCGAGGTGACGCTGCGGATTCGCAAGGGCGGACGCCGCTGACGACCTTCCTTCAGCCTGCGCCCTGAAGCAGACGCCCGGCGGCGGCGCGCGCCTCATCCGTGATGGTGGCGCCGGCCAGCATGCGGGCGATCTCTTCCTGGCGGGCATCTTGGGCGAGAGGCTCGACGCGCGTCGCCACGCGCTTGCCTTTGTCGGCCTCGCCTTTGGCGATGCGAAAATGTCCCACCGCGCGGGCGGCGACCTGTGGCGCATGCGTGACCGCAAGCACCTGAACGGTGTCGGACAGGCGCGCCAAACGCTGCCCTATCGCATCCGCGACAGCGCCTCCGACGCCCGTGTCGATCTCGTCGAAAACCAGCGTCGGCGCGGAGCCGCGATCGGCCAACACAACCTTGAGCGCCAGCATGAAACGCGCGAGCTCGCCGCCCGATGCGACTTTCATGAGGGGACCGGGACGCGTCCCCGGATTGGTCTGCACCCAGAATTCGATGCGATCGATGCCGTCGGGGCCGGGTTCGCCTGCATTGCTCTGAACCTGCGTCGAGAAACGCGCACGCTCCAGCTTCAGCGGCCCGAGCTCGGCGTTGACGGCCTTGTCGAGCTGACCTGCGGTTTTCGTGCGAGCGCCGGACAACGACAAGGCTGATGCGTCAAATTTGCGCGACGCGTCATCGACAGCTTTTGCAAACGCAATGAGTCGGGCTTCGCCGGCGTCCAGCAGGGCGAGATCGTTGGCGAACTTTTCCGCGAGGGCAGCCAGATGATCTGCCGGGACCGCATATTTGCGCGCCGCTGCGCGGAGAGCGAAAAGGCGTTCCTCGGTGACTTCAAGTTCACGCGGATCATAACGCGCGTCGCGAAGCGCCTGCTCGACCGTCTGCGCAGCCGCCTCCAGCGTATCCAGCGCCGCAGCCAGCGCCTTGACGGGCGGCTCGATCAAGGCAGGCGCTTGCGCGGCTCGGCGCTCCAGACGACGCATCGTGGCGGACAGCGCCGCAATGGGCGAATGCTCGCCCGAGAGCGATTGGTTGGCGTCCCGCAACTCGCTCGCCACCTTTTCCGACTGCATCATCGTGGTGCGCCGCGCCGCGAGTTGCTCTTCCTCGCCCGGCAGGGGCGCAAGTTTCGTCAGCTCCGCATGAGCATGGCGAAGAAAGTCGCCGTCCTGCCGCGCTTTGGCGACGCGCTCTTCCTCTTGGGCAAGATCCG
>JAIEQX010000286.1 GCA_019747375.1 Beijerinckiaceae bacterium | reverse complement strand
CGCGGCCCTCGCCGCAATCGGCATGATCGAAGCCCGAGAGATTGTCGCCCGACAGGGCGAAGCGGACGCGCGGATGCGCCATGGCGAGGCGCTTGATCACATCGGAAACCGCCTGCGCCTCGGCGCGATCCGTCTTCAGGAATTTCAGCCGTGCGGGCGTGGCGACGAACAGGTCCGCGACCTCGACGCGCGTTCCATGTGGATGGGCCGCCGGCGTCACCTCGCCCTTGAGGCCCTGATCGACGCGCAGCCATAGGGCATGCGGCGCATCGGCCTGGCGGGTGGTGATTTCGAGCCGCGCGACCGAACCAATGGACGGAAGCGCCTCGCCGCGAAAGCCGAGCGTCGAAATGGCTGACAGGTCGCCGTCCGGAAGCTTTGAGGTGGCGTGCCGGTCGACCGCCAGTTCCAGATCCTGGGCGCTCATGCCGGCGCCGTCGTCGACGACGCGGATGAGCTTGCGGCCGCCCGCCTCAATGACGACCTCGACGCGACGCGCGCCGGCGTCCAGAGCATTCTCGACAAGCTCCTTGACGGCCGACGCGGGCCGCTCAACCACTTCGCCCGCCGCAATGCGGTCGACGAGAATGGGATCAAGGCGGCGGACGTGCATGGGGTCTCTGTGTTGCGGACCGCGCGTCACTCTCCAGGAACCGGAAAACCACGCCAGGGCGTCCGGTGCGTGCGAGTCGCGGGACTCAGGTGAGAGAGGTTTTACATCCCCACGGGGCGGCCGGCCACAGCGACGAGCATCTTCTTTCCGTCGAACAGCCTGCGGGCGGCGCGATGCGTATCTTCGAGCGCGACAGCGGCCACAAGACCGTTGCGTTCGTCGAGATATGTCACCGGCAGCTCCTCGATCTGCAATCGGACAAGCTGGCCGGCGATCTTGGTCGAGGTGTCGAACCGAAGCGCGAATGAGCCGATGAGATATTTCTGCGCCTTGTCGAGCTCCTCGGCGGTCGGGCCGTCGGCCGCGAGTTTGGAAATCTCGTCCTCGATCACGGAAAGCGATTCCGCCGCGCGCTCATTCTTGGTCGAGGTTCCGCCCACGAAGGTGGAGGAATGCCGATAGGTTGCGAGCTGCGAGTGAACCGAATAGGCCAGCCCGCGCTTTTCACGCACTTCGCGGAACAGGCGCGCCGAGAAGATGCCGCCGCCCAGAATGTGGTTGAGCACCATGGCGGGGATGTGATCGGGATCCTTCAGGGCGATGCCAGGAAGGCCGAAGCGGATCGTCGCCTGCGGCACGTCGACGTCGATGATCTTGCGTTCGCCAAGGCCCTGCAGGGTGATCTGCGGGACGCTGATGAGGCTGCCGGATTCGGGCAGCCCGGCGAAAACGTCGTCGAGTAAAATGGCGAGGCGATCACGGTCTATCGCCCCCACGACGGCGATCTTCAGGCCCGTTCGCTGCATGATGGCGCGGTGCATGGCCACGAGGTCGTCGCGCGTGATGGCCGGAACGCTTTCCATCGTGCCGCGCGAGGCGCGGCCATATGGATGATCCGGAAAAGCCGCCTGGCGCCAGGCCTTCGCGGCCATTGCGTCGGGATCATTGGCTTCGGCGCGCAGTCCTGCTTCCATCTGGGCGCGCACGCGCTCGATGGCGTCAGTGTCGAAGCGAGGCTCGTTGACGGCGAGCTTCAGCAGCGCAAAGGCCGCGTCGACGTTGCGCGTCATGGTCTTCAGCCGGCCATGGAACGTGTCGCTATCGGCCGAGAAGGAAATCTCGATGGCCTTGTCGTCCAACGCCTTGTGGAAAGCTTCCGCGTCCAGCGAGCCTGCGCCCTCGTCCATCAGGGCGCCCAGCATGGTGGCCGTGCCGGCCTTGCCGATGGCGTCCTGAGACGATCCGCCTTCGAGCGCGAACTCGACCGCCACCAGCGGCACTGCGTAATCCTCGACCAGCCAGGCCTCGAGGCCGCTCTTGGTGACGACCCGCTGGACCTTCGAGGCGCGGCTCTGCGGCGCTACGAGCGTCGTCGTGGCCGGGCCGGCTGCATTCTGGCTTTGCACATTCATGGGCTGTTCCGGCTTTGTCGATGGAGCCCGACGACGCCCCCGGGGGACCGCCGCCGGTCATTCGGTATGAGTCAGGCGGCGTCGGCTGTCTCTTCCTTGGGCAACAGGAAACCCGTGACCGCGCGTCGCCGGTCCAGCCATTTCGCCGCCGCCTTGCGGACGTCCTCGATGGTGACGGCGTCCATGCGGTCCGGCCATTGCGCCACGTCGGCGACATTCATGCCTGTCGTCAATGCGGCGCCATACCAGCGGGCCAGAGAGGTCTGGTTGTCCTGCGCATAGATGGCGTCGGCGACAAGGCGCGTCTTGGCGCGCGCGAGATCGGCTTCGTCCACGCCGTTGCGCGCGACATCGGCGATGACCTTTCCGACTGCGACGTCGAGCTGTTCCAGCGTCACGCCGGGGGCCGGCATCGCGTAGAACCAGAAGCGCGTTTCGTCGAGCGCCGTGCCCATGTAATAGCACTCAGCCACCACGGCGATCTTCTGCTCCACCACGAGCTTGCGGTACAGGATGCTCGTCTGCCCGCCGCCGAGCAGATGGGCGAGAACTTCGAGCGCTTCCGCTTCGCCCTTGTCGGCCGTGCGGTAGGACGGCACCAGATAGACGCATTGATGGCTCGGCTGCTCGACCTTCTCGTCGGCCAGCGTGACTAGACGATGCGCGCGGGGCTCCGGCTCGCGCGGCCTCCGGCGGACCGGAGCCTGCCCACGCGCCTTGATGGGACCATAGATTCGGGTGGCAAGTTCGCGCACCGTCGGCTCGTCCACATCTCCGGCGACGATCAGCACGGCGTTCTCGGGCGTATAGAAGCGGTTGTAATAAGCCAGCGCGTCTTCGCGGCCGAGATCTTCGATCTCGTGGTGCCAGCCGATGATCGGCTTGCCATAAGGATGGTGCGTGTAGAGCGCAGCCTGCACGGCTTCGTGCAGCTGGGCCGACGGGTCGCTGTCGGTGCGCATGCGGCGCTCTTCCAGCACGACGTCGCGTTCCGGCGCGACCACGTCGTCCGTCAGAACGAGATTGTTCATCCGGTCGGCTTCATAGTCCATCACGACCGACAGATGCTCTTTCGGCACGCGCTGGTAATAGGCCGTGTAATCGTTGGACGTGAAGGCGTTTTCCTGCCCGCCGAGTTCGGCCACGAGTTCGGAGAACTGACCCTTGGGATGCGATTCCGTGCCCTTGAACATCAGATGTTCGAGGAAATGCGCGATGCCCGACTTGCCCGCCGGATCATCGGCCGATCCGTTGCGATACCAGACCATGTGGGTCACGACCGGCGCCCGATGATCGGGAATGACCACGACCTCCATGTCGTTTTCGAGCTTGAAATGCGAGATGGCCGGGCCATCGGACGCAGGGGCGGCCGGCGTGGAGCCGGAAGCGCCGGGCGTCAGGCCGGCGGATGACGAAATCGACGAATGAAGTGCCATGAGCGCCCGGGCGTTCGAGGAAACATTCGCCGCCGGTTGGCGAAAGTACGGCGGCCTGCAGGCAATATAGGACGGCTTCGTCAAAAAGTTCAGCCCCCCTGCTCCGGTTATGACCAGAACGGGAGGGCTGTATGACGCAAGGTTAGCAAATTGCAGCGCTGTCGCTGGTCACTGCTCGGCGCGGCGACGGCGCTCTTCCAGAACCTGGGCGCGGCCATCGGTGATGTCGATCTCGGCGCGGCGCGGCTCGGCGGTGTATTTCTGCGCCTTGGTGGGCTTGCGGTAGCCCGGCGGCGGCTCTGTCAGCCAAGAACGCGCCGGCTCCTGCCCGGGGACGAGTTCGGTCACGGAATCGCTGTTGGACTTGGCGTTGCGCAGGCTCGACCATGTCTTTTCCGCGTCGCAGACGCGGGCCAGCGGATCGTTGCACTCGCGGTCGATGCCGAGCTGTCCGGTGGGGCGAGCGGCGCGCCCCTTGGCGAGTTCGGCCTGGCTGACGGGGTTCCAGACCTCGTCGACAGGCGCGCGGCCGCGTTCTGCGGCGGCCTGACGGCGGCGAACCACTTCCTGATCCTTCGGCCAGGATCCTGCACGCTGCGCCGCCGGAGGCAGCGGCTGCGGCAAAGCCTGGCGGTTCGGCGGCACGACGATGGGCGGGCGCTCGCGATACTCGATGTTCGGCTCATCCTTGTCGGATCCGATGCCGACCAGACCGAGAACCGCCGAGAACACGTTCTCTGAGCCGTCGTCGTCCAGCGCATAAGCGGGAGCCGGAGCCGTCACGGCGAGCGCAAGCGCGACTGCGGCTGCGCCAAGAAGGGCAAAACGGGCTTTGGGGACATTTTCGCGGATCATGAGTTCGCAGGTCCGGAGTTCGAGGGTCATGGCAATCCTGTCGTCCACTCGTGGTCACATGCGCCGAGGCTCGGAAGCCTCTCATATGTCGCCGCTTCGCGGCGTTTTGGAGGCGCAGCTACGTGGCTGGCTGCTCAGGCGGGCTCCGCCGCCTTCTCCTTGATGAAGAAAGACTCATACAGAAGAAGGCCCACGCCCGCAACGATGCCGACATCGGCCAGATTGAAGACGTACCAGGAAAAACTGCCGACGTGGAAATGAAAGAAATCGGCCACCGCCCCATAGGTGAAGCGGTCGTAGGCGTTGCCGAGCGCTCCGCCGACGATCAGGCCGAGTCCGAAGGTGGCGACCCGATTGGGGGCCCGCCACATCCAGACGGCCAGCAGAAGCGTCGCGCCCAGCGTCAGAGCCAGAAGGGCGTAGCGACCGGCGGGCGAATCGGCGCGGAGCAGCGAATACGAGATCCCATTGTTCCAGGCCATGACGAGGTCGAGCCATGGAAGAACGGAAACCGGCTGTTTCGACGAGATGTCGAAGACGTCGAGCATCCAGAACTTGTGGCCCTGGTCGATCACCAGCATGGCGAATGCGGTGATGAGGCCAAGGATCCGGGGCGACGGCAGGCTGGACTCGTTCACGCTCACAGGACGCCCGCCGCCTTCAGTTCACGCAGGGCGTCCGCATCGCGCGGCGTGACGTCCGGATAGTCCGGGTCGCTGCCCACCAGAGGCGATATTTTCCACGAGCGGGCGCATTTGCGGCCCTGCGCCTTCTCGATGACGACGCCGACGCCCGCCACGTCATCCAGCGTGAAGGCGCCTTCCGGCGCCGCGCCGGTGCGGATGGCGATGTCGGAGGTGATGCAGATCTCGGCGAAATCGAGCCCGTCGATCGCGCTGCGCAGCGCTTCGTCGGCAATATAGACGATCGGCGCCGCCTCGAGAGAGGAGCCGATGGTCTTGCGCGCGCGCTCGATCTCCAGAGCCCCCGTCACCACGCGACGGATCGAGCGCACGGTGCGCCATTTGCGCGCCAGTGCGTCATCGCGCCAGGCCTGCGGCGTTTCGGGGAAGATTTCGAGATGGACCGAACGGGCCGCCGGATCGCGCGACAACCACGTTTCCTCGCAGGTGAAGGAAAGGATCGGGGCGAACCAGATCGTGACCCGCCGGAAGATCTCGTCAATGGCGGCCAGCGCGCTGCGACGCGCGAGGCTGGACGGCGCGTCGCAATAGAGCGTGTCCTTGCGGATATCGAAATAGAAAGCCGACAGGTCGCTCGTCATGAATTGTGACAGGGCCGAGATGACGCGCTTGTAATCGAAAGCCGCGTAGGCTTCGCGCACGGTCGCGTCCAGTTCGCAGATGCGATGCAACATCAGACGCTCGAGCTCGGGCATGTCGGAATGCGCGACGCGCTCGCTCTCGTTGAAATGCGCCAAAGACCCCAGCATCCAGCGCAGGGTGTTGCGCAGTTTGCGATAGGTCTCCACGAAGGTCTTCAGGATTTCCTTGCCGATGCGAAGGTCGTCCGAATAATCGGAAGCCGCGACCCAGAGGCGCAGAATGTCGGCTCCGGATTCCTGGATGACGGATTGTGGAGCCGTGACATTGCCGAGCGACTTCGACATTTTCTGGCCCTTCTCGTCCAGAACGAAGCCATGCGTCAGAACAACGTCATAGGGCGCGCGGCCGCGGGTGCCGCAACTCTCCAGCAGTGAGGAATGGAACCAGCCGCGATGCTGGTCCGACCCTTCCAGATACATGATCTCGTCGCGCCCGCCGTCGCGCAGGCGCGTCGTCTTCAGGTCGGCGCGCTGCTCGAGCGTGAAGGCGTGGGTCGATCCGGAATCGAACCAGACGTCGAGCACGTCGTCGACCTTTTCGTAATCGGCAGGATCGTGATCCGCGCCAAGAAAACGCTGCGCCGCGCCGGCCTCGAACCAGGCGTCCGCGCCCTCTTTCTCGAAGGCCGCCGCGATGCGGGCGTTGACAGCCTCATCGCGCAGGATGTCATGCGTGCCCTTGCGGACGAAGACGCAGATGGGGACGCCCCAGGCGCGCTGACGCGACACGACCCAATCGGGCCGGTTTGCGATCATGCCGGTGATGCGGTTTTCTCCCGCCGCCGGCACCCAGCGGGTGCGGGCGATTTCCGCCAGCGCTGTTTCGCGAAGAGTCGGCTGGTTCGAGCCGGGCGCCAGCGCGCCGTCGTTCGAGAACGCCTTGTCCATGGCGATGAACCATTGCGGCGTGTTGCGGAAAATCACCGGCTTCTTGGATCGCCACGAATGCGGATACTGGTGCTTCAGGCGACCGCGCGCCACGAGATTTCCAGCGCTCGTCAACATGGCCATGACGGCGTCGTTGGCGTCGCCCTTCTTGCCCTTGTCGTCGATGACGCGCTTGCCTTCGAAGCCCGGCGCTTCCTTCGTGTAGAAGCCGTCGGCGTCGACCGTGTACGGGATCAGCGTTTCGATGCCGCGCTTCGTCAGTTGCTGGCCGTTGGCCATCCAGACGTCAAAATCCTCGCGGCCATGCCCCGGCGCGGTATGCACGAATCCGGTTCCGGCCTCGTCGGTCACATGGTCGCCCGACAGCATCGGCACGGCGAATTCATACCCTGCATGAGCGTGAGCGAGCGGATGCGAACAAGCCAGGATATCGGCGGGGTCGACGTCGCGGACGCGCTCGAAGGTCTCGACCCGCGCGCTCTTGAAAACGTCGCCGGCAAGCTTGTCGGCCAGCACATAGAGCGCGCCGGGCTTCGCCCAATTGGTCTCGTCGGCGCCGGTGACGCGGTAGAGGCCATAGGACACACGCGGCGAATAGGAAATGGCGCGATTGCCCGGCATGGTCCAGGGAGTCGTCGTCCAGATGACCACTGAGGCCGCGCGCAATTCGTCGAGCGTGTCGTCGTAGGACGACATGAATTCAGGGTTCAGGCCGTTGGCGATCGCGGCTTCGCGCTGCGCCCTGGCGGCGGTCTCGGAGACGTCCCGGATGGGAAACGCCACCCAGACCGTGTCGCTGACGTGATCCTCATATTCGACTTCCGCCTCGGCGAGAGCCGTTTTCTCGACAACCGACCACATCACCGGCTTCGAGCCGCGGTAGAGCAGGCCGTTGGCGGCGAATTTCATGATTTCGCGCGCGATCTGGGCTTCGGCGTCGAAGCTCATGGTGGCGTAGGGATGCGACCAGTCGCCGATGATGCCGAGCCGCTTGAATTCTTCGCGCTGGACGTCCAGCCAGTTCTGCGCGAACGCCCGGCACTGGCGGCGGAATTCGACGATCGGCACGTCGTCCTTGTTCTTGCCCTTGGCGCGATATTCTTCCTCGATCTTCCATTCGATCGGAAGGCCGTGGCAATCCCAGCCCGGCACGTAATTCGAATCCTTGCCGAGCATCTGCTGCGAGCGGGTGACGAGGTCCTTGAGGATCTTGTTCAGCGCGTGACCGATGTGGATGTTGCCATTGGCGTAGGGAGGGCCGTCGTGCAGCACGAATTTCGGCTTGCCCGCCGAGGTCTCGCGCAACTGGCGATAAAGGTCGGTCTCCTGCCAGCGGGCGAGGATCTCGGGCTCCTTCTGCGGAAGGCCGGCGCGCATCGGAAAATCCGTGCGCGGCAGAAACAGGGTCTGCGAATAGTCGGGGCCTTTGGCGGCGTCGGGTTTCTCGGACATCGGAGCGGAGGACTCTGCGGTGTTGGAGCAATATGGCCCCAGCGATTAGCCGATTTGAAGCCAAAGCGCCAATGAAGAGAGGGCGACGCGGTAAATCAGCTCCGGGCGGCGAGGATCGCCCGGGCCTTTTCGACATCGTCGTGGATCTGGGCGACGAGGGCCTCCAGACCGTCGAACTTCACTTCAGGACGGATCCAGCCCACGAAGGCCACCTCGACCTGCCGGCCGTAGAGGTCGCCGGAAAAATCCAGCAGATAGACCTCGAGAAGCGCCACCCCATTGTCGACGGTCGGCCGGCGGCCATAGCTCGCCACGCCCTCATACAGGACGCCGTCGAGCGTCAGCGTGACGGCGTAAATGCCGTAACGGAGCTTCGAGCCGGCGTCGAGCGCCACATTAGCGGTGGGAAAACCCAGTTCCCGGCCGAGCTTCTGGCCGTGGATGACCTCCCCGACAACGAAATAATCGTGGCCCAGCAGTCGGCGGGCGCGAGCCACGTCGCCGTCTTCGAGAGCCGTCCGGGTGGCGGCCGAATGCACGGCCTCAGGACTGCCGTCCGGATCGGCCAGGACCTTCTCCACGACTTCCACCTCGAATCCGTGCCTGGCTCCGGCGGCGCGCAGAAAATCCGGGGACCCGGCGCGCGACTTGCCGAAATGGAAATCATAACCCACGACGGCGCCCGATATTCCGAGGCTCTGCTTGAGGATCTTCTCGACGAAATCCTCGGCCGCGAGGCTCGCGAGCCTGTGGTCGAAGGTGAAGACGATCATGCCGTCGAGCCCGAGGCGCGCCAAAGCCATGGCCTTGGCGCGTTCGGGGGTGAGGCGGAACACAACGGGTCGTCCGGCGAAGTAATCGGCCGGATGCGGCTCGAAGGTCAAAACGGCGCAGGGCTTGCCGAGCCGCTTCGCCATGGCTTCGGCGTGCTGGATGACGACCGCATGGCCGCGGTGGACGCCGTCGAAGTTGCCGATCGCCACCACGGCGCCCTCGAGTCCCGGCGGCGGCGAGGCCGGATCCGTGACCACGACCAGTCCCGGGACCTGCGGTTCGGGCACGAGCGGGCCGGACAGACCGGCATTCGGCGATGAGCTCGAACCAGACAAGGGGCGACCGTTGCAAGAGAAAGCGCTTCTAGGGCTACGCCGGTCCCGTTCATGACGGTCGACGCGCGCGCAAACTGCCGCGCGATGTGCGGCGCGTCAAGAAGTTGCCGGGGCGCCTTTCGTCGCGCCCAAGCTCCGGCGCGGCGGAACCATCACGAGCGCCTCTCCATCCAGCACCACCTTGCCGTCGACGATACATTCGCACGCGAGACGGCAGCGACGTCCCTCCGGCGTCAGTTCGGCGACCTCGACGGAGACGATCACGACATCGCCGATGCGGACGGGGCCGCGGAAATGAAGCGTCTGGGACAGATAGACCGCGCCCGGCCCCGGCAGCCGCATGCCCAGAACGGCGGAAATCAGGCTGGCCGTATAGAGGCCATGCGCGATCCGGCCGCCAAACCGCGTTTTTCTGGCGAAATGGTCTGACAGGTGAATGGGATTGTGGTCGCCCGAAAGCGTCGCGAACCCAACGACATCGTCGGCCATCACGGTCTTCATGATGGTCTCGCGCATGCCGAGCGAAAGATCTTCGAAGAAATAGGAAGTGAAAGGCGCGCCGCTCATGAAATTTTCCGGGTTGGAGCCCGACCATTGCGGCTGGCGGCCGCGCCCGCAATTGAACTAAAGCCTCGGCGCGGTCTGCGGCGGTTAAGAATCCCGAAAGGCCGGAGGGTCTATCCATAGAATGCTGGCCCGCATTTTGGCCCAGCGCTGCATTTTCAGACATCCATTTACCAAATTCATATCGAGACGAACATGATCGACCCTGAAATGCCCATCCTGGTGGTCGACGACTACGCCACCATGGTCAAGATTATCCGCAATCTCCTGAAACAGATCGGATATGACAAAGTCGACAGCGCCAGCAACGGCGCCGAGGCGCTGGAAATGGCGCGCGCGAAGGCTTACGGGCTCATCATTTCAGACTGGAACATGACCCCCATGACGGGGTTCGACCTCCTCAGGGCCATTCGCGTCTCCGGGCCCAACGAGTCGACCCCGTTCCTGATGGTGACGGCGGAATCGAAGACCGAGAACGTGGTCGCGGCGCGGCGGGCCGGCGTCAGCAGCTATATCGTCAAGCCGTTCAACGCCGCCATGCTGCGCAGCCGGATTGAACAGGTGCTCGCGCCCGCGGACGCCGCCTGATCACCAGACAAGTTGAGGCATCGCGGCCGTCGGCGAGCAGGACGCCTCGGCGAGGAACTGCCGGAACGCCGCCTCGTCGAGCGCCGGGCTGGCGCCCTCGCCCGGATGCAGCTCATCGCGATGAATGCCCGAGGTGATGAACAGCGAGTGCAGCCCGAAGGCGGCGGCGCCGGCAATGTCGGTGCGCATCGCGTCCCCGATCGCGAGAACGCGGTCTCGCGACAGGTCCCTGCCCGCTTCTGCGGCCGCCAGGGCCAAAGCGCGCTCGTAGATCGGCGCAAAGGGCTTGCCTGCCTGCAGAACCTTGCCGCCCCGCGCCTCATAGGCCTCGGCAATGGCGCCGGCGCAATAAATCAGCTTGTCGCCCACATGAACGACCAGATCGGGATTGGCCGAGATCATATCCAGCTTACGGTCGAGCATGACGTCGAGGCGGGACGCGTAATCGTCCGGCGTCTCGGTCTGATCATCGTTCAATCCCGTGATCACGACATATTCGGCCTCATCGAGCGACGTCAGCTTCGGGGTGACGCCCGAGCGTTCCGCGGCGATCTCGAACAGGGTCAGGTCGCGTTCGGGGCCGATGTGATGCAGCGGACGGCCTTTGCGGTCCTCGATGAACGCGAGCGTCACGTCGCCCGACGTCACCATCCGGTCGAAACTCTCGCGCGGAACGTGCAGGCGCTCGAGCTGCTCGAGGATGGGAGGGCTTGGCCGGGGCGCATTCGTGATCAGGATCACGGTTCCGCCCGCCTGGCGATATCGGCTCAAGGCGTCGCAGGCGGCGGCGAAGCGCGCCTGACCATTATGCACGACGCCCCACACGTCGCACAGCACCGCATCGTACCGGTCGGCCCAATCGGACAGACCTTTCAGCATGTGAGGAGCTGACGAAAGGGGACTCTGGTGGGGCGCTTGGCGTGACGTCATGAGCAAGGCCGCTAAAGGTCCCCCATCCGGCTGTCAAGCAACGATACGTTCATCGCCGCCGCAAGAGCTTCGCGCGCCGTCGGGTCTGGCCAGTCTGCGCGAAAGCCCCATATCCCGATGCGCGGTCCATTCATGGCCCGCCCTTCAACGATGTTTCTTCGAGTCGAGGTAGTCTCATGTCGATCAAGCCGCTTTTCACCGCTC
>JAIEQX010000123.1 GCA_019747375.1 Beijerinckiaceae bacterium | reverse complement strand
ATGGCTGTGGAGATGACCGTGATGGCGACATCCGAGGGCCAGACCTTGCGATTTCGCACGAACGTCGATGACGAGGTCGATGTTGGCGCGGAACACCCGTTGCGCTTCGACAATGGCCCGGCCTCGGGTATGAAACCCTATGTTCACGTGCGCGCCGGGTTGTGGGCCTTGGTCACCAGGGCGGTGGCGTATGACCTCGTCGAGCTCGCACAGAAGCGGGCGGTCGATGGTGACGAGCGCCTGGGGGTCGAGTCCGGCGGACAATTCTTTGTGATAGACAATAGCGGCGAGGAAAGTGTCGATTGATCGGGTGGATGGCGGTGCGGCTATGACGGGAGCCAGCGAGTTCGGACATTCCATCCTGCGCTATTCGGCGCAGGACGTCCGCATGCGCGCGACTCAAAGACTGTCTCTTGATCTGCCGGCGGGCGCCCTCGATCCTGGTCAACGACCGCGCCGGGGCGATCACATCCTCAACCCGGACCTCTACCGCGAGGGCCTCGCGGCCATCGCCAAGCCGGCCGCCGTCCTGGTGCCGATCGTGGCGCGCGACGCCAGCGCCACCCTGCTGCTCACCAAACGCGCCAGCGCGCTTCGCCGCCATGCGGGCCAGGTGGCCTTTCCCGGCGGGCGCATCGATCCCGAGGACGAGAGCCCCCTTGCGGCGGCTTTGCGCGAAGCCAATGAGGAGATCGGGCTTGACCGCAGCTGCGTCACGCCGCTTGGATTTCTAGATCCCTACCTGTCGCATTCAGGCTACCGCATTCTGCCGCTGGTGGCCTTCGTCACCCCGCCTTTCGCACTCGTGCCCAATCCCGACGAGGTTGACGAGGCCTTCGAGGTGCCGCTCGAATTCCTGATGGAGCCATCCAATCACCAGCAGCACACGCGCACGCGTGAAGGCGTTTCCCGGATCTTCTACGCAATGCCCTTCGAGCAGCGGAACATCTGGGGCGTCACAGCGGGCATTCTCCATAATCTCTACGAGAGACTCTATTCGTGATGTCCGCGCCTGACGGAAAGCCCTTGGCGCACAAGCGCATTGAAAGCCCAAGCTTTCTTGACGATCCGGATTTGCGGCGCGTTCTGGCCATGCTGGACCGGGACGGCGAGGAGGCGCGCGTCGTCGGCGGCGCTGTTCGCAATCATCTGATGGGCGCGCCCGTCACCGAAGTCGACATCGCCACCACGGCCTTGCCTGAAACCGTCGTCGCACGCGCCCGCGCGTCCGAACTCAGATGCGTGCCGACCGGCATTGAGCACGGCACGGTCACGATCGTTCTGCACGGAACGCCATTCGAAGTCACGACGCTTCGGCAGGACGTCGAAACCGACGGCCGCCGGGCGAAAGTCGCCTTCGGTCGAGACTTTTCCGCCGACGCGATGCGGCGCGACTTCACCATCAACGCGCTCTCGGTTTCACCCGACGGAAAGATCTTTGATCCTGCCGGCGGCATGGCCGACATTGCGGCGAGGCGCGTTCGCTTCATCGGCGATGCGGAGACGCGCATACGCGAAGATTATCTCCGCATCATGCGGTTCTTCCGCTTTCACGCCGCCTATGGAGAAGGCGCGCCGGATGCGCACGCTCTCGCGGCGATCGAGCGCAGCCGCCGGGGCCTCGACACCCTCTCGCGCGAACGCGTCCGCGCCGAATTGCTGAAGCTGCTCGAAGCGGGCCGCGCCGGGGAGGCGATTGATCTCATGGCGTCGCTGGGCTTGCTTGTCCCGATACTCGGCGGCGTCGCCATGCCGCTGACGCTGGCCCGGCTGATCGAAATCGAGCGCGCGCGCGCGACGCCGCCGGACCCGGTCTTGCGCCTGATCGCTCTTGCGGTTCTGCAGACTGACGATGCGGAACGATTGCGCCAGCGGCTGCGGCTGTCGAACGACGAGTTCGCCCGCGCGGCTCACGCAGCGTCCGCGCTGGTGAGGCTTCATGCGCAACGCGCCCCTCCGCCTCCAGGCGACTTGCGCGTGTTCCTTTTTCTCCACGGCCGCCGTGCGGCCTGCGACGCTCTTTCGCTCGCGCATGCACAAAGCAGAGCTCCCGCCGACGATGCCGCCTGGACGTCGGCGGCGCGTTTTCTCGCAGACACGCCTGAGCCGCGAATGCCCTTTGGCGGCGCAGACCTCATCAGGCGCGGCATACCGCCGGGCAAAGCCGTCGGAGAGGTCCTGAAGCGCCTGCAAGCCGCCTGGATCCGCGCCGGCTTTCCCGACGCGCCGCAAGACCTGACGCGCCTGATCCAGGACGCTCTCGAAGACCGCGCGACGCGCTGAACGGCGTAGACTCCCCAGAACCGCCATAATGCGCTATGTTTGGGCGTCTTTCCGGAGTTGCGTATGTCTTTTGAACGGAAGATGCCTGTAGATCTGGCGCGCTCGCTCTCCGAGCGCAGCCGCAATCACGCGCGCGCGCGCGACGCCTCAGATGCCTGGCGTCGTGAAACCTTCACGCTGCCGCGCCAACAGGCGCGAGAGAAAGCACGTGAGTTCTTCGCGAATTTTCCGAAACAGGCCTACATGACGGAAATAGAATCCTGGCGCGAACTACCCGACGACACGATCGAATTCACCATGCGGCGTTTACCGACCGCAGACTAGGGCGTCAATCGATCACGTCCGGCGTCCGCCACGCCAGATGCTGGCCTCCATCCACCGCGATCATCTGCCCGGTCACGCTTTGCGCGTCCACCAGATACATGACTGCAGCGGCGATTTCGTCCGGCGCCACGCTAGATCCAAGCGGCAAGGCTGCAGCTTCTTTCTCGAACCCGTCGGCCCCGTCGATGTGGTTTGGCAGGACCGGTCCGGGGCCGATGGCGTTCACGCGAACACGCGGCGCATAAGCTTGCGCCATTGTTTGGGTCGCTGTCCAAAGCGCCGATTTGCTCAATGTGTAGGAGAAGAACCTGGGATTGAGACGCCAGACTTTCTGGTCCGTGATGTTGACGATAGAGCCCCGCGCGTTATCCGGAAGCGCTTGGAAAAACGCCGCAGCCAGCTGCAAGGGCGCGCGCAGGTTGATCGCCATATGACGATCAAACGCCATCGCGTCGAATTGCAGCGCGCTGTCTGGCTCATAGACCGACGCGTTGTTGACCAGGACGTCGATTGATCCGATCGAAGCCTCGGCCATCGCCAGCAAGCGGCCAGTCTGGTCCACGGACGCGAGGTCCCCGGTCACCACGACGGCCGTGCCGCCTTCCGCCATGATCTTTGCGGCAAGATCCTGCGCCGCCGGCTCTGACCGATGGCTCGCATGAAGCGCCAATGCGTACCCGTCTCGGGCGAGACGCTCAGCGACGGCTCGACCGATCCGACGGGCCGCCCCCGTAATCAGCGCCCTGCGCCCTGTCGCCTGCATGAATCGTCCTTTTCCGCTCTGACCCAGAGCTTATCTGCATCGCAGTTTCCATAAGGCAAGCCGTCACGGCAACGTTTGTCAGGAGAGTCTATCGGTAGCGTTTTTTGAACAGGCGGTCGCGTTCCCTATGCGCACACTCGGACGAGTAGTAATTCGCTCTGACGGCACATGAATGCGAAGAAATTTTCGCAGAAATGCCTGTCCATTAATACGCCTGAAATCGAAGATGGCCGTCATTTCATTCAATCGGTCAGTATTGAGTGAGCAAATTCATAGTCCTAGAGCCATGAGGGCCGCGAATTTATTTCGGTCAGGCCATCGGCATCTTACGAAACGGCTAGAAACAGGCGCCTTTGCTGACGGCTCTGCATCGACGACAATCTGCCGCGGCTCTCGGAGCGGCTGCACCAACTCGCGCCGCCAAACCCTGCCGAGCCTTTTTGCTGTTTAGCCTTCGCGCCGCAGACATGTCAGTGTCACGTGCTTGACGCTCCATGGAGCTTGTCATGGCATGCGAAGACTCTATCTGCCCGCTGTCAGCGGGTGTTGACTGGCAATATTCTTGAGGAGGAAAACATGGGTTTATGGAATTTTGCGAAATCGGTCGGAGCCAAGATCTTTGGCGCGAGCGAAGCCTCAGCGGCGACGCCGGAAACTCTTAAGAAGGAAGCCGAGAAACATGGCCTCGACATGTCAGGCGTCGACGTCAAGGTCGAGGGAGACAAGATAAAGCTTTCCGGCAAGGCGCTTTCCACGGAGGAAGCGGAGAAGATCATTCTCGCGCTCGGCAACACCGTGGGCGTCGCGACGGTCGAAAGCGAACTCGCCGTCACCAAGGAAGCCGATGCTTCCAAGTTCTACACGGTCGAAAAGGGCGACACGCTCTGGAAGATCGCCGAGGAACAATACGGCAAAGGCAAGGGCGCCAAGCATACGATCATCTTCGAAGCCAACAAGCCGATGCTGTCACATCCCGACAAAATCTATCCGGGTCAGGTGCTGCGCATCCCGCCGCTGGCCTGATTCAAGAAGCGATCGGGTGCGCAAATGCGCGCCCGATCTTACCCCTCGACGATCAGCTCACCGCAGATCAGCTCTCCGCAACGGTCTGCTTGAACGACGGGACCTTTCCCGAAAACCCGTCCAACCAGGCGACCAGTTTTGGATGGGACGCGCGCCAGGCGCCGCCGGCTCGCAGGTCCAGGAAGCCGAGGGCGCAGGCCAGCGCAATCGTCCCGACGTCGACAGCCGCCCCGGGGCTCTGCGTCTCGAGAAAATCCAGCGCCTTGTCGATCTTGACCTGCTGATGCGAAATCCAGCGCGGGGAATAATGCTCCTTGTCGCGATACCGGCCCTCATAGACGATCAGAACGGCAGCCTCAGAAATGCCGTCGGCCAAAGCCTGCAGAGTCAGCGTCTTGAAACGTGCATCCGGGCTCGTCGGGATGATGCGCCCGCCTCCGGCCAGATGATCCAGGAACTCCAGGATGACGCGGCTGTCGAAGATCGCCTGTCCATCATCCGTGAGCAGCATCGGGATCTTGTTGAGCGGATTGCGCGAGCGGATCGCATCTCCCGGATCCTCTTCATTGCCCACGAGGTCGATGCGCTCCGCAAGCCCGAGCACATGGCCGGCGATGACGACCTTTCGGGCAAAAGGTGAAGCGGCGGAATAACGCAATTTCATGGACGACCTCCCCGGAACATGATGACCGGAAGACTTGTGCCGGAGCTCAAGGGCTCAAGCAAGCATTCCGACCGCCATGTCGAAGGGAGCCAGCTGAATGCGGGCTAGTCGATCTTGAGATCGACCGCCTTGGGACCCTTGCCCTTTTTGTCCGGCTCGATTTCGTAAGTGATCCGCTGTCCTTCGCTCAGCGACCGCAGCCCGGCACTTTCGACCGCGGTCACATGGACGAAAATGTCTCGCCCGCCATCATCAGGCTTGATGAAGCCGTAGCCTTTTTCAGCGTTGAAAAATTTGACGGTGCCTTGCTGCGCCATGACGCCATTCCTTATCGACACGCCCCCTGAAGCCCATGTTAGGGCCGCAAACAAACGGGCTCTCAGTCGCGGAGTTGTCCGGTCGTGCTTGGCGCGAACCGCAAGAGCGGGACGCGGCGCTGGCGGGGTCAAACCTCGACGGCGCGTGTGTCGTTTGTGCGGAAACGGACGCCTTGCATATAAGCGCCCCCAGCCGCGCGGAACTCCGAGGCCGCTTGCGCCTGACAGGTTGAGACAAACACAGATGTTTGGCAAGCGCCCGTAAAGCGCAATCCGGAGAGCTAGATGGCGACGGCTTGCGGGGATGCTTGCGCGGCCTGCGCGTCGCGCCGGCCTGCGCCGGGCAACAGCTTGTCGTAGATGGCGCACATGCCCTCGTAATACCGCTGTCGGGTGAAAGTGGTGCGGGCGAAAGTCCGCGCCCGTTCTCCCATGGCGGCAAGCTCGTCTTCCGGCATGCTGAAGACACGGGTCAGCGCGCCAGCCAACGCCTCGGCGTTCCCCGGCGGCGCCAGAAATCCGGTATCGCCGTCCCGCACCATTTCAGGCAGTCCCCCGATGGCGCTGGCCACCACCACCTTTCCGCGCGCTTGCGCTTCCAGGAGGCTCTTGGGGGCAATCTCGTACCAGACGGAGGCCAGCCCGATGACGGTCGCGGCCTGCACATAGGACCAAAGCTGCGAGCCTGACTGATGGCCGATAAAAGTCGCTTTGACGCCAAGCCGTTGAGCCTGCTCCATGAGGGCTTCGCGCTTCGGCCCGTCTCCTACGAGCACGACCGGAAGATCAGCGCGCGCGCACGCATCGATCAGCACGTTGATGCCCTTCTCGGGCGACAGCCGGCCGAAATAGAGCACGTATCGTCCATATTTTTCCCGCAGCTCAGCCACCATCGCGTGATCTTCAGGAGCATCGTCGGTGGTCTCGAAAAAGTTCGGCACATAGGCGAGTTTCGCGGGATCGAAACCATGTTCTGCGAACTTGTCGACGATCGACTGACTGGGGCCGACGAACATGTCGATCGCGTTGCGGATTCGCCCGCTGTGCCATTGGAACAAACCGTCGAGCGCATAGACTGCATTGGTGGTGATCGGCCCTTCCTTGCACTGACGCGTCAGGCAGCGATATTGCTTTCCCCCTCCGCACCCTTCACAAACGCCACTTTTCTCGGTGTAGAAATGGTAGGCGGGGCAGATAAGCTTGAAATCATGCAGGGTGAAGACGAGCGGAATGCCGCGGTCGACAGCCGGCTTGAGCACGGACGACGTCAGATGATGATACAGTCCGTGGATGTGGATGATGTCGGGTCGGAAGTCGTCGATCAGGCGGGCGAATTTATCGCGCGCCTCGGTCGAATGCATGAATCTCGCGACCTGTTTCACCTTGTGTACGAGGCCGCCTTCGTCCGGATCGAAACCGGACGGAAAATAATCGCTGAAGGGCGACGGCTGGTTGCGCGGGTGCTGCATCGCGAATTCGGCGCAGTCCCAACCCATCTCGCGAAACAGCATCAGATGATCGAGATGCACGCTTTCCGCACCGCCGCCACGATGATGCAGTCGATGGACGCCGATAAGCCGCATGAGCCAAGTCCTTGCCGCAGAAAGAAACGCGCGGGATCAGACCGCCCTTGTAAAAGCGCGGACATAGACCCGACTTCTAACAGCCAGGATTTAAAAAACTCTTCGCTACTCGCCACTTACCTGTTCAACGAAGACTTCTGCTCCAGGTCCGCGCGACAACAGCGGCGACAATTCGCGCAGGATGGCCCGACCTTCAGCCTCCAGAACATAGGGCGGGTTGACGACGATGAGACCGGTGGCTGAAAGGGGACCTTCGGTACGGATGGCCTCGACGCAAAGCTCGAAGCGCAGGATGCGCGGTATGCCCTCAGCCTTGAGGCCTCCGACGAACTGCGAGACCGCCCGCATCTCCTTCACGGGATACCAGAGGGCGAAGATCCCCGTCTCCCACTTCCGCCGCGCCAGTATCAGGCTCTCCGCCATGGCGGCGAATTCATCCCGTGACTCGAACGGCGGATCAATAAGCACGAGTCCCCGACGTTCCGGCGGCGGCACGAGCCCCCTCAGAGCGCGATAGCCATCTTCGTGCAGGATGCGAAGCCGGTTGTCGCGTCCCATGTTGCGCTCGAGCGCACGCGCGTCATCTGGATGCAATTCGCAAAGGGTGGCTCGATCCTGCCGACGTAGAAGGCCCTGGGCGATGCGCGGAGAGCCCGGATAAACCACAGGGCGGCCGCTCTCGGGAAGCGGCCCCACGGCGTCCAGATAGGGCTTCAGCAGGGCCGCGACCTCTGGTGAAAACGTCGCCCCGGCAAGCCGCGCCACGCCGTCCTGCCACTCGCCTGTCCGGTTGGCGGCCTCGCTGCGCAGATCCGTCACGCCCGTCCCGGCATGCGTATCGATGTAACGAAAAGGCGTCTCCTTGCGCCGCAGATAGACGAGAATGCGGGTTATAAGCGCGTGTTTGAACACATCCGCAAAATTGCCGGCATGGAAGGCGTGGCGATAATTCATGGCTTGCTCCGCCGGCAAAAGCTGTTGCGCGCGCTCCGCGACAGGGCGGCGATCAGAGGATTGGCGGCACTGTTATGTTACGGCCCCGGCACGACTTGCTGGCGACCTCGGGGCATGGCCGGAAGTCGCGCAGATCCTTGCTCATGCAGATCCGGACTTCCTGCAGAATTCCCTTTGGACAAGAAATGGCCAGCATTCCAGGGCGCAGGCGCGCATTTGCCTGCGTAAAGGCGCGAAGTACGTCGTTCGCGGCGATTTGCAGCGGCTCACGCAGGTCCTTGAATTGCGCAGGAACCTCAATGGCCTCGCGGGCGCGTCGGACGGCAGCGAAATAATCGGTCGGCGACAGGCCCGAACAGGTGCCGTGCTTGCGCCATTCGTAGCGCGCCAGTCCTTCATCCGGGAACAAGCCTCGGACGCTGTCGAGCGCCATGCGCGAGGGGGTGCGTGTCCCGGCCTGACAATCGGACGGAAAGCCCCGCTCATATTGGGGCCAGAGTCCATGCACCACGAAGCCGAGATCGGCTCCGCTCTCACATTGCCTTCGGGCCCGATCACGCCCCTGCAACTCGCAGAAGCCTGATGACCATGAGAGCGCCAGAACATAGAAATCGAAATTGCCGGGCGCGACATTCGCGCCGGAACGCGTCCTGAAGCCGCTGTCGCGACGGTCTTCGGACGCACGGCTTTCATCCTGGCGCTGAAGCGGAGCCGCACGCTCACGCGGCGGAGGAGGCTGTTGTCTGTCCAGACGATCCTGGCAGCGATCCAGTATGCAATCGGAAGATGGGGCCTGCGCGAGAACCGGCGCGGGTGAAAACCAGAGTCCGCCTGCGGCCGCCAGGATGGCCGCATAAGTCTGGATCGGAAACATGCTGCTCAGCTTTCGGTCAGGGACGCGCCGCCTTGCAGTCAAGCCCATAAGCATAGTTCCGGTCGAGCCCAGAAATGCACCACTCGAGGCCCCAGCCGATGCCGATCACCCCCAAGCTTTCGCCAACCCAATACGTGACCTCACGAACCTTCTTGTCGTTCATATAGACACGCGCCTTGCAATAGCGGCGCGGAATATAATCGACGCCCGTCGTCCGATAGCCGGTCTCGCGAATCGCGTCGTAGCCCACGATGGACAGGCCCGAGCTCCAATATTCGCGTTCGCGGCTCTCGAACCGGGAATTGATTTTGCCCAGCACGCTGGCGTCGTCGCAGAAGGGAAGCACCCCGTCGTAGGGCGAATAGCGCTTTTCTGCGGGCGTGAGCGGGCGGGCCTGAGCGCTGCCGGCCGTAAATCCCTGAGCGCCTGCGGCGACGAAGCCCGCCAGGACGAGACTGAATACGGCCTTCTTCATAGGGAATTCCTTTTGTTGCCTGCCCATTGACGATGCGTTGCGCCGACCGTTCGGTCAAGACTCGACTGCGGCGCGGCGCCATTTCCAGGCTGAACGTGGCCTGGAGGCATCGTCTGCCTCACGTTTTACGCAGTTTCGCCAACGTATCGATGGCCTCGATCCCAAATCCGCAGTTGAGCGTATGGACGCCCGCGGCGCGCCAGTCGGCGCGCGGCTGAAGGGTTTGCGCCACCGTCTGGGTGAAATGGTCCGGGTCGAGCCTGTCGACCCGGCAGATCGTCAGGCCCGATCCATAGCCGCGCGAGCCATCTTGCGCGACGCGCATCAGCGCCCCGTCGTGCCGAAAGAAGGCTCCCCCGGGTCGGGCCGTGCGGGCATCGATCAGCGCCGGATTGAGCTTGTGCGCCACCCACGGACCTTGCAGCGCGGGCGCATGAAAAATGCCCAGCATGTCGCGACATGAGGAGCCGTGCGGATGAAGCGCGGCGAACAACCAGAACCGCCCGCCATGAAAGACCAGCGTGGCGTCCGAAGCATCGATGTCCGACAGCAGCACCGCCTCCTTGACCCAGCGGTCAGGAAACTCGACGGCGCGGTACAATTCGATGGTCCGGGCCCCGGAGGTCTCGGGGATCATCCAGATCTCGCCGCCCTGTTTGAACACCTGCGGATAGGAGAGATGGACAGGTCCTTCCATAACGGGCCGCGGCACGGATGCGCCGCCGCCCGAATTGAGCTCCGAAACTGAGAGGATCCCTTTGCCGGTCGCATAGGGAAATTCTTCCACGAAAAGGTAGTTGCGTCCCTCATGCTGGTACAGGAACGGATCCGCGTAATATCGTTGACCATCGTCGGGCAACATCTTGTAGGGGGCGTCAGTCCACCCAAGTCGGGTCGTCACCAGATCTTCAGGATCCGATCGACGCCACCGGACGCTCCAGTGATAGGGATGGCGCACAAGCTCATCGAGCCGGTCGCGGATGCGTCGCGAGAGAGATGTCGCCGCAAAGGCAAGGAATGGAGACAGCCCGCCCGAGGCGGCGGCGACCGAATGCTCCGCCGCCACGGGTTCTTCGCCGTGTTCGATCCGGCGCAGCGCGACCGCGACCAGATCGCCGAGCCGAAGCGTAAGCTCATGCAGCGAAACGGCTGCATTCAGGGGCCGCGACGTGACCGTAAGCCCGGACGCCCAGACACGATCGCCCCCATCTGAACGCGTCACGACCGCCAGTTCCGCATGTCCGCCCGCCAGGATGGCCGCCACCATCCCGGGCAGTCCCAGTTGGCCGTTGCAGGTGACTGAGAGCACGAGTTCAGCGCCGGGCGGCAGCTTGCCGCTCCTTCCCTGTCCGAGATCGAGAACGATCGAACGGCCCGTACCGAGAGAATCGTCAGAAAGATCGGGCACGTCGACAGGCGGCCAATTCTCGCGTCGCAGGACCAGCTTTTCCAGGCGCACCAGCAAATCGAATCCCGCCAGGGCGTCTTCCGAGGGAAGCATACGAGTCTCGACACGCCGCCCTTTCTGGGCGAGGACGCGTCTGAGGAGCTCGGCCGACGGCGCCATCACCGAGCCGGGAAAGAGAATCGTGATAAACATCGGTCAACACTCAGCACTAAAAGTCTGAAAATACAGTTCTCAACCTTTGCCGGGCGCATGCGGAACGTACAAAAGCTCCTTTTCTACCTTCCTGGCCTGTCGAATGGCGGCGCGGAACGCGTGCAGGCCGTTCTGGCCGACGGGTTCGCACGACGAGGTTGCTCGGTCCTTGTGGTGGTCGACCGAGAGGCGCATGAAAGCCGCCACTTGCTAGATCCGTCCATCCGGGTCGTGACGCTCGGCGGCGGGCATGCGCGTGATATTTTCGCCCTGCGGCGGGTTATCCAACAGGAGCGGCCTGACGCCATCGTGTCGGCCCTCGCCTATTGCAACCTGAAGGCGACTTTGGCCGCCGCAGGCGCAGGCGCCGCCAACCGGCTCATTCTCACCTATCACGGGTATGCGGTCAGTGAACCGCAGCGCCTCAGCGCCTTGGCCTACAGGCTCGCGCCGCTTATTTCACGCGTCGCCGCCGC
>JAIEQX010000148.1 GCA_019747375.1 Beijerinckiaceae bacterium | reverse complement strand
TCGGCGGCACGGTCGGCGACATCGAGGGCCTGCCGTTCTTCGAGGCCATCCGCCAGCTCGGCAACGACCTGCCGCGCAACCACGCCATCTATGTCCACCTGACGCTGATGCCCTATATACCGAGCGCCGGCGAGCTGAAGACCAAGCCGACGCAGCATTCGGTCAAGGAACTGCGCTCGATCGGCATCGCCCCCGACATCCTGCTCTGCCGCTCGGATCGCGAAATCCCCAAGGAAGAGCGCCGCAAGCTGGCGCTGTTCTGCAACGTGCGCGAGAGCGCCGTGATCGAGGCGCGCGACGTCGGCACCATTTACGACGTGCCGCGCGCCTATCACGAGGCGGGCCTCGACCGCGAGGTCATCGCGGCCTTCGGCATCGAGCCGGCCCCGAAACCCGACATGAGCCGCTGGAACGCGGTCTCGGGCCGCATCCACAATCCCGAAGGCGAAGTCACCATCGCGGTCGTGGGCAAATATACCGGCCTCAAGGACGCCTATAAGTCGCTGATCGAGGCGCTGGCGCATGGCGGCATCGCCAATCTCGTCAAGGTGAAACTCGACTGGATCGAGTCCGAGATCTTCGAGGAGGGCGACGTCGCCTCCCATCTCGAACACGTGCACGGCATTCTCGTGCCGGGCGGCTTCGGCCAGCGCGGCGCCGAGGGCAAGATTCTCGCGGCCCGCTTCGCCCGCGAGCGCAAGGTGCCGTATTTCGGCATCTGTTTCGGCATGCAGATGGCGGTGATCGAGGCCGCCCGTTCGCTCGCCGGAATCGAAGACGCCAATTCCACCGAATTTGGCCCCTGCAAGGAGCCGGTCGTCGGCCTGATGACCGAATGGATGCGCGGCAACGAGCTCGAAACCCGCGCACAGGGCGGAGATCTCGGCGGCACCATGCGTCTCGGCGCTTTCGACGCCAAGCTGCGCGCCGGCTCGCGCATCGCAAAAATCTACGGCTCGACCGACATTTCCGAGCGCCACCGCCATCGCTACGAGGTCAACACGGCCTACCGCGAAAAGCTCGAGGAAAAAGGCCTGATCTTCGCCGGCCTCTCGCCCGACGGCCTGCTGCCCGAGACGGTGGAGTTCAGCGATCATCCATGGTTCGTGGGCGTGCAATATCACCCGGAACTCAAGTCGCGCCCGTTCGAGCCGCACCCGCTCTTCGCCAGCTTCATCGCCGCCGCCAAGGCGCAGAGCCGTCTGGTCTGAGGCGGCTGCGCCTCAGGCCGCGGCCATGCGGATGTCGCTGATGATGCGGTCGTAGGGCGCCTCGATCAGGCCGTCCGCGCGTTTCACGATCATGCCGAGATCCATCAGGATTTTGACGTCCTGATGCACGCTCTTGTAGTCCCGCGCGATCAATTTGGAGAGCGCACGGATGGACGAGGCGCCGCTCCGGTTCAATGAGGCGAGAAGCTCCAGCCGTTTTGGCGTGAGCGATGCGAGATACGTGTGAATATCCGTAAAGGACAGGTGCTCGCCTTGCGGGCGGCGGTCGCCTTCGTCGATCCGGCGCGCCGACGCGCGGGCGCGGGCGAATAATTCGTCCATGCTTTCGATCCTGATATGAAGCGTGCGTTCTTTCATGTGCGTTGCCTCATGCGTCGGACGTCGTCGTGAAAGTCGGCGATTAACCGGTCGAGCGTCGTGAAAACGTAAGGCTCTTCGATCGGGCCGATGTGACGACGATCGCCTTTGCCTCGTTCATTATCGTGGCCAACCAGGCGACTTCGATTCTTTCCGTAAAACAGCGAATATTTCAGCCCATGCGGCCGCTCCGGATCGGCGGCCGGAAGGCTCAAGACCGTGATCTCCGGAATGGCTTCGTCGGCAAAGGCCTGCTTGAAATAAACTTGCGGAATGGCTTTGGGCATGGACTGAAATGCACTAAAATTAATGATGGTATCAAATACCATATACCAGGAAAGGCAACCCCATGCCGCGCGCCATCGACCATGTCGTCCATGCGTCCCGCGATCTCGCCGCGACGGCCGCTTTCTACACGCGGCTCGGCTTCACCCTTGGGGCGCGCAATCACCATCCCTGGGGCACGGAAAACCACATTGTCCAGTTTCCCGGCCATTTCCTCGAGTTGATCGGCGTCGGAGCCGGCTTCAAGCCGCCGGTGGATCTCGATCCGCACACCTTCTCTTTCGCGGGCTTCATCGCCGAGGAGCTGGCGCGCGGGGAGGGGCTGTCGATGCTGGCCCTCCAGACTCCGGACGCCGCCGCCGCCCGCGCCGAATTCAAGGCCGCGCATGCGGGAGATTTCGAGCCCTTCCATTTCGAGCGCAAGGGCAGGCGGCCCGATGGCGGCGAGAGCCATGTCGCCTTCACGCTGGCCTTCGCGCGCTCGGGGCTGATGCCGCATGTCGGCGTCTTCGCCTGCCAGCATCACTATCCGGAGGAATTCTTCGCGCCCGCGCTGCAGCAGCATCCCAATGGCGCGGTCGGGGTCGCGGGCGTCGTCATCGTGGCGGAGAATCCGGCCGCCCATGGCGAGTTTCTGTCGGGCGTCACCGGCCAGCGTGAAATGCTCGCCACCTCCATGGGCATCGATCTCGAAGTCGCGCCCGGCCAGTCGATCGAGGTGCTGACGCCTGTCGCCTTCACGCATCGCTTCGGCGCGGCGGCGCTCGGCGCCTTCGGGGGCGAGGCGCGTCTTGCGGTCTGCCGCATCGCGGTGCGTGACCTCGGGGTGATGCAGGACATTCTGGACGAGGCGGGCGTCGCCTTCGAGAGCGTCGGGCATCGCCTTGTCGTTCCGCCCTCGGCGGCACGGGGCGCGGCTCTGGCCTTCGAGGCCGTCACCGATTGAGGGCGATGTGCGGGGTTGCGTTCGGGCGCCGGCTTCTGTAGCGCTCGGCCCTCAGCCAATGATCGGGGTTCTCTCATGTATGCCAAAGCCGAAGTCACGATCGGGACGGGCGCGGGCGCGGTCACGTTCGGCAATGACCTGCCGCTGGCCCTGATCGCCGGACCCTGCGCGATGGAGAGCCGCGACCACGCCCTCGCCATGGCGTCGGCCCTGAAGGAAATCTGCGCGAGGCTCGGCATCGGGCTCGTCTACAAGAGCTCGTTCGACAAGGCCAACCGCACCTCGCTCGAAGGCCGCCGCGGCATGGGCCTGCGCGAGGCTCTGCCGGTCTTCGCCGAGATCAAGGAGCGCTTCGGCCTGCCGGTCATCACCGACGTGCACGAGAACGACCAATGCGCCATCGCGGCCGAAGTCGTCGACGTGCTGCAGATTCCCGCCTTCCTGTGCCGGCAGACCGACCTGCTGCTGGCCGCCGCCGCCACCGGCAAGCCCGTCAACGTCAAGAAGGGCCAGTTCCTCGCCCCCTGGGATATGAAGAACGTCGTCGCCAAGCTGACGGGCGCGGGCAACCCAAACGTGCTCGTCACCGAGCGCGGCGTCAGCTTCGGCTACAACACGCTGGTGACGGATTTCCGCGCCCTGCCGATCATGGCGGAGCAGACCGGCGCCCCGGTGATCTTCGACGCCACCCATTCGGTGCAGCAGCCGGGCGGGCAGGGCACGTCCTCGGGCGGCCAGCGCGAATTCGTGCCGGTCCTCGCCCGCGCCGCGGTGGCGGTCGGGGTGGCGGGCGTCTTCATCGAAAGCCACGACGATCCCGCCAACGCCTTTTCGGACGGCCCCAATCAGGTGCCCCTGAAGGACATGGAGGCGCTGCTGCGCCAGCTCATGGCCTTCGACAAGCTGTCCAAGGCCGAGCGTCCCGGCGGCAAGCGCTGACGGCCAGAAACCTCAGCCGCGTCCGCGATAGGGCGGCACGCCCTGCTCGGGCGCCCACGTCCCGGCCGGCAGCTCGCCCGTCTGCCAGAACACGTCGATGGGAATGCCGCCGCGCGGATACCAATAGCCGCCGATGCGCAGCCAGCGCGGCGCCAGCAGGGCCGCCAGATCCTTGGCGATCCGGATCGTGCAATCCTCGTGGAACGCGCCATGGTTGCGGAACGACGAGAGATAGAGTTTCAGCGACTTCGACTCGACCAGATGGTCGCCCGGCACATAGTCGATCACCAGATGGGCGAAATCCGGCTGGCCCGTCACCGGGCAGAGCGAGGTGAATTCCGGAACGGTGAAGCGCGCCACGTAATTCGTGTCCGGATGCGGGTTGGGCACGCGCTCCAGCTTCGCCTCCTCGGGCGAATGGGGCATGGAGACATGCTGGCCGAGAAGGCTGGAGCCGTCTGTGGAATGGACCATGAAAATCTCGTGGTTGAGATGGAAAACGCCGGAATGAGCGCTGCTCCCATACGCCGTGCGGGGCCGCGCATCAACCTTTCGGAGGGATTTGCGCCCGGCCGCTCTTCCCCGGCGGCGGGCTTTACCCTAAAACGCCGCTAACCCCGCCCCACACAGCGCGCCAGGAGCCGAAATGACAGCCATTGTCGACATTATCGCCCGCGAGATCATGGACAGCCGCGGAAATCCGACCGTGGAAGTCGACGTCATTCTCGAGGACGGCTCGATGGGCCGCGCCGCCGTTCCCTCCGGCGCCTCGACGGGCGCGCATGAGGCGGTCGAGCTGCGCGACGGCGACAAGGACCGCTTCGGCGGCAAGGGCGTGCTGAAGGCGATCGACGCCGTCCACACCCAGATCTTCGAGGCCATCGGCGGCATGGAGGCCGAAGATCAGGTCCGCATCGACCAGACCATGATCGACCTCGACGGCACGCCCAACAAGGCCAAGCTCGGCGCCAACGCCATTCTGGGCGTCTCGCTGGCGGTCGCCAAGGCGGCGGCCGACGCCTCCGGCCTGCCGCTTTACCGCTATGTCGGCGGCACCCAGGCCCGCGTCCTGCCGGTGCCGATGATGAACATCGTCAATGGCGGCGCCCATGCCGACAATCCCATCGACTTCCAGGAATTCATGATCCTGCCGGTCGGCGCGCCGAACCTGCGCGAGGCGGTGCGCTGGGGCGCCGAAGTCTTCCAGGTGCTCAAGGGCGCGCTCAAGAAGGCCGGCCACAACACGAACGTCGGAGACGAGGGCGGCTTCGCCCCGAACCTTCCGTCAGCCGAAGCCGCGCTGGACTTCTGCATGCAGGCCATCGAAAAGGCCGGCTTCAAGCCCGGCGACGACATGATGCTCGGCCTCGACTGCGCATCGACGGAATTCTTCAAGAACGGCGCCTATCATTATGAGGGCGAAGGCAAGACGCGCTCCATCGAGGAGCAGGTGGATTATCTCGCCAAGCTCGTCGCGACCTATCCCATCGCCACCATCGAGGACGGCATGTCCGAGGACGATTGGGCCGGCTGGAAACTGCTGACCGACAAGATCGGCGCAAAGTGCCAGCTCGTCGGCGACGATCTCTTCGTCACCAATGTCACGCGCCTGTCGCAGGGCATCCAGCAGGGCGTCGGCAATTCGATCCTCGTCAAGGTCAACCAGATCGGCTCGCTGACCGAGACCCTGGCGGCCGTCGACATGGCGCAGCGCGCCGCCTACACGGCCGTCATGTCGCACCGCTCGGGCGAGACGGAGGACGCCACCATCGCGGATCTCGCCGTCGCCACCAATTGCGGACAGATCAAGACCGGCTCGCTCGCGCGCTCCGACAGACTGGCCAAGTACAACCAGCTCATCCGCATCGAGGAGGAGCTCGGCACGCAGGCGCTCTACGCCGGCCGCAAGGCGCTCAAGGCCCTGGCCTGAGAAAGCCCGCCGGCGCTGGAATGATCAAAAAGGCGGCGGGCTCCAACCCGCCGCCTTGCTCGTTCCGCTCTGTTGCGCAATGCACAAAAATGGCTATAATCCCGGCATGTTTTCGCGTGCCCAAGTTTTGAGCAACTCGGAATTGAGTGACGAACGGGGTCTCGCGCCATTGGCGATCGGCCCCCTCGTGCTCGATGGCTGCGCCATCCTCGCTCCCATGTCGGGCGTCACCGATGTCGGCATGCGCCGCATCGCCCGCCGCTTCGGCGCTTCCCTCGTGGTCTCCGAAATGGTCGCCTCCGACGATTACGTCCGCGGAGACGAGGAAACCCGCATCCGCGCCGAGGGCGACGGCGTCGAGCCCCATGTCGTCCAGATCGCCGGCTGCGATCCCTACTGGATGGGCGAGGCGGCGCGGCTGGCCGAAAGCTCCGGCGCCGCCATGGTGGACATCAACATGGGCTGCCCGGCCAAGCGCGTCACCGGCGGCTATGCGGGCTCGGCCCTGATGCGCGATCTCGACCACGCCATCGGGCTCGTGCGCGCCACGGTCGCGGCGGTCGGAATTCCCGTCACCCTCAAGATGCGCCTCGGCTGGGACGACCAGTCGCGCAACGCCCCCGAACTCGCCCGCCGGGCCGAGGCCGAAGGCGTGCGCCTCGTCACGGTCCACGGCCGCACCCGCTGCCAGTTCTACAACGGCCAGGCCGACTGGACCGCCATTCGGGCCGTGCGCGACGCCATTTCGATCCCGCTCGTCGCCAACGGCGATTGCGCCACGCCGGCCGACGCCCGCGCCATGCTGCGCGCGTCGGGCGCCGACGGCGTCATGATCGGCCGCGCCGCGCTCGGTCGTCCCTGGCTGATCGGCGACATCGCCGACGCCCTCGCGGGCCGGCCGGGCCGGGCGCTCTCGGCGGTGGAAAAAGCCGACGCGGCGCTTGAACATTACGAGACCTTGCTCGAAATTTTCGGGCGGATGAGCGGGCTCCGCCACGCCCGGAAACATCTGGCGGCCTATGCCGACCACGCGCTTGCAGGCGCGGACCCGAGGCCCGCCGACAGGCTGCGCCTCGTCACCAACGAAAACCCCGCCGAGGTGAAAACCCTGCTGGCGGGCTTCTTCAGCATGCAACCCTCTCTCGATCGCGCCAAGGGCGCCGAAGCGGCCTGACCATGCAACTCGATCGTCTCCCACGCGTCCATCCGGACCCGGCCGCGAGTTTCGCGCCCACGGCCCAGCTCCTGTTCAACAACCTCCCGCATCCGGTCCTGGCGGTCGCCCGCGACGGATCCATCCGGGACGCCAATGTGGCGGCCGAGACCTTTTTCGAGCTCAGCCGCGTCATGCTGCTGAGGCTCAAACTGGCCGACGTCCTGCCCTTCGGATCGCCGCTTCTTTCGGTCGTCGAACACGCGCTGTCGCGCGGCGCCGTGGTCAATGAATACCGTGTCGATATCGGGACGCCTCGCATCGGAACGGAGCGGATTGTCGACATCAATGCGGCTCCGCTCTCCGCCAATGGCGACGGCGTAGTCATTATGCTGCAAGAACGTACAATTGCCGATAAAATGGACAGGCAATTGACGCATCGCGGTGCAGCAAGGTCGGTTACGGCGCTCGCCGCCATGCTCGCGCACGAAATCAAGAATCCCCTTTCTGGGATACGTGGCGCCGCGCAGCTGCTGGAAACGGCCGTGACCGATGAGGATCGGGCGCTGACCCGCCTGATCTGCGACGAGACGGACCGCATCGTGAAGCTCGTCGACCGCATGGAGGCCTTCTCGGACGAACGGCCGATCGAGCGCGAAAGCGTCAACATTCACGCGGTCTTCGATCACGTCAAAAGGATCGCCCAGGCGGGGTTTGCCCGGCATATCCGCTTCAACGAGAGCTACGACCCCTCGCTTCCCCCGGTTTCGGCCAATCGGGACCAGCTGATCCAGGTCTTCCTCAATCTTGTGAAAAACGCCGCCGAGGCCATCGGCGAGGATGCGATCGATGGCGAAATAGAACTTTCCACCGCCTTCCGCCCTGGCGTTCGTCTCAAGACGCCCGGAGGCATTGCGCCCGTCAGTCTGCCGCTCGAATTCTGTATTCGCGACAATGGACCCGGCGTCGCGGAAGACATCGCCGCCCACCTGTTCGATCCCTTCGTCAGCAACAAGTCTTACGGAACTGGCCTCGGTCTTGCACTTGTTGCGAAGATCATTGGTGATCATGGCGGAATCGTCGAATGCGAGTCCCATCCGCGCAGAACCACCTTCAGGGTTCTGATGCCCATGTACGCTCCGACCGACGGTCGGGGCGGCGCGGAGTGACTGCCGGACCCCCGGCGTTCGCATGTGATTTCGCCTGCCAATTCGAACACGCCGGATTTCGGGCGTAAGGAGACATGTGCAGATGGCGACCGGAAATATCCTCGTTGCCGACGACGACGCCGCAATCAGGACCGTCTTGAGCCAGGCGCTTGCGCGGGCCGGGTATGAGGTTCGCGTGACCGGGACGGCCGCCACCTTGTGGCGCTGGGTTCAGGCTGGCGAGGGCGACCTCGTCATCACCGACGTCGTCATGCCGGACGAGAACGCCTTCGAACTTCTGCCGCGCATCAAGAAGCTGCGGCCGGATCTTCCGATCATCGTCATGAGCGCCCAAAACACCTTCATGACCGCCATCAAGGCGTCCGAGCGCGGCGCCTATGACTACCTGCCGAAACCCTTCGATCTGAAGGAGCTGGTCGCCATCGTGGGCCGCGCCATGAGCGAGCCGCGCACCCGCGTCGCCCGCGAAAAGCCCGAGGAGATCGAAGGCATGCCGCTGGTCGGGCGTTCGCCCGCCATGCAGGAAATCTACCGCACGCTCGCGCGGCTGATGCAGACCGACCTGACCGTGATGATCACGGGCGAGTCCGGCACCGGCAAGGAACTGGTCGCCCGCGCGCTGCATGATTACGGCAAGCGCCGTGGCGGACCCTTCGTGGCCATCAACATGGCGGCCATCCCGCGCGACCTGATCGAGAGCGAATTGTTCGGCCACGAGAAGGGGGCCTTCACGGGCGCCAACGCCCGCTCCGCCGGCCGTTTCGAACAGGCCGAGGGCGGCACGCTCTTCCTCGACGAAATCGGCGACATGCCGATGGAGGCGCAGACCCGTTTGCTGCGCGTCCTCCAGCAGGGCGAATATACGACCGTGGGCGGCCGCACGCCGATCAAGACCAACGTCCGCATCGTCGCCGCCACCAACAAGGACCTGCGCGTCCTCATCCAGCAGGGCCTGTTCCGCGAGGATCTGTTCTTCCGCCTCAACGTCGTGCCGCTGCGCCTGCCGCCGCTGCGCGAACGCACGGAGGACATTCCCGATCTCGCGCGCCACTTCTTCAAGCTCGCGGCCTCCGAAGGCCTGCCGCTGAAACATATGGAGCCGGCGGCGGTCGAGCGCATGAAGCGCTATCGCTGGCCGGGCAACATCCGCGAACTCGAGAACCTGATCCGCCGTCTGGCGGCGCTCTATCCGCAGGAACTCGTGACCGACCAGCTCGTCGAGGCCGAACTCGGGCATGACGCGCCGGTGGTCTCGCGCCAGACGCAGGCCCCGACCAATGGCGGCTCGGCTCCCTCCGCGAACTCCCATGCGGAGGACGACGCCACCCTGTCGCTCTCGGTCGAGCATCATCTGGCGACCTTGTTTCGCACCCATGGCGACCAGCTGCCGCCCCCCGGCCTCTATCACCGGGTCTTGCGCGAGATCGAATATCCGCTGATCTCGGCGGCTCTGTCGGCCACGCGCGGCAACCAGATCAAGGCGGCCGAACTGCTCGGGCTCAATCGCAACACGCTTCGCAAGAAGGTGCGCGACCTCGACATCAGGCTGATGCGCTCGCCGCGCTGAAGCGCCAGCCTCGCCTGCGGCCGATCAGCAACAGCCGAGCTTTGTCCGATACCCGACAATCCACTGTCCGCCTGTGTGGACAGTGGATATGTCACGCTGCTCCCTCAAATTCGTCGCAATTCGGCAACACCGTTGTACGAATGTCACGGTGATCTGTGGCATGCGGTGAAACATGCGCTGCGCTCCAGGCAGGGCTTTCGAGGGTGAACATGTCGTTGGCGGATCCAGGGCAAGGCCAGCGGCCGGCCGCCTACCAGGGCGAGCGCCGCTTTCTTGCGCGCTTCGGCCCGGTCGTGGTCACGCTCGCCATCGCGTGCGGCCTCGCCACCGTCCTGATCTTCGCCGACTACACGCCGATCTCGCCGTCCACCAACGTCGTCCTGACGCTGTTCCTCGCCAATGCGATCCTGATCCTCATCCTGGCGGCGCTTCTCTCCATCGAGGTGTGGCGGCTCGTCCGCGCCTGGCGCGCCGGCGCCGCGGGCGCGCGCCTGCACATCCGCATCGTCGGCCTGTTTTCCGGCATCGCCGCCGCGCCCGCCATCCTGATCGCCATCGTGGGCTCGATCACGCTGGAGCGCAGCCTCAACCCGGCCTTCATGCAGGACGTGCGCGGCTTCGTGCTCAACACCGCCGAGGCGGCGCGCCTGTTCCGCGAATCCCAGTGCCGCTCGCTGCTGCAGGAATCGCGTCTGCTGGCCAGCGATCTCGACCGGCTGCGCTCGATCTATGAGAGCGACCGTGACAAGTTCCGGGAGTTCTTCACCGGACGCACCAAGATCCTGGGCTTCACCACGGCCGTCATCATGTCGGGCGACGGCACGGTGATCGAGCGCGCCGACACCGGCAATGAGGGCAGGGTGGTCACGCCCGAGCCCTCCGACTTCGAGGACGCCAAGAAGAACGAGCCGCTCTGCCTCATTCTCGACGAGGGCCGCACCTTCGTGGCCGTGCGCGACCTGATCTCGATCGACAACACCTATGTCTATGTCGCGCGCCCCATCGATCCCTTCGCGGTCGATTTCCCCGCCCAGGCGGCAGGCCTCATCGCGCTCTACGAAGCGTTCGACTCGCATCGCCGCAACATCCAGATCGCCTTCGCGACCATGTATGTGCTGCTGGCGCTCGTCATGCTGCTCTCGGCCACCTGGCTCGGCCTGTCCTTCGCCAACCGTCTCGTCATGCCGATCCGGCGCCTCATCGCCGCCACCGACCAGGTTTCGTCCGGCAACCTCTACGTCCAGGTGCCGGTGCACAAGTCGGAAGGCGATCTCGCCCATCTCGGCGAGACCTTCAACAAGATGACCTCCGAGCTGCGCCTGCAGCAGAACCGTCTGATCGCCGCCAGCACGCTCATCGACGAGCGCCGCCTGTTCACCGAGGCGGTGCTGTCGGGCGTGCCCGCCGCCGTCATCGGCATCGACAAGGCCGGCCTCGTCACCGTGCTGAATCCCTCGGCCATCAAGCTGCTCGAAGGCACGCAGACCGAGGCCGACGCCGCGCACGGCCGCCCGATCGAGGAAGTCATTCCCGAACTCGGCGCCTCGATCAAGGAGGCGCGCGACAAGCGCCTGCGGCTCTATCAGGGCCAGACCACGATGATCCGCAACGGCCGCGAGCGCATCTTCAACGTGCGCGTCAGCACGGAACCCTCGTCGCATGTCGAGCAATCATTCGTCGTGAC
>JAIEQX010000114.1 GCA_019747375.1 Beijerinckiaceae bacterium | reverse complement strand
TTGTGGCGGAGGCTTTTTTGCAGGCGCGCCGGGGCTTACTTCGTCCCCGTCGCCTGAACCTCGGTTTCTGCATTGAGTTCAGCGCCCACCATGATCACCGTCACGGAGATCCAGACCCACGTCATGAATCCGATGGCCGCCCCGAGCGTGCCGTAGGTTTCGTTGTAGCTGCCGAAATTCGCCGCATACCAGGAGAAGCCCGCAGACGCGACAATCCATGCAATTCCCGCGAAACCGCTGCCGACGGAAATCCACTGCCACCGCGGCTTCTTCCGGGTGGGCCCGAACCGATACAGCAGCGCGATCCCGAAAATGAGCACCGCGAGCAGGGCTGGCCAACGCAGCCACTTCACCAGCCCCTCGGCGACGCTGCCTAGCGGGACATATTTCAGCGCGATTGGCACCACGATGGCGGCTCCCAGCGCCAGAAGCGCAAAGACCAGCATGCCGGCGGTAAACGCCAATGAGGTGGCGTTAAGAGCCAGAAATCCACGCGTCTCCTTCTCGCCATAGGCGACGTTCAAAGCGTCGAACAAGGCTTTCATCCCCGCATTGGCGCTCCACAACGATGTCGCAAGACCGAGCGCCAACGCGAAACCCAGAGTGCCTTCGCCTTGTCCGATGATCCGCTTGATCTGGTCCCCGACAACATCGAGGGCGCCGCCCGGAATCACGGCCGAGATCGACGCCAGATGTTCCTGAATGGTCGAAGGGTCTGCAAACAGGCCGTAGATCGAAACCAGCGCCGTTATGGCCGGGAAGATGGCGAGCAGGACATAAAATGTCACCCCGGCCGCCACTGCGAGCACGCGGTCGTTGCCAATCTCTTCCCACACGCGAAACAGGATCTGCTTCCATCCATGGGGCGGAATATCATCGGGTGAATCCGCTCCATGCCCGGCGGCCGGCGCAGGCGTCGCATTACCGGCATCGTCGCGCTCATTCCTTTCGCCGATCTCTCCACTGGAGCGGGGCTGTGGCGAGCCGTCCCGCAATGGCGCCGGAGCTGAGCCGCCGAGCGCACGTTGCGCGACCCAGATCCCTCCAAGGGCAAGCGCCATCCGACTTAGCGCCGCAAGTCCCGATTGTGTCGTATTCTTCGCTCCGCCCTCGGCCTGCATTCTGAAAACTCTCCCCAGTAGCAACTGATGCGGGCCAAACCGGCGGCGTCGCCATTTGTTTCAACGAAATGCGAAGCTTGAACGTCTTGTAACCGGGCTCGCTCATGCCCATCTAGAAGTCTGCATCTTGAACCGCAGCGCGCGCGTCTCGGTGTGCTGCCGGCGACAAGCCGGCTTTCGCGCGCAGATTTAACCAAGCTCACGTTCAAGCTTCCCGGATCGCGCAATTGGCGCGGTCGGACACCCATTCCAGCAGGCAATCCTGCCCATTTCTGGTAGAATGCCCGGCAGACGGAACAAACCAAGGACATACGCGAGTGACCCCGACAGAACGACAGAACCTGATGGCACGTCTCCGCCTGGCGCAGATGGCGCGCCGCTATCAGCGTGAAAACATCGTCGCGGGCGCAGAAGCGCTGAGCGACGAAGAACTTGAGGCCCGCGTCGCCGAATGTGAAAAGGCCGCGATGGGCTCGGGCAAGATCAACGCGAAATGGAAGCGCTGAGGCGCTCGGTTACAGGCGGCTGGAAAGTCTCTGCGTCAGCCATTCATGCGCGAGCGCCGCAATATCCTGATTGTTGAGTTCCAGCATCATCATGTGACCGTTGCCCATAATCCCGCGATCGGCGAGGCGGATAAAATCCGCCTCGACACCGGCTTGGCGCAGGTAGGCGACTGTGCCGTAATCATATGGGGCGTGATAAGACGCCTCGCCCTGAACCACCACCACCGGCACATCGCGCAAATGCGCCAGCTTCCGCGCAGGCTCCGCCTGAAGCCAGCAGGACGCCAGCCCCTCCCCGGCCGCGACGTCCTGCCGCACGAAACTCAATTCTGACGGGTCTGACACGGGCGGCTCATAGGCGAGCGGCGCCGCTGTCAGTCCGTAAGGCTTGGTGAAGGCGCCATCCTCGAACCAGTCGGGCGCGCCCTTCATCGTCAAGTCTCGCACGGGCGGACCGGACGGCTCCATCGCCACGATGGCCGTGACGAGACCGGGGCGAGCATCCGCCACGAGCCAGCCGAAAGTGCCCGATTGTGAATGCGTCAGCAGGATCGCAGACCCGATGCGATCAAGCAGCGCTGCGCCGGCATCGCGATTCAACTCCTGCTGGCGCGGGAAGCTTGCGAGCGACGGGAAGTTCTGCGCGAAAAATTGATCGAAGACAGGATCTCCGGCCACGCCGCTGCCCGGCCACTGCGTATGCAGTTCCGCCTGCGGCCAGCGCCGGGACAAGGCTGGAGCCGTAAACTGCTGCTGCACGCGCGCGACCGAGAGGCGCGTCTGCGCGCCAGTCTCCGCCTGATGCGGAGATCGCCCCCGTGACGGCTGGTCAAGAACGAAGACTTCATAGCCGAAACGCAAGAATGTCTGCGCCCAGCCCTCACGCCCGTCGGGCGTGCCCGTATAGTTGAGTCCGCTCTGCCCGCCGCCGGAAAACATCACGATCGGATGGAGTTGAGTTCGATTGCGCGGCGTAAAGAACTCGACATGCATCTGGCCGCGCATGAAGCGACCGTCCGGCGTGTCGTAATATTCGCCACCCACGAAAAAATAGCCGTGGCGCGCGAGATCCGGAAAAGGGTCCTGCATCACCGAAACCTCCCGTGAGACTGTCTCGCGCCAGATGCGCGGCCCCTGCCCCGACATTCTGCGAGGCTCTGCGCAAAATCAAGGCGACACCGATGTTCTGAGCTAACATGACACGCCGTCGCATCACGGGTGAGCACATGATCGTCGACCCCCAGACCGATACAATCGCACTGCTTTCGAAAGGTCTTGCCCCTCAGGGACAAGCGCAGACCATTGCGACGCACGCCTCCCTTATCTTTCTCGGGACAGATCGCGTCTGGAAGCTCAAGCGCGCGGTCCTTTTTCCGTATCTCGACTATTCGACCCCGCAGCGCAGGCTGGCGGCTTGCGAATCCGAGCTTTCGCTCAACCGCCGCACGGCTCCCGAGCTTTATCTCGGCGTGCGGCATGTGACCCGGAACGCCGACGGAAATCTCACGCTCGATGGCGAGGGCGAGCTTGTCGATGCTTTCGTGGAAATGCGGCGCTTCGACGAGAAAGACCTGCTCGACCGCATGGCGCAGGACGGGCGACTCACGTGCGGCCACATGGATGCTCTGGCGCGCCGCATCGCCACGTTTCATGCGTCTGCCGAGGTTTTTAACAATCGAGGCGGGGCCGCGGGGATCGCCCGCGTGATCGCCATGAACGACGAGGCGCTGAGGGCGACCGGGCTCGTCGCCGACAAAATGGCTTCGGAACTTGCAGCCGCCATGCGGGTCCGGCTCGACGCGTTTCAGACCTTGCTCGACGCACGACGCGCAGCCGGAAAGGTGCGGCGCTGCCACGGGGACATGATCCTTCGCAACATCTACTTGGCGGAGGGCCAGCCGACGCTGTTCGACTGCATCGAGTTCGACGAAAAGATCGCCACCATCGACGTGCTTTACGACCTTGCGTTTCTGCTCATGGATCTCTGGCATCGTGATCGGCGCGATCTCGCCAACGTGCTGATGAACCGTTACCTCGACGAGGCCGAAGAAACAGAGGGCCTTGGCCTGCTGCCGTTCTTCATGGCGATTCGCGCCACCATTCGCGCTCATGTCACGGCGGCGCAGATCGATCGCTCGCATGCCGACGGCGCGGATGCGCTGCGCGACGAAGCCTTGCGCTATTTCGAGCTCGCCCGATTCCTGCTGGCGCCGTCGTCAGTCAGCCTCGTGGCGGTGGGTGGACTCAGCGGGTCCGGAAAGTCGACTCTGGCTGCAAGACTGGCGCCCGGCATCGGGGCGCCGCCCGGCGCGCGACACCTGAACAGTGATCGCATTCGCAAGCGCCTCTACGGCGTGCGGCCGGAACAGACCCTGCCACAGGACGCCTATCAGCCGACAGTTTCAGCGCGCGTCTATGCGCTCATGCACGAAGAAGCTGCGCGGGTTCTGGCTTCGGGTTGGTCCGTCATCCTGGACGCGGTCTATGACCGAGCCGACGAGCGCGCCAAGGCTGCGCATGTCGCGGCGGGAGCCCAGGCGCAATTTCACGGTTATTGGCTGCAGGCGGCGACAGACCTGCGCCTCGCCCGCGTAAGCGCGAGACCAAAAGGGCCATCCGACGCAACTCCGGAGATCGCGCGAAAGCAGGAGAACGCCGCCTGCGGCGACATGGAGTGGACGCGGCTCGACGCCGCCCGTTCCACCGAAGAATTGTCAGAAGTCATCCGGTTAGATGCATCTACTTGAGAACCGCGCGAGCCTTTCCGACAATATTCGGCGCGGCCTTGTACATCTTCTCGACACTGCTCTGCACCTCGGCTCCAGACGTCGGAGCCAAGATCAACTGTGATTTCTCCGCATCCGCGATGAAGCCCGGATCCTTGTAGAGACTCTCGAAAGCGGCCCGCAGCGTGGCGATCTGTTCCCCCGGAACCTCCGGGGCCGCAATGAAGGGGCGAGCAAACACTTGCTGGCTTGTCACGAGTTCGACGACCGCGAGATCATCCGGGCTCAGCGTGGACGTCGAGACATCCGGAACGCCCATGCGCGTCAGAACATCATGCGGCTTCACCCCGACCTGAAACAGGAAGTTGAGCTTCTTGTCGCGGATCCAGTCCGGTCGCTGTGACGTCAGGCTGGCCCAGTCGACTCCGCAAAGACCGTCGATCTCGCGCCGCTCCATCGCAAGCAAGAGATCTCCCGTCCCCTTGTAGCCGGAGACAATCTCGAATTTCAGGCCTGAGGTCGTGCGATGAAGCTTCGCGTAATCGCTTGACGAACTGCCGGCGCCCGCGGCGCCGATGATGACTTTCTTCTGCCGCGCGTCGTCGACCGTCTTGACGTCGGCCGCGTGATAAATGGCGCAGACACGCGAGCCGCTGTCAGCGCTTGTGAGATAAATCAGTTTGGCGGGATCGTAATTGCGGCGGGTCTGCTCGTCGAACAGCGGCGCGGCGATGGCGCCTGGCGTCACAACGCCGATCACCGTGCCGTCCTTCGCCGCCACGCGGTTGACATAAGCGGTCGCAGTCGAACTTCCGGCGCCCGGCATGTTCTGCACGACGATCGTGGGCTGCCCCGGGATGACGCGTGGCAAATGTCTTGCAAACAGGCGCGCATAGGCATCGAAGCCGCCGCCGACATCGTTGCCGACGATCATCGTGATGGTCTTGCCCGCGTAGAAATCGACTGCGACAGCTGGTGCGCTGAAAAGCCCGAGAAGTCCCAGTGCGACGGGGCCGGCGAGAATGCAGCGTCCGACTTTCATGCGAAGTCCCCCGTGCGATCACAAGCTCAGCTCATGATGCACAGCGTTTCGCGATGAGGGCAATGCGTTTTGAAACTGGAAGCGAGGAAGACCCGAATCAGGCGTCGCGGAGCGTTTCGGGCAGGTTCGCTCCCTCGGTGATGAAGAAACCGTTCAGTCCGAGCCCCGCCTTGACGGCAGCTTCCTGCTCCTGCCACGCGACGTCGACGCCCCATTGCGGCAGGCCACCGTCCATTTCCACCTTGCGCGTCAACCGCCATGGGCCGCTTTCAGCCGGAAGGTTGGCGCCAGACGGATCGTGTGTCAGTCCGAACACGTCCTGCTCGCCGGCCTGAAATATGTAGATCGCACGATCCATGGTCGTCTCCTCCGTCATCGCGCGCGAGCCAGCTTGGCTACGAATGCGCCTGAAAGAAAGCTTCAGCGAGCCACGATAGTTCCCGCCATGCGACGAGGCGTCAGCTTTTCGTCAGAACTTCGGGGTTGATGACATTGATCGGTGCGCCCTCCGCAAAGGCGAGCACCTGATCGAAGATTTCGCTGAACTGAAGCTCGAATTCATCGCGGGTGACATAGCCGATATGGGGCGTCGCCACGACATTGGGCATGTTGAGGAGAGGATGTGACGTATCCCTGAGCGGCTCTTCCTCGAACACGTCCACCGCAGCCTTGCCAGGACGGCCGGCCTGCAGCGCCGTCACCAAAGCTCCCGGTTCGATCAGCGGCGCGCGGCTGGTGTTGACCAGAATGGCCGTCGGCTTCATCGCGGCAAGATGCGTAGCCTTCACGATATGCCGCGTCGCATCAACGAGACGCATGTGAAGGCTCACGACGTCGCATTCGGCGTAAAATTCTTCCTGCGACTCTGCTGTCCGCCATCCATCGGCCTGCGCCCGCTTGCGAGATGCTTCCCGCGCCCAGATCAGCACGTCCATGCCAAACGCAGTGGCGTAGCGCGCCACCTCTTCGCCGATACGCCCATATCCGTGAATGCCGAAAATCTTGCCGCGCAGCGTGGAGCCGACGCCGCATTGCCAGCCCCCCGCCTGCAGGGACGCCATTTGTTGCGGTATGTCGCGCGCCGCCGCCAACGCCAGTCCCCAGGTCAGCTCAGCGGCCGCATAGCTGGGCGAGCCTGCATGCTGGCTGGATGAAAGAATGACGCCGTTGCGGGTGCATGCAGGCACGTCGACATGTGGATAAACGCTGCGCTGGCTGATGAGCCGCAGATTGGGAAGCTTGTCGAGAAGGGGCCCCTGAATCTTCGTGCGCTCACGGATCAGGACCAGGACTTCCGTTTCCTTGAGCCGCTCGGCAAGCGCCTCGGTCTCCTGAAGATGATCGTTCCAGACGGTGACGTCATGCCCCTGAAGCTTCCCGAAACAGGGCAGGCCCCGGAGCGTGTCGAAATAATCATCCAGAATAGTGATCTTCATCGGCGCTTCTCCCGGCCCATCCCTGCTGGTCAGCAAGCTAGCGTTCGCCGGCCCGCCTCGTCCAGCCGGATATGACACGCGCGCCTTGATCGAAAGTGTGCCAGCCGCGTCGCCCGGGTGAGCGTAAACTTGTCGAGGGTCGCGACGCCTGCAAGTGCCGCGCTGGCATGGTTAACAGGCTGGCTTGGCTATAAGGCGGAACCGTGACGCGTTCACGGCGCCGTGATGGCTGCGATCTCTTCTCCGGCATAGGAAGAGCCCTTGCGCAGCTTGGACATATCCCGGACGTCAGGCTAATAAATAGCGCATGGCCAAGCCTCGATACGCCACGCTGACCGAGATATTCACCGTCCGGTTCTTCCGGACGTCGATTTCGGTTCTGTCTCGATTGAGCTGAAGGACAGTATGGCGTTCATGCCCACCTCAAAGATGTGGCGCGGCAGCAGGAGCGTCGCATACGGCGCGGCTGTGCTTTCTGTGGTCTTGGCGACGCTCAGTCGTCAGGCGTTGCAGGGGGCGCTCCCGCAAGGCTTCCCCTATCTCACTTATTTCCCCGTCATCGTTGTCGTGGCGTTTGTCTTCGGCTCGCGACCCGCGACCGTCGCGGCGATCCTTTCCGGTCTGGCTTCGTGGTTTTTCTTCATTCCGCCGCTCTGGAGCTTCAGCGTCGACCTGGAAGTGCTGGTGGCGCTCGCCTTCTTCGTTCTCATCGTCGGGATCGATATTCTGCTCATCGACGCTCTGCAGAAGTCTGCGCGCCTCGTGGATATCGAGCGCCTGAAAACGACTGTCTTGCTCGACCAGCAAACGCTGCTCTTTCAGGAGTTGCAGCATCGTGTGGCCAATAACATGCAGTTCGTCGCGAGCCTCCTCCACATGCAGGCGAAGACCGTGCAAAGCGAACCGGAGCAAGCCGCCGAGGCGTTGAAGGCCGCGCGCCTTCGCCTGGAGCAGCTGTCACGCGTTCATCGCAGGCTTTACGATCCGCAGGCGCTCGACACACCGGTCGGCCAGCATCTAAGTGAAATATGCGCTGAGATCGCTTCGGCGGCAGGCGATGCTCAAGTTGAAATTTCCGTCGACGCGCCGGACGTAAGACTCGACATGAATCAACTGACGACCTTGTCCATGCTGGTGCTGGAACTGGCGAGTAACTCGCTGAAGCATGCTTTCATCAATACGCAGAGCCCCCGCCTCGACATCAGCATCACGCCGCGCGGGGACGCCCATTACGAACTCGTAGTGTCAGACAATGGCCAAGGCTTGCCGCCCGATTTCAACGCCGCGACGTCGGACCGGCTGGGCATCCGCATCATCCAGGGGTTCGCACGACAGCTGGAAGGCGCGATGACGTTCTCGAAGGGCCCGGGGATGCGCGCCACGCTGGTCTTCCCACGCCGACAAAAACACTGAAGCGCACATGGCGCGTGCGCGAACGTCCAACATATCGGCGTGAAAAAGTCAGGATTTCATTCGGAAAAACGGACTTCGATGGTGGGCGCACTAGGGCTCGAACCTAGGACCCGCTGATTAAGAGTCAGCTGCTCTACCAACTGAGCTATGCGCCCATCGAAGTCCCGCGCCACTTGGTGCGGACGACCGGGGATGTAGCAAAGGCTCACCCCCCTGTCCAGACCGAACGGGGAAATTGGTCGATCTTTTCGCCCCTTCCCCGTCAGTCACGACGAAACGCCAGGTTTTACGGCGTAACGCTGCGCACGCCGGGCTCGATGGCCTCCGGCCTCGTCTTCAGACGCTTTACCATCAGCTTGTTCAAAGCCGCCACATAGGCGCGAGCCGACGCCACCAGCGTGTCCGGATCGGCGCCCTTCGCGGTCACCGACTTGCCGTCCTCATGCAGCCGCACGGAGACTTCCGCCTGCGCGTCCGTCCCTTCCGTCACCGCATGCACCTGATAGAGCTCCAGCACCGCCTTGTGGGGCACCAGCGCGTGAATGCAGTTGAAGATCGCATCGACCGGGCCGTTGCCGGTGGAATGATGCGTCGCCTCGCGTCCGTCGATGTCGAGCGTCAGGGTCGCCGATTGCGGGCCTGTCGTGCCGGCGATCACCGACAGAGCCAGCACCTTGATGCGCTCGCCTGCATGTCCGATCTCATCGTCGACCAACGCCTCCAGATCCTCGTCATAGACAATCTTCTTGCGGTCAGCCAAATCCTTGAAGCGCTTGAAAGCATCCTTCAAGGCGTTGTCGCCCAGCGTGTAGCCCAGTTCCTTCAGCTTTTCCTTGAAGGCATGGCTTCCCGAATGCTTGCCCATCACCAGCGAGGTCTTCGACACGCCGACGCTCTCCGGCGTCATGATTTCGTAGGTCTGGGAATTCTTCAGCATGCCGTCCTGATGGATGCCGCTTTCATGCGCGAAGGCGTTCCGGCCAACGATCGCCTTGTTGTATTGCACGGGGAAGGACGTAACGGCCGACACGAGCTTGGAGGCGCGCGTCAGCATGGTCGTGTCGATCTGGTTGCGATAGGGCAGCACGTCGGAGCGCGTCCGCAGCGCCATCACGACTTCTTCCAAGGCCGCATTGCCGGCGCGCTCGCCGATTCCGTTGATCGTGCATTCAATCTGACGCGCGCCGCCGCGCACGCCCGCCAGTGTGTTGGCGACCGCGAGACCCAGGTCATTGTGGCAATGAACCGAGAAAATCGCCTTGTCGGCGTTGGGAACGCGCTCGCGCACCGCCCGGAATATGGCCTCGTATTCGTCCGGCACCGTGTAGCCGACCGTGTCGGGAATGTTGATCGTCGACGCGCCCGCCTTGATGGCGGCCTCGACGCAGCGGCACAGGAAATCGATCTCGGTGCGTGTGCCGTCCTCCGCCGACCATTCGACGTCCTCGACAAACTTGCGCGCCCGCTCGACCTGCGCGGTCACCATGGCCAGAACCTCTTCAGGTTCCTTCTGCAGCTTGAATTTCATGTGCAGCGGCGAGGTGGACACGAAAGTATGGATGCGCGGCCGCACCGCGCCCTTCAGGGCTTCGGCGGCGCGGTCGATGTCCTTGAAGGATGCGCGGGCCAGTCCCGTCACCGTGGCGTTCTTGACCCGCTTGGCGATGGCGGCCACCGCCTCGAAATCGCCTTCCGAGGCGATCGGAAAACCGGCCTCGATAATATCCACCCCCATCTCGTCGAGCAGGTCGGCGACCTCCAGCTTTTCATCCAGGGTCATGGAAGCGCCAGGAGATTGCTCGCCGTCACGCAAGGTGGTGTCGAAGATGACGACACGGTCGCGCACGTCGGTTTCGGGCGTGGAGAATTCAGCTGTCTGTGTCGGAATGGCCATTGGGGCTTGTCCTGAGGCTAATCGGTTTGGGGCCCGGTCCGCGTTGCGGTCGACGGGGGATGATCCTGGGTCTCGTGTCGCGTCCCCTGAGCGCCCAGGCAGAAGCCCGGCCGGCCCTCAGGGGCGGATAAGAAGAAGCAGGCCCGTAAGCGGCAGGGATGCGAACAGACGCGCCGGCGCCAGCGGAGCCTGGCGGCCCGCTGCGGTCAACGTCTGAAAGGTGGCATGACGCGCCACGGCATCCTCGATCGGGTTCGGCCCCTGTGGCCGTCGTTCTTCATAGCTGACGCTCCCCCGGCATGGCAAGTGCGTCGGACAATCCGCCAACGGGCGACCCTATTCCGGCGGCTTGACCTCGCGCCCCCAGGGCACGACTCTCCGGCGCGCCCAATCTGGAGGGATTCGCTTCTCATGATCGCATTTCGCACGATGATCCTTATCGCCGCCGCGCCGCTTCTGGCTGGCTGCAACACGACGCCGGCCCCGACCGCCCGCGTCCAGCCCGCGGCGACCGCGGCTCCCGCAAGTCCGTTTCCAGTCGTCGTCATGCCGGAAGGCAGCGGCTGCAGCGCCGTGATCGGACGCTACCAGGCCGTGCTGAAAGCTGACCTTGAGACCGGCAATGTCAACAAGTCCGTTTACGATCGGATCCAGGGCGAACTCGCTCCTGCCAACAGCGCCTGCGCCGCAGGGCGCGACGGCGAGGCCCGAAGCATCGTGGCGGCCTCCAAGAGTCGGCACGGCTACCCGGGCTGATCAATCAGCGAGCGCATGGCGAAAAAACGCCTGCATGAAGTCAGGCATGTCATGCGCCCGCGCGTCCTGAAGGCTTGAAATGACGTGCATGGCGGACAGTTCCGGTTCCGTCTGCGACGCCAGCGTCGCCTCGATCGCTCTAGCGGCTTCGACGGCTGGAAGGCGCAGCGAAATTTCGCGCATGCAGGCAATACGTGCGCCGAGCTGGACGACTGTCCAGCCGGACCCGACATCGACGTCGGCGAAACCGACGCCCGTCTCTTCCTCGAGCTCGCGCAAGAC
>JAIEQX010000371.1 GCA_019747375.1 Beijerinckiaceae bacterium | reverse complement strand
GGAGATGGGTCGCGACAGGCGGGCCTATCGATTCCTGCAGGACACACGGCATGGCCGCGTTGCGCTGGCGGAGTCCGAAAACCTGGACACGATTCTTTCGGCGGTCACCGATTATGTCGCTCGCCGCCTCGTCGAGCGTGAGAAATATCTGGCGGCCGACCGTACGATTGAAACTGCCGCACGCGCTTACGTTGGACACCAGGAGTCGGCGTTGTCGACCGCGTCGAGACAGGTTCCGACTCCGCCGCAGCCGGGGGCGTTCACAACCACCGTCAGAATTCTTGTCGAAGCGCTTGGCTCGCTCGTTCTCATCGGCCTGATTGCCGGGGGCGCCTATTTCGCCGCCATCACGGCGCTGTCCTGGTGGGCCGCCCGTCAGGCAGGCTAGTCAGCCCGCTACGTCGAAGGCCCCGAGATCGACGATTTCATCGGAGCCCGCCGGCATGCCTCGCATGCGGCCGTGGATCCGCCAGCCCGATTCGGTCTTGTCTATATTGTAAAGATGGTACGCCGCGCGATGTCGCTCGCTGCCGGGAATCGCCGAGGCGGAAGCGACGCCCACGACCGGGATGCGGGCCTTGGGACCCGGCAGATAAACGATGGAATGACGATGATTGTGCCCGTGGATCACGAGTTCAGCGCCGTACCGCGCGAAGATGGCCTCAAGCTTCCGCGCGTCCGTCAATCCGCGCCCCGGTGACGACCCGCCCCGGTTGGGCGGATGATGGATCATCACCACGCGCATCAGTCCGCGCGCCCCTGTTTCCGCCAGAAGGATCTCAAGCCTGTCACGCTGTTCCGTGCCAAGTCTGCCGGACGCCAGCAGCGGCGCGGTCGGTATGCCGGAACATAAGCCGATCAACGCGACATCGCCACGCACACGCAGATACGGATAGCTCGGCTCGCCGCCGATATCCGCCCCGGTCCATGGGGCGAATGTACGTTGCAGGAGCATCAGCGACGAGCGGACGTAAGCATCGTGGTTTCCCGGCACGAAGCTCACATCTTTCGGATCGCCAAGCGTCTGCAGCCAGGCGCTGGCGAATGGAAATTCAGCCGCAAGCCCGATGTTGAGCACATCCCCGGTCATCGCCACATGATCTGGGTGCTGCCTGCGCAAATCCGCGACGAGTTGCGCAAGCACTTCCATATTGTGAATGCGGTCGCGACCGCGACGCCAGTTGATATAGCCGGTCAGCCGCTTTCCCAGCAGTTCGCGATTGCGCGGGCGGGGGAGCGGACCGATGTGTGCGTCGGAGAGATGGGCGAGGACAAATGTCACGGCGCACTCTGTCGCCTTTGGCCTTCGGCCCGTCAAGCGCCGCCGATGAGAATTCCCGCCGCGAGCACGATGGCGCCGCCGAGCACGATTTGGAATGCGGCCTGAAGGAAGGGCGTATCCATGTATTTGGCGCGGATCCAAGCGATGACCCAAAGTTCGACGAACACGACCGCGCTTGCGATGCCGGTCGCAATCCAGAACGAATTCGGGATCGAATCGGGGACAAGATACGGCAGGGTGTGGCCAACGCCGCCGAGCGTGGTCATCAGGCCGCAGATCGTGCCGCGCAGCCAGGGCGTGCCGCGTCCGGTCAGGGCGCCGTCGTCTGAAAGCGCTTCGGCGAAGCCCATGCTGATGCCTGCGCCGATCGAGGCCGCCATGCCGACCAGAAACGTTTCCCAATTGCTGTGCGTCGCAAAGGCTGCAGCGAACAAGGGAGCCAGGGTCGACACCGAGCCGTCCATCAGACCCGCAAGCCCCGGCTGCACATACTGCAGCACGAACATGCGGTGACTTGTCGATTCCTCTTCCTTGCGAGCCTCTTCCGTCAGCAACGTACGCTCAAGCTCGCCCGCATGACGGCCGTGGCTTTTCTCGACTTCTGCGAGATCCCCCAGTAGCTTGCGAATGCCGATATCGGTCGTCTGCGCGGCCGCCTTTTCGTAGAACCGCGCCGCCTGGAACTCCATGTTCTCGGCCTCCTTGCGGACGGTCTCGAGCGGCAGATTCTTCGTCAGCCAAATCGGACGACGCTTGAGAAAGCCTTTGACGTCCTCGCGGCGGATCGGCGGCAGGTTCGGCCCGAACCGCTCCTCGTACATTTCGAGCAGCACATGCCGATGCGCCTTCTCTTCCTCCGCCATCTGTCCGAACACTTTGGCCGACGCGGGGTAGCGTTCTGCGAGGTCTTCGGCGAATGTCGCGTAGATCCGGCTGTCTTCCTCTTCCGAAGCTATGGCGACGGCGAGAATTTCACGGGCTGAGAGTTCGGCGAAGCTCTTCAAGGCATGCTCCTGGGCTGCGCCTTGTTTAGAATTTTTCTAAGCTGGTGAAAAGCGCTTTGTGCCTACGCCGGCCGTTCTGTACTGGATCATTCCCCATGAAGTCCTGGTTGACGCACCGCGCCTTTGCGCTCGTTCAGAGCGCCCAACCCCTGGCCGCCCGCCTGACACGACCTTTGACGATGGGCGTCAGGGCGATGGTTCTCGACGCGGAAGGTCGCGTCTGTTTGATTCGCCACTCCTATGTGGCGGGCTGGCACTTGCCTGGCGGCGGCGTCGAGCCGGGGGAGACCCTCCACCAATCGCTCGCCCGCGAATTGCGTGAGGAAACCGGCTTGGGCCTGGTGGGCGCCCCGCCCGTTTTCGCCGTCTATCTCAATCAGCGCATGGCGCGACGCGATCATGTCGCCCTCTACGTCGTGCGCCAGGTCGAGCTGACGGACCATCGACCTTCACCCCTGGAAATCTTGGAACAGGGCTTTTTCCCGGTTGACGCCCTGCCCGAACTGACCACCGCCCCGACCCGCCGACGCATCGCCGAAGTCACCCAAGGACTGGAGCCCGATGCCTATTGGTGAGCCACCCGCCGGATTTGCGCCGCGCGCCGGCCCTTGATAAAGGGACGCTCATGATGACGATCCGCCAGCGACGACAGGACTGACCGCGCCGAGATCCACGCGCCGCCCCGGAGGCGCGCCTGTTCGCCGCCCGTTTTACATGGATCGTCAGATGACTGAACTCACGCTCGACCTCGCGCCTCTCTCGCCTTCCGACCTGCCCCAGATCGAAAAGCTCGATGAGCGCGCCTTCGGACCGGGACGCTTCACCCGCACGGCGTATCGGCTCCGCGAGGGCGTTCCGCCCCTTGCGAACATTTCGTTCGTGGCGCGCGTCGGCACGTTTCTGGTTGGCGCGAACATCATGACGGAAATCCGATGCGGCGGCGCTCGCGCCCTGTTGCTCGGGCCGCTGACCGTCGAGCCGGCCTTCCGCTCGCGCGGCATAGGTGAGGAACTGGTGGCGCGATCCTTGTCGGCCGCACGCGCCGCCGGCCACACGCTCGTTCTGCTGGTCGGCGACGAACCCTATTATCAACGCATGGGCTTCAGGCGGGCGCCTGCGGGCCGTCTCACCATGCCGGGACCTGTGGATCCGGCTCGTATTCTGATCTGCGAGTTGACGGATGGCGCGTTCGCCGACGTGCGCGGCGCCGTCACCCGGGCAATCTGAGCCTTCTACCGCGCCCGGCGGCGGCCCTCCGACAGCCAGCCCATCAGCACGCTTCCAAGCAGCGCCAGCAGGCCGATAAAGCCCACCGCCAGCGGCGCGACGCCGATCCCCGTCACGACGCTCGCCCCAGTGCGCTTCACCCCGACATAGTCCGAGCCGCCATAGATCGGACTGTCGCGCATCGACACGAAGCGGGGCAACGTGATCATGTCGCCCGTTCCGGCGCCGATGCGTCGCACTGTGCCGCCCGTCGATTCCGCCAGCGGCCGCAATTTGTCGACCATCGAAACGACTTCCTGGAATTCACGCGGGTTTTCGGGACCGACATTCACCAGCGCCGTCAATTCGCCGTCGCTCAGGCGATAGAGTCCAAGCTCTTCGACGCTCGCCTGGGCGCGCGACACGCCGGCCTCGGCTCCGGAAAGGGCAATCTCGCGTGTCGCGCCTGACGGCGACGTCAGGACGACCGGCTTGGTTTCGGGTTTGAGTGTTTGGCGCTCGATCGAAATCTCGCGGCCCCGCGCGGTCGCACGCAGCGCTTCTTCCTCGAGCTCCGGCTCCTTCATCAACCAATGCGCAACGCGACGCAGCAGATCCAGATGCGGCCCGCCCCCCTGGAAGCCGCGCGCCCAGAGCCAGATCTGGTCAGACAACATCAGCCCGACGCGTCCCTTCATCTCCCGCGAAAGAATCAGGAGCGGACGCTGGTCTGCCCCCGACATGACCGACGTTCCGCGCAGCGTTTCCGCCGACACCTGGCGATACCATTCGCTCCACGCCGGCGGCGACGCATCCGAACCCGGGAGTCCGCGCGTCACGGGATGCTTCTTTCCGTCGTCCGTCACCTGCGCGCGAAACGCCCGCTCGATGATGGCTTCGGGCCGGGCCGGCGAGATCTTGCCGAGCGGCGAATAGAAAAGCCCTTCCGGTCCGGAAAAGTCTGGTCCCGCAGCGATCATCAGCGCCCCGCCCTCGCGGACATATCGAACGATATTCTCGAAATAGACGGCCGGAAGCACCGTTTGATTGGAATAGCGATCAAAGATGATCAGATCGAAATCCTTGATCTTGCGTCCGAACAGATCGCTCGTCGGAAAGGCGATGAGCGACAGTTCGCTGATCGGCGTTCCATCCTGCTTTTCCGGCGGACGCAGGATCGTAAAATGCACGAGGTCGACATTGGCGTCGGACTTCAGCAGGTTGCGCCACGTGCGCTCGCCTGAATGCGGCTCGCCTGACACAAGCAGCACCTTCAGCTTGTCGCGCACGCCCTCGACCGTCAGCACCGCCTTGTTGTTCAGCGTGGTGAGTTCGTCGGGCAGGCCCGCGACTTCGAACTCGATGACGTTTGGCCCGCCGTGCTGGATGCGCACAGGCACGCGCACCAGAGCGCCGGGCCGCGCCCGCAGGGACGCGACATCGGCGCCATCCGCGCGCACACGCAGCTGCACCGGTTCGCCCGTTTCACTCGTATCGAGCACCCGCACGCCGACCGACAGATCCTTGCCGACGAGACCGAAGCGCGGCGCTTCGACAAGTTCGATACGACGATCGCGTTCGCCTGCACGGCCGGTGACAAACACATGCAGCGGCGCCGTGAATCCCAGAGAGCCGGCTGTCGCCGGAATGTCATGCACCACGCCATCCGTCACCAAGATGGCGCCGCCAATTCGCTCGGGCGGAACATCGGCCAAAGCAGAATTCAGCGAGGCGAACAGCCGCGTACCGTCATTGCCGGAATCGACGCCGCCTCCGTCCACGAAACGGGTCTCGACATTATCGAGCGAACCGAGGCTCTTCTCGATTTCCGCCCGCGCCTTGTCCGTCTGCGCCTTGCGCTCGCCGATCGTCTGGCTTGCGCTGCGGTCGAGAACGACCGCCACGACATCGCGGAGCGGCTGGCGATCTTCGCGCACCAACGAGGGATCGACGAGCGCCGCCAGCACCAAGGCAAGACCGACCGCGCGCAACACTGTGCCGCGGCGCCGCGCCACAAGGCCGAGCGCGATCACGATCACGCCCGCGACCGCGAGCGCGATCAGCAAAGAGACTGGCAGAAGCGGTGAAAAACTCAGGCTGAAATCACGCATGCGCGCTCAAGCCTCCCATGGCGGTGGACGTCGAGCCGATGCGTCGAAGCGCGAAGAGGTTGGTCAATGCGCAAGCCTTTCGAGCAGATCCCGCACGTGCACCTGATCGGCTTTGTAGTTGCCCGTAAGTGTGTACATCACCAGATTGACCCCGCCGCGCAGCGCCATTTCCCGTTGGCGATGCCCCCCGGGCACGAGCGGATATAGCGGATTGCCGTTGCGATCGGCCGCCCATGCGGCCGCGAGATCGTTCGATGTGATGACGATCGGCGAAACGCTGTCGCCTGCGCGCGCAGGACGGTTCACCTGCTCGAGTCCATTTGCGGGCAGCGCTTCGATCCAGGTCTGGCCGACGGTCGTTCGACCGACGAATTGATCGAGCAGATAGAATGTCTTTGTCACGACATGATCGCGCGGAACCGGCTCGAGTTCGGGCACGTCGACGCCTGCCAACAAAAGCCGCAGCCATTGCGCTTCCGGCGTCGGCGCGCCGCCCGGTCGTGTCGTCAGCGCGTCACGCGTGTCGAAGACGACTGTGCCGCCCTGGCGCATGAATGCCGCGATACGCGCGACCGCCTCGGCCGAGGGTTGCGGCCGCGTGGCGACGATCGGCCAGTAGATCAAGGGATAAAACGCCAGTTCGTCGCGACCGGGATCGACGCCCATCGGATCGCCCGGCGTCAGCGCCGTGCGATTTGCGAGAGCGCGCGAGACCGCGCCAAGGCCGAGCCGGCTCGCCTCGTCGGCCTGCGCATCGCCTGTCACCACATAGGCGAGGCGCGTGCGCAGCGCCGACTCCAGCGGACCAGGCTGCGCTTCGGCGCGATGCGGCGTAGCCACCGCCGCCAGGCCCAGCAGCACTGCAAAGGCCGCCACAGCAGCGCCCTTGCGTCGGCGCGTCGGCTTCAGCTTGTCGAACCCGCCGGCGAGCCACATCGACGCCAGCGCGTCGGCCACGAGCAGCAGAAAGGCGGCCGCGACTATCGCAGGACGGAGATCCAGCGGCTCCGCTCGTCGCAGGGATTCCATTGCAAACCTCGATGCAGTGAGATTGGCCAGCTCGAGCCGGTCCGTGGGAGCGAGTGTGTTGATGGCCGTCAGGGCGTCGGATGGACCATAGAAGCCCGGCGGAAATTCAGCCGTGGGAGGCCCGGTGAAGTTTACCGGGATAGGCCGGGCGGTGAGTGGCGGCGCTCCGAGCGCGCCAAATCCGTCCAGCGTGCGCGTCGGCGCGACGGTTTCGATGCGCGGCGCAGCGCCCGTTTCCCCGCCCATGCCGGCATCAGCCACGCCGGTCTCGCCCGCCATGGCGACGACGCGCCGCAGCAGATCGACAAACAATCCCGAGAGAGGCAGGTTCGACCAGGTCGTATCAGCGGTCACATGCACCAGCACGATGAGCCCTTTGCCTCGCCGCTCGGCCGTCACAAGCGGGGTGCCGTCAACGAGCTGCGCCCATGTCTTTCCGGGCAGGCCGGCGTCCGGTTCGGCAAGCACCTGGCGTGTGACGGTGACCTCCTGGGGAACATTGAGGCCGGCAAGCGGACTCTCGGCCGGGAACGGCGCCAATTGCTTCGGGCTCTCCCAGGACAGCGATCCACCCAGCACGCGTCCGCCACGACGCAATCGAACAGGCACGAGATCATCCGACGAACTCGCAAGTCGCGTTCCCGCGAAGCGAAGCAGCACGCCCCCTTCCTGCACGAAACGTGCAAGACGATCATGGGCGGGCCCGCTGACAACCCCGATATCGGCCAGCACCATGACGGAAAGCCTGTCCTCCAGCAGCGCCAGGATCGGATCTCCGCGTCCTGAAGGGACCTCGCGCACGTCTGCGAAAGGCGTCAGGGCGCGACGCAGATAGTAGGTCGGCGACAGAAGCGGCTGCGACGTGTCGGCCGAGGCGCCCGATACGAATCCGACTCGACGACGTTTCCACCGCTCATCCAGGAGACTTGTGGCGCCTGCCGATTTCTCGTCGACAATTTCCACGCGCGCAATCTCGTTGCGGAGCTCGATCGGCAGTTCAAACCGCGCCTTCGTCTCGCGACCCGCGCCAAAATCGAAGCGCGCTTCGCCGATGGAGAGCCCTTTCATGTCGAGCGCCCGCACCACGCCGCTTCCCTGACCGCGCGTGTCTGCGCGCATGAGCGAGACCTCGAGAGCCCCGGCGGCGTTTTCCGAGGACGCTATCGCGACCGGCGTACGATCCTGAGTCACCACCCGCACGCGCGTGTCGCCCGAAATCTTGATCAGTCCGTCGGCGAATTCGTCCGCGCGACCGCTTGCCAGTCCGTCGGCGATCCAGACGATCTCGGCGTCCGCATTTGCCGAGAGAAAGCGTTCGATTGGCGGAAGCGCGAGCATCCGATCGACAGTATGCGGAACCGGCTTCAGCGTGCGCAGGCGCTCGTTCGCGCGCGTTGCGTCGCCGGCCGCGATCTCGCGCGCGCCGTCCGAAAGGGGAACAAGCGCGGTCGTGCGGCCTTCGCGGGTCGCAGACGCAATGCGCTCGGTCACGCTCGCGATGCGCTCTTTCCAGCTCGGCGCGGCAGGCCAGGAATCGTCGAGCAGGACAAGCAATGGACCCCGCTTGCCGTCGCCCGCGGGCGTCGGATTCCAGATCGGCCCCGCCATCGCGACAATGATAACGGCCGCCAGCAGGAGCCTCAGAACGAGAAGCCACCATGGCGTGCGCGCCGGAGTTTCCTCGCGCGCCTGAAGGTCGAGGATAAGCCGCAATGGCGGAAACGATACTTCGCGCGGCCGTGGCGGCGTCAAACGCAGGAGATACCAGATGGCCGGCAAGACCGCGAGTGCGGCGAGAACGAGCGGGGCAGCAAAGGCGAGAGGAAGTCCGAACATCAGGCGCTCCCCCGCAAAGGCGCGCCCTGCCCCGCCTCGAGCCTCATGCGAAGGCCAAGAAGCGCTTCAGACGCCGGGCGGTCGGTGCGATGCACGATGAAGCTCCAGCCGCGCGACGAGGCTGCGCTGCGCAACGCCTCGCGATGCAGCGCCAGTCGTTTGACATAATCGTCCCGGAAGCTCTCCGCTTCCCCGACACGCAGCCGCGCCGTGGTGTCAACGTCGCGAAATTCCGTATGGCCGCGAAACGGAAAGGTCTCCTCGACCGGATCTGCGATCATCACCAGATGTCCGAGCGCGCCGCGCGCCGACATTCCCCTGATGACGGCTGCGATATCGTCAGGATCGGACAGAAAATCGCTGATCACGACGCCCTGCGTTCGCGGCGCGAGCGCATCCGCGGGAGGCAGCTCGGCGGGCGCGAAGCCGGGCCGAACCGATTCAGCGATCATGCGCTCCGCCAGCAACTCGACAATGTTGCGGCTCGCCAAAGCGCGCGTCAGGCCCGGAATGCCGACGCGTTCGCCGCCGCGCACCAGCAGGTCCGCGAGAGCCAGACCAAGCATCAACGCGCGATCAAGCTTCGGCTGAAGGGCGAGGCCCGACACATATCCCATCGAGGCCGAGCGATCACACCAGATCCAGACCGTGTGGGCGGCTTCCCACTCCCGTTCTCGCACATAGATCCTGTCGTCCCGCGCGGATCGGCGCCAGTCGATGCGGCTCGTCGACTCGCCGAACACGAACGGACGGAACTGCCAGAACGTCTCGCCTGCGCCCGCACGACGGCGTCCGTGCACGCCGTGCATCACGGTCGCGGCGACTTCCTTCGCGGCGACAATCAAACTGGGCAGGCGCCTCGCTAGATCGAGTGCGTCAAGCTGGTGCAGCGCTCCCGCGCCCTGTTCATCAGCATCGAGGAGGCGGACATCGACCATGCGTCAACCGAGCCGCGCGGTGAGCCGCGCGATCACGCCCGAGATGGTCTCGCCCTCGGCGCGCGCCGCAAAGGTCAGCGCCATGCGATGTTTCAGCACCGGCTCGGCCAGCGCGACAATATCGTCGATGGACGGCGCCAGGCGGCCATCCACGAGGGCGCGGGCGCGCGACGCCAGCATAAGAGCCTGCGCGGCGCGCGGCCCCGGCCCCCAGGCGATATGTTTCGTGATTTCAGGATCGCCTTCACCCGGACGCGATGACCGCACGGCGTCGAGGATGGCGTCCACGATCTTTTCTCCAACCGGGAGCCGGCGCACGAGCCGCTGGATCGTCATCAAATCGTCGGCGCTGAGGATGGCCCGCACCTTCGCTTCGCTTTCGCCGGTGGTTTCGACGAGAATGCGCCGCTCCGCCGCACGATCCGGATAGGTCACGTCGATCTGCATGAGGAAGCGATCAAGCTGGGCTTCGGGCAAGGGATAAGTGCCTTCCTGCTCCAGCGGGTTCTGCGTCGCCAGCACGTGGAACGGCCGCGGCAGGTCGTGTCGCTCACCCGACACAGTGACATGATATTCCTGCATGGCCTGCAGCAGGGCCGATTGCGTCCGGGGACTGGCGCGGTTGATTTCGTCGGCCATCAGCAACTGGGCGAAGATCGGCCCTTTGACGAAACGAAACGAACGCGCGCGATCGGAGCCCTCTTCGAGAATTTCGGAACCAAGAATGTCGGATGGCATCAGATCAGGCGTGAACTGCACCCGTCGCGCATCCAGGCCCAGCACTAAGCCCAGCGTTTCCACCAACTTGGTCTTGGCGAGGCCCGGCACGCCGACGAGCAGACCATGCCCGCCCGCGATCAGCGTCACCAGAGCCTCTTCCACCACGGTCTCCTGACCGAAGATGACCGTTCCGATGGCGGCGCGTGCCGCCGCAACGCGCTCGAGGGCGTTTTCAGCGCTTCGTGCGATGGCGGAATCCAGCGAGGTGGCGGTGTTGTCCTGCATGCTCATCTCGGCTCCTAGTCGCGGCGATCGTGGCGTCCGCGCCATCCATCGGGTCTGTTCGGCCACGAGATGCTGGATCGGGCCGCAACTTCAGTTTAGGACGCGGTGCGCGCTTGTCGATCACCGTCCGCACGTTCGCGGCTTTTCATCCATCACGTGTCGGTCATCCCGGCGTCGAGGCCCAATCCCGGATTCCCCACGCGCAATGGTGCGAGAATATGGCAGACGAGGTCAAATCGAATGCGAGCCCCGCCGGTGGACAAGATAAAATGTCCGGATCGCTGGAGGCGGCGATCAAGGCTGCTGAAGCGGCGGCGGGTCCGCAAGATATCGGCAAATCCCGCCCGTTGCCCCCTGTCCACCTGTGGAATCCGCCGGTTTGCGGCGATATCGGGCTCAAGATTTCGCGCGACGGGGTCTGGTCCTATCAAAACTCCCCGATCGGCCGCAAATCGCTGGTGCGCCTTTTCTCCACCATCCTGCGAAAGGACCCGGATGGTTATGTCCTCGTCACCCCGGTCGAAAAGATCGCCGTGGAGGTCGAGGATGCGCCCTTCATGGCTGTGGAGATGACCGTGATGGCGACATCCGAGGGCCAGACCTTGCGATTTCGCACGAACGTCGATGACGAGGT
>JAIEQX010000035.1 GCA_019747375.1 Beijerinckiaceae bacterium | reverse complement strand
CCGGCGCTTCACGCTGCTGCTGCTGCTGCGGCGGAGCGGCGCGCGGCGCTGGCGCTTCCCTTTGCTGCGGGGCTTCTCGCCCGGCTGGCGGGCGTCCCTGCGGCTCGCCGTCGCCGCCGCGGCCTCGGCGCGGCTGCTCTCCGTCCGGCGCTTGCGCCAGGATAATGGCGGCCGGCTCGTTGATCTGCGTCGCACTGGCGAGGGCGGGTGAAAGCAGCGGCGCGGCCAACATCGTTCCAGCCATGAGAATGTATCGGGTCTTGAGCATGGTCGTCCTTCTCAAATTAGGAAATGGCGCTACAGGCGCGACGCCGACCCCCGCGATGCGCAAGCCAGGCTTTCCCGGCTCGAACTGCAGCCCGTCCATAGCAATGCCTAACTATGACCAGATCAGGATGGTTCCCGGGCAATCAGTCGCCAAAAGCGGCGCCAATTCGACGATGTCGGGAAGCAACCTCCGGCGAAGCTGCGCATTTCCGTCTCGGGCGCGACAGTTGGATTGAACCACGTCGCGCGTATCCGTAAACCGAAGACAGTGGGTGAAATATGCGCGCCGCCATCTTGACCAGCCTTCTCCTCACGCTCGCATTCACGCCTGCGCCCGCATTCGCGCAATCGTCTTCGGCTCCCGAGAAGCCGCCGGAAGGGCAAAATGCAATTCTGCCCAGCGCGGACAACCACCGAAATTCCGCTGCTCCCACGATGAGCCCGGACTGCGCAAAGTCGCCGTCGGAATGTGCGGCGCCTCTGTCGAAATCAGATGGTCCTGACGCCAAGTCTCCGGTCGCCACACAGTCTGCGCCGGCCAGATGACCAAAAAAAAGGCCGGACAAGTGTCCGGCCGCTTTTCTCAAGGGCCCACCGGGCCCGCAGGGGACGAGCGCGTCAGGCTGCGAGCGCGTCGATCTGCTCCCCGTAGATGAGGCGCACGACGCCATGATTCCCGGAATCTGTCACGGAAACATGCCAATATTGCGCCCCGACGGCCGGGAAACGCGACATGGGAAGCTGAATCTCGCTCAAAACGGTCCGCTTGCGCGTCGCCATTTCCAGCGCCTTGTCGAGAAGTTCGCGCAGGTCCACTTCGAGATCAGGCACATCCGTCACTGTGACGGAGATCCGGTCGCTGGTTCCCAGAAGCGTAGCATTCAGCAGCCGGTCGAGGTCTGACATCGTCATGGGCGGGACTCCTTCTGGAAACTTAACAAATCATAAACTTCCGCACTGCACAAAGGTTTCGCTCGCGGTTGGTGGAAAAACGCATCTGCGCCCCCGCAAGTGTCACGAATGATTAGCAGACTTTGCCTGCCCATCAGGCCGAAGATAGGCATTTGCTTAAGACAATTGGGTAATGATGGCCGTCCGAGCGCCAAATTCCCGTCTCAACGGGCCAATTAAGCGTGTTTAGCTTTTGAGTTGCGGACCGCGTCATGTCCTTGATCGTGATCGTCGACGACCGGGTTACGAACCGGAACATCTTCGCGAAGCTGGCCGCTTCGATCGAAGAGGACGTCACCGTCCGCACCTTTGGCGACCCCGCCGAAGCTCTCGTATGGCTTTCGCAGCAAACGCCAGATCTGGTCATCACCGACTATAAGATGCCCCAAATGGATGGCGCGGAGTTCATCCGGCGCTTTCGCCTGCTTCCGTCGTCCGTGGACGTGCCGGTCGTCGTGATCACCGTGTACGAAGAGAGATCCTTCCGGCTCCGTGCGCTTGAATCGGGCGCTACCGACTTTCTGCACAGCCCCGTCGATCACCATGAATTCGTCACGCGTGCGCGTAACCTACTGAAATTGCATAAACATCAGCTTCTTCTTGCCAGCCGGGCCAGCACGCTCGAGAAGGAGCTGGAGCACAGCGAACGTTCACGCGAGCGGGCGCTGCGCGATTCCAGCGAGCGTCTTGCCCAGGTGATCGACACGCTGCCGGTGATGATCAGCGCTGCCGGTTATGAGGGCGAAGTGTTGTTCGTCAATGCTTTCCAGACGGCTTTCGCGGGCCTCGATCAGAGCGCCGTCATCGGCCAGCCCATTGCGGCTTTGCTCGGCGAGGAACACGGCGCCCGCAGCTATGCGCTGGACCGCATGGTCTTTGAAACCGGCAAGGCGCTTCCGAGCTATGAAGAAGACCTTATCGACCGCTCGGGCGAAAAGCGCGTCTTCCTGACCACGAAATCGCCCTTGAAGGACGCCGCCAACGCCGTGACGGGCGTGCTGACCTCGTCCCTGGATATTTCGGCCCGAAAGCGCACGGAAGCTCACCTGCGCCACCTCGCGCACCACGATCCGCTGACCGACCTGCCAAACCGCACCTTGCTGCGCGAGCGCATGCGTCGCCTCATCGCGCGCGCGCGCCGCGGCGACCAGCTCTTCGCATTGCACCTGCTCGATCTCGACGGCTTCAAGGCGGTCAACGATCTGCTCGGCCATTCCGCGGGCGATCGATTCATCAAGGCGGTCGGCGACCGCTTGCGCGGCGCCATCCGCGAGGAGGACACGCTCGCGCGACTGGGCGGCGACGAATTCGCGATCCTGCAAGCTCATGTGACAGGGCCGGAAGACGCGGCCGAATTCGCTCAGCGTGTGCTTCAAGTTGTCGCCGACGGGCATGGTTTTGAAGAATCCACCATCCGCACAACAGCCAGCATTGGTATCGCAATCCATCCGGCCGACGGCATCGATGCCGAGGACCTGCTGAAAAACGCCGATTTGGCGATGTATCGCGCCAAGGCGGAAAAAGGGAACCACTTCTGTTTCTACGCGGCCGACATGCAGGCGCGCGCCAAGAACGAGGCTCTTCTGGACGCAGAACTACGCCTCGGCCTCGAACAGGAGCAATTCGTTCTCTATTATCAGCCGCAGGTCGATCTCGCGAGCGGCAGCATCGTGGGCGCCGAAGCGCTTCTGCGCTGGAACAGGCCAGGCGCAGGCCTCGTTGGTCCCGGCGTCTTTCTTCCGCGCGCGGAAGAAAACGGCATCATCGTCCCGCTGAACGAGTGGGTTTTGCGCGAAGCTTGCCGCGAGGCCAAGTCCTGGCAACGCATGGGCCTTCCGCCTGTGCGCGTCGGAGTCAATCTCTCCCCGGTCCAGTTCCGCAAACGCACCGTGCCATTGCTTGTCGCGCAGGTTCTGGCCGAGACCGGCCTTGATCCGCGCCGCCTAGATCTCGAGTTGACTGAAAGCATTGTCGTGGGCGATCTCGAAGCCGTCGCCAACGACCTTCAGCAATTGCTTGACATGGGCGTCCATGTCTCGATCGACGACTTCGGCACCGGCTACTCGTCGCTCAGCTATGTGAAGCGCTTCCCGGTTGACCGACTCAAGATTGATCAAAGCTTCGTGCGCAATTTGTCGAGCGATCCGAACGACGCCGCAATCGTACGCGCCATTATAACGCTGGGCCACAGCCTCGATCTTGAAATTGTCGCCGAGGGTGTCGAGACAGCCGAACAGCTGGCCCGCCTTCGTGCCGAGGGCTGCGATGAAGTGCAGGGCTATTACTTCGGCAAGCCAATGCCGGCGGCCGACTTTATCGAGTTGCTGCGGCGCGAGCCCGCACTCGCACGAAGCGCCTGAGGGCGAACCGTCAGATGCCCGCGAGCAAACCTGAACGGCAATCCCTGGCGAAGCGCTTCCGCGCGCGCATGCATTCACGTCCAGACAGTGAGCATGAACTGACGTTAAGTCGTCTGGCGCTGAGCCTTGTTGCTTTCTCATGCCTCTTCGTCGGTTACCTGGCGGGCGGTACCGCCCAGCAGGTTCTGCTGCAGGAAATCGGCGGCTACTTCCTGCTTTACACGGCGATGACCGCCATTCTGTTCGTGCATCTCCTGTACCATCCCGGCATCTCCGTCCCGCGTCGTCTGATCGGCATTCCGCTCGATATCGGCGTCGTCGCCTATCTGATGCATGCCGGCGGCGAGATGACGGCTTTCACCTATCCGATGCTGTTGTGGGCGATCTTCGGCAACGGTTTCCGATTTGGTGTGGAATATCTCATCGTCGCGGCCGTCGTGGGCTTTTTCTCATTCGCCGCGATGATCTGGACCACGCCCTTCTGGCATGCGCATCCCGAGCTGAGCGGCGGATTGCTGTTCGGCTTGTTCATTTTGCCAACTTATGTGTCGGTGTTGATCCGCCGCCTGTCGGAGGCGAAGCGTCAGGCCGAAGAGGCGAGCCGCGCCAAAAGTTTGTTCCTCGCTTCTATCAGTCACGAGCTGCGCACGCCGTTGAATGCCGTGATCGGCCTCAGCGATGTTCTGCTCGGCACGAGGCTCGAGCGAGAGCAGGCTGAAATGGCGCGCACGATCGGCAAGTCTGGCCGCTCGCTCCTTTCGTTGATCAACAATATTCTGGACGTCTCGCGCATGGAGCTCGGCAAGAAGCCCCAAATGGGCGAAGTCGATCTGCACGCGCTGCTGCGCGACATTCGCGCAATGCTGTCGATCCAAGCGCGCACGAACGGCATCCGCTTGGCTCTGCATATCGACCCGAATCTGCCGCGAAGCATCATCGGCAGCTATCGTCATTTCGAAGAAGTCCTGATCAATCTCACTGGCAATGCGGTGAAATTCACCCAGCAGGGCTATGTTCTCATCCGCGCCAGCGTCGTCTCGCAGAAGGAAGGCGAGCCACTGCGCTTACGCTTCGAAGTCGCAGATACCGGCATCGGCATCGCTCCCGAAGCGCAAGCACGCATTTTCGAGAGCTTCACGCAGGCCGACGAGACGATCATCGATCGCTTCGGCGGCACCGGCCTCGGCCTGTCCATCGCACGTCAGCTCGTTGAAGCGCATGGCTGGAAGATTGGCGTCGAGAGCGAGGTCGGCAAAGGCTCGACCTTCTGGTTCGAACTTGAAGTCATGCCTGCGACAAGGCGTGCCGAAGCGGAGGGAGCGCCTGCCGCCGTCATCCTGTCGCGTGATCCTGCGGTCTCGATTGCCGTTCGCCGCGCCGGTTGCCATGCTACAAGCTTCGAAGACGCTGCGGAACTCATGAAAGCCCTGGCGGCGTCCACGGATCTCGGCGATTTCATTCTTGTCGACGAGCGCATGCTCGGCTCCGATCGTCTGGCTGGCGCGGAAGCTCTGTCGCAAGGCGATGCATTCCTGACCCGGCCGATGCTGCTGCTGAGCGAGGCGCCGGATGCGCAGGACCGGGATCTGCGAAGCCACTTCCTCACAATCCTGCCGCTGCCGCTCGAGGGCGAAGCGTTGACGGACATGCTGCGGATCGGGAACGCTTGTCCGGGAGCCAGAAATGGCGACGCCGTCACGCCTTTGTCGATCGTGCCGGCACATCAATCGCTGCGCATCCTCGTGGCGGAAGACAATCGCACGAACCAGCTCGTCATCAGCCAGATTCTGACGCGCGGCGGGCATGAGCCGACCATCGTCGAGAACGGAGAACTCGCCGTCGAGGCGCTCGTCAACGAGCAGTTCGACCTCGTCTTCATGGACCTGAACATGCCGGTGATGAACGGCCTTGAAGCGTCGAAATTCTATCAATTCGCCACCATTGGCCAACCGCGTGTGCCGATCATCGCGCTGACCGCCGACGCCACTGAAGAAGCCGCCGAGAAGTGCCGCGAAGCCGGAATGGTCGACTGTCTCAACAAGCCTATCGAAGCTCAGAAACTTCTTGCGCTTGTAGCCCGCTATGCGGCGCTGAAGCCTCGCGCCGCCGCAGATCTGAAAGGCGCGGATCTCAAGGATGCGCTCACCCTCGAGGCCGAGCAGATGGCCGCTGCGGAAGCAGACGCCCGCGAAGACGCAGGCGTAGAGGGTCCATTGGACGAGCGCGCTCTGCGTGATCTGAAAACCCTGGGCGGTGACGAGTTCGTCGACGAAATCGCGTCACAATTTGTCGCTGACGCCGCCAGCGTGCTCAAGAGCCTCAGCGCCGCGGTGGCCGACCAGGACGTCCACGGCTTCCGGGATCATGCGCATGCGTTGCGTTCCTGCGCCGCCAACGTGGGCGCGCAGGCGGTCTACAAGCTTTGCCTGGACCTGCGCGCCATCGACGCGCATGATCTGGCTGTGCAGGGCGAGATTCACGTGCGCGAACTCGAGGTGGAATTCGAGCGCGCCCGTGAAGCCCTGGCGGGATACCTTGGCAACTGAATTTGGGGATGCCGGCGGCCTGGTCGCATCGCCCTCAGGCCTCCTGCTCCCTGTCTGAGGAGACCGTCACGCTCGCGCGAGCCTGCGTGACTGTGCATGCGCCAGCCGCTCCATCTTGCGAAGGTCTGACGCGTCCAACGACATGGCGGTGTCGACCCAGATTTCCGTCACGTCGCGCAGCTCGTCGAAGGTGAGCGGATTGACCCGTCGGGCCACGCGGGTCAGCGCATGCTGCATTCGATGCTTGCCGGCATTGCAGGAGACGAATTTGCGGACTTCTTCCTCGCCGCAACCGTCTTCCGCCAGAATGTCGACGATCCCCATGTCGTAGAGTTCCGCGGCTGTGTAGATCTTGCCGCTGAGAATGATGCGTTCGGCCAGAGAAGCGCCGACCTTTCGCGACAGCAGGCTATAGGCGCCCATCCCGGGGAACAGATTGAACAACACCTCCGGCAGACCCATGCGCGCGCTTCGCTCAGCCACGAGGACCTGAAACGACATGGCGCCCTCAAACCCGCCGCCGAGGGCGTCGCCTTGCACGAGCCCTATCGTCACCACCGGCACGTCGAACCCGACCGCCATATGGTAGCTTACATCGCAGCAATCGATCGCATAGCGGCGTAGTTTTTCGCGATCTCCTCGACGGATCGTGTCTGCAAAAAACGCCAGATCGCCGCCAAGATTGTAGATGCCGGGGATCCGCGAGGCGCCGACGAAGTAACGCATCCTGGCGGACTGATGCGGGCCGGCGAAATAGGTCTGGATCGCGCGTCGCAGCCCGATCAATTCGTTGAGCAGGGACGGCGTGAAGCTGGGCGGACCGACCGGCCTCATATGACACCACATCGCGGCCGTGTTCGGGTCCAGTACGACGTCGAGTTCCTTGTAATCCGTGGGCGGGAAACGGAGGCTGTTCGGCAGCGTGGGATCGGGCGAAATCTGCTTGGCGGGATTGTTGCGAAGCGCCGTCGAACGAGAAATAAGTGATGTAAATTCGTTGCTGGCAGCTGGATTTATGCCGCTGTTTAATGACAAATCGAAATACGCCATTACTCACCCCCGCTGCGCAGTAGCCTCGTTGCGCATTCATTAGGGTAAACGAATTTTAAGAGGTGTGAAGAGATTGCTTACGAAACTGGGTGAATTGGTTAACGCGTCGAAAATTGCTTGATGAATCTGTTGTCTATCATGTGCTTCAAGAGCCAGATAGGCGCGCCTTCCAGGCTCATGCCGTATTTCGTCATGATCGCATTCTTGTCGCCGGTTGAAAGAATGTAGAGCACGTGCTTCTGCGGCTTGAACGTCTGCAACTCCTTATTGCTGAGCGCTGCGCGCAGATTGTTCGCCAGCACCGGACCTTGCCGCACGGCGTACACCCCGGATTTTGGCAGCTTCATCGGGGAGAAGGAGGCGACATCTCCTGCCGCGAAAACATTTCCATGCGAAGTGGAGCGCAGAGTTTCATCGACCGCCACAAACCCGGCTTCATCCGTCGCAAGGCCGCTTGATGCGAGCCAGGTCGCAGCTTCAGCTTGCGTTGTCCAGAGAGTTTCATCAGCCTCGAGCAGTCCGCCGCCGTCGAGGAAAAGGCGTCCATCCTCGACCCGTTCGACACGACGCCCTTCGTGCAGACGCACAGCGCGAGATTCAAGCGCCGCCCGAACCCGCCGACGGAAACCGTCGGAGAAGCCCGGCAGCAAGCCATGGCTTCCCGCAACGACGAGCACCTGGATGCGGGCCTCCGCGGCGCCGGCTGACACGGCGATCGCGCGCAGTCGATGGTTGATCGCAAAGGCGAGTTCGACGCCGCCCGCCCCCCCGCCCACGACGGCGACGCGGGCTGCATATCCGCGCTCCGCGAAGCGCTGCTCGACCGATGCGAACGTCCCGAGCAGGCGATCGATGGGCTTGACCGGGATAGCGCCTTCGCGGGCCCCTGGAACGTCGCCCGTGTTCGGTCGGGAACCGATATCGATGGACAAGACATCATAGGCCAATTTCGCCCCGCTCGCGCAGGTGAAGCTCCGCGACTCCGCGTCGAGGCTGACAATTTCGTCCTGTATCAGGCGGGCGCCGATGGATTGCGCGAGCGGGCGTACGTCGATCATCGCTGCGCCGGGAGGATAATGGCCTGCGATGACGCCCGGCAACATGCCCGAATATGGCGTGAGCACGTCACGGGTCACGATTGTGACGCAGGCATCCGGCGCGCGCGTGACGAAGTCCCGCAAGGCGATCACATGAGCATGCCCGGCGCCCGCCAGGACGAGGCTCGGCCGTGAGCCGGTGTCTTCAGTCATGCGGTTCCGCCTGCAGGCTTCGAGCCCTTCAAGGGGCGCTCCTCCATGCGCAACAGAAAAGCCAGCGCGACGGCCAGCGCTGCGCTGCAGGCGACGAAAAGGATGCGGAAGCCCGAGGCGAGGGCCTCTGGATCCTTCAAGCCTTCGCGCACCAGCAGTTCGTGCGAACCCGGTCCGCCCGATGTCGCCATGCTCATCAACACTGTGCCGAACGCCGCGACCGCGAAGGCGCTGCCGACCTGCCGGAGGAAGTTCATCAGCGCCATCGTGGTGCCAAGCTCATGATGCGGCACGGCGTTCTGAAGCGAGATCGTCACCACCGGCAACAACGTTCCCAGCCCTATCGCGAGGCTCGCCAGCATCAATTCGAGCAACAGGAAGGGGATGGAGCCAGACCAGGCGCCCAGCACGAGCGTCGCCGCAATCGAGATCGAAAGTCCTGCGACCGGCATTCGCTTGTAGTGCTTCAGCCGCGACATGAATCGACCCGCTATGCCGGCTCCGAGCGTCGTGCCCATCACAAGGGGCAACAAGGCGACTCCCGAAAGGTCGGCTCCCAGACGCGAAACCGACTCAAAATACATCGGGAGATAGATGATCAGACCGATCAGCGCCCCCATGGCGAAACAGACCGCAATGACGCCGTTGAAAACGACCGGATTCGCCAGGACAGAAACCGGTATCAGCGGTTCGCGCGCCGTGCGCAGGCGCCAGACGAGCGCGACGAACGCCAGAGCGGATGACGCGAGCAAAGACAGGATCGTGCTGGAAGTCCAGGCGTAGCGTACGCCGCCCCAGTTCAGGGCCAGCATCAGAAGCACCGACATGGTCATCATCAGCAAGGCGCCCAGCAGATCGAGCTCATGCGGCCGTTCGTGCCGGGGCAGACGCTTCAGTTTGGCGCTCGTCATCATGAACGCAATCAGGCCGAGCGGGAGATTGATCCAGAAGATCAGGGACCAGTGGGAGTATTGGGCGAACAGGCCGCCGAGCACGGGTCCCGCCAAACTCGACGCCATCCAGGTGGCCTGAATGTACACTTGATAGGCGCCGCGATCTTTCGGCGCCACCATGTCGCCCACGATGGTCTGCGTCAAAGCGATCAATCCGCCGCCGCCGAGCCCCTGAAGACCGCGCGCCAGAACGAGCGTCAGCATGTTGGGCGCCAGCGCGCAGGCGATGGAGCCGAGCACAAAAATCCCGATGGCGATCATCAGCATGATGCGTCGGCCATGGATATCGCTGAGCTTGCCGTAAATGGGCGTCACGGCCGTCGAAACGAGCAGATAGGCGGTCACGACCCAGGGGAGGGTCGCGTGGTCGCCGAGCTCTCGCCCCATGGTTGGCATCGCGGGCGCGACGATTGTCTGGTCGAGGGCTCCGATGAACTGCGCGAGCATGAGCCCGCCCATGATCGAAATAATTTCCTTGCGCGTAAGGCTCGCGGGCGCAGCGGTGGAGGGTGACGGCGGTTGCATGTGCTCTCAAAGACATATCGACGGCAACGTGCGGCCGTCCCGCTGAACGGGCGGGACGCCACTGCGGTCGTCGGATAAAAGTCGGCTGGCCGCCGGGCGCGATGCTGCGGATCGCCCCAATCTTCGCGTGTCACTCCGCCGCGGTCAATCTTGCGCCGGACAGAGCGGACACGAGCAGGTCATGAAGCGCGTCGCCACGGCGCATTCCGGCAAGCAGGCGTGCGCGTCGCAGTGACGCGTCCATCATGGCCGATCGATGCTCGAAGTCCTCGATGGCGCGACGGATTGCGGCGGCAAAACCCTCGGCATCGCCAGGCTTCACGAATGTCGCGGCTCCTCGCCACATTTCGTGGTGCACCGGAAGGTCAGAGAGAATGAGTGCGCAGCCGCACGCCGCGGCGCGAAACACCAGCCGACCGGAGGTTCTGGCTCGCGCCGTCGAAACGAACACCGGAGAGCGCGAGAACAAGCGATCGATCTGGTCCCACGCAAGCGGGCCAAGGCAGTGTAAATCGCTGAAGCCTGGCGCTCTCGCATGTGGGCCCACCGTGGGGCCTACCGCAAAAACCGCGCCATCCAGGCGTGACGCTGCCCGGTCAAGGGTTACGGCGTCCGCTGCGTCGTCGAACAGACGGCAAGCCGACAGCGCATAGGTGCGGTCCGATAAATCGCGGGCCGGGTTTGTCAGGTTCGAAGCGAGGATTTCAAGAGAGAATGGCGCGGCGACGATCGGACGACGGGGGAGGTTATGTTCAACGGCAAGCGCTTCCGCGAAGGCCCGGCTCGGCGCAAGCACCCGATCTGCAGCGATCAGGCCACGTTTTTCGAGAATGGCGTCAAGCCTCAGCCTGTCGGGCGCAGGTTTGTCGCCATGCAAGGTCTTCCACCGGATGATGGGAGAATTCGTGCACGCCACAAGGATGGGAAGCGAATCTCGCCGTTCCGGGACGAGGCGGGGGTCGTGCAGCAACATGAGGTCCGCGCCGGCCGCATGTGCAATATCCAGAAGATGCGCGCCCCCATCGAGGGTCGTCGCGGCCTCAGGCCAGAAGCTGACGCCGGGCATGCGACGCACCTT
>JAIEQX010000302.1 GCA_019747375.1 Beijerinckiaceae bacterium | reverse complement strand
GTCGGCGCCTTCTTTGTCGGCCCGGCCGACGCCCCCTGCGGCTGGGACGCCGTAAAGACGCTGTTCGCGGCCGAAGACCTGGCGGCTGTGGAGCGCCGGCTGCTGTTGTCCGGCCGGGACGCCTCGGGCCTGGCGGATGCAGGCCCGACAGTGTGCGCCTGTTTCGGCGTAGGTCTGGCCAAAATCCGCGATCTGGTGACATCCGGAGGCGCCGCTTCCGTCGAAGAGATCGGCGCATGCCTGAGGGCCGGCACCAATTGCGGGTCCTGCGTTCCGGAACTGCGCAAGATCGTCGCCAGGCATGCGACGAAGGAAAGCGTGCCGGCCTGAGGCCCGCCTGCTAGCCTGCGGTCCTATCGTGGAGACGAGGGCCTGACATGAGCGACGAGAGTTCCCGCTGGAAGCACGACGGCGTGCGCGTCATCCCGGGCGGCAGCCTCGACCCGAACACGGCGCAGACGCCGGGCATGAACCGTATGGCGGCAGTTGATTTCGCCCGTGCGGGCGCCCAGAAACTCTGGGCCGGGACCGTGACCATCCATGCGGGCGCCAAGACGGGCGCGCATCATCACGGGCCGCTCGAAAGCATCATTTACATCGTGCGCGGACAGGCGCGCATGCGCTGGGGCGAGAAGCTGGAATTTGTCGCCGAGGCCGGGCCGGGCGATTTCATCTTCGTGCCGCCTTATGTGCCGCATCAGGAAATCAACGCTCTCGCGGACCAGAGCCTCGAATGCGTGCTGGTGCGCAGCGACGGCCAGGCGATCGCCGTCAATCTCGACATCGAGCCCGTGGAGGCGCCCGAAGAGGTGCGCTGGGTGGATCCGATCCATCGATGACGGGCGTTAGATGGCTCGCATCGCGAGACGCGACGCGGCCATCTAAATCTTGTTCGACGCCTATATGGCGGACGCGCTGCTGGAATCGGCTTATGAAAGCAGGTTCCACTCCTTCTCCACCGTTCCGGCGTTGACGCCTTTGCGGATGTAGTAGTTCCAGAGCTTGCCGATGTGGTGAGGCCGATCCTCGAGCGCGAGAATGTCTTCGATCTCCTTGTCGCTCAGCGGCTTCACTTTGGCTCCGGCCTGCATCACCTGCATCTGCGCCTGCGCATTTTCCTCGAAGTGAACCGAGTCGGTGAACAGGGCGGGCAGCGATTCCGCGACGAGCAGGAGGCCATGGGCGCGCATCAGTGCGACATGGTGCGGGCCGAGCGTCCGGGCGAGTTCGCGGCCCTGCGACATATGCTTGATGTGGCTCGGATCGGGATGGGTCGGGATGCCGCTCTTCCAGCGTGTGGCGCGGGCGCGCATCGGTAGCAGCTGAACGCCGTCCATCATGGTGAACGCGATGGCGAGTTCCATGTGGCTGTGGATGGAGGCCATCACGTCGGGACGCGCCTTGAAGGCCTCGATGTGAATGGCGGTTTCAGACGGCGGCTTGCCGTCGCCTTCGATGACCTTGCCGTCGAAATCGACCAGCAGCATGCGCTCGGGGACGAGTTCGTTGCGTGAATCCGTGCGGCGCTGGATCATCAGCGCGTTGCGCTCGGGGATGCGCACTGCGATGTGGCCGCTATAGCTCAGGATGTTCATGGCTTCGAGCATGCGCGTCACGGCGCAGAGTTCGGCGGCCGTGCGGGCGAGCGAGTTGCTGCGATTGGTCTGCGTGTCGTTCGACATTCTTCCTCCGGGTTGAGCGCATAAAGAGAACCGCCGGCTCGAGGCCGGCGGTCCTTTTTTCTTAGACGACGATCTTGGTCATGATGCCGGCCGGGAAAATGTCCTCCGGCTTGACGTGCTTGTGGGCGATGCCCTGCTGGTATGTATAAAGCAGCATCTGCTCCCAGGTGGCGCGGTTTTCCTCGACGCCATAGGGGAACGTGTCGCCGTGCATCTTGTCGCGCATGCGGCGCGCATAGGTGGGCAGCCACGGCAGCGGGTAACGCGAGACGGCGGGATCGAACAGGCGCTCGATGCTGCGGCGCTTCGATTCCATGAAGGCGTTGTAGAGGTTGCGCGGAACCCAGGGATTGGCGTCGACGATGTGCTTTTGCATCGTGATGATGTGCATGATCGGCCAGACGCTGGTCTTGTCGTAATATTCCTCTTCCATTTCGAGATAGTCGGGGAAGAGGCGCACCACGTCCGGGTGGCCTTCGAGGAAGCAGGTCGGCGGGCGCGCGATGATCGCGCAATCGATTTCGCCCGAGGCGAGCATTTCCGACAGCGACTTGTCGGAGACGCGGGTGAGCTGCATGCCTTCCGGCAGGTTGAGCTCGACCTTCTCGATGCGGCCCGGATCGTTGGCGCCGGCCTGATACCAATGCACGTCGGTCAGCTTCACGCCGCAGTCGTTGTGCATCCAGCCGCGCATGTAGACGGCGGCGGAATGAGCCCATTCCGGCGACCCGACGCGCTTGCCCTTGAGGTCCTGGACGGTCTTGATGCCGCTGTTCTTGTTTACGTAGAAGGAGCTGAAGCGGAAGAGGCGCGAGCAGACGACCGGCAAGCCGACGATGTCGCAATCGTCGCGCGTGATCTGGGTCATGAACTTGGCGAAGGAGAGTTCGCTCACGTCGAACTCGCGATTGAACGTCATCCGGGCAAATATTTCGTGATGGCCCAGAGTCAGCCAGTTGTGGTCGACGCCTTCGGCCTTGACGAGGCCGAGGCGGAAATCGCGAAAATGATCGTAGTCGGTGGTGGCGATGCTGAGTTTCAACTGGCCCATCTGGATCCGTCCCCTCTGTTTCTTGATTGCGCCGGAAGCTTGTGCGTCCGGGCTTCCCTGTCCTGATACATGATCGCGGCGTCAGGGGGAATATGGCGTCGCCCGGAGGACCGCGCCGGCGACCGGCCGGGGCTATGGATTTGTTCGGGCCTTCCGTGGTTAAAGGGTGTCAAACAGGAGAGAAACCCCAATGCTCAGATGGTCGATCGCGACAGTCTCCATGGGCGGCACCCTCGAAGCCAAGCTTGCCGCAGTGGCGCGCGCCGGCTTTCGGGCCGTCGAGATCTTCGAGAATGACCTGACCTTTTTCAGCGGTACGCCACGCGACGTTCGGGCGCGGGCGGAGGACCTGGGGCTCGAGATCATCGGCCTGCAGCCGATGCGCGATTTCGAGGCCATGCCCGAGCCGCTGCGCTCCAAGAATTTCGAGCGCGCCGAACGCAAGTTCGACCTGATGGAGGAACTCGGCACCCGTTTTCTCGGCATGTGCTCCAGCGTGTCGGAGGATTCCGCCGATGACATGGAGCGCGCGGCCGCCGACCTGGCCGAACTTGCCGACCGCGCGGCCCGGCGAGGCTTCCGGCTGGGATATGAGGCTCTGGCCTGGGGGCGCCACATCCGCGACTGGCAGCCCGCCTACAAACTCGTCTGCATGGCCGACCGGCCAAATCTCGGCATCGTGCTCGATTCCTTCCATATTTGCGTCAACAAGAACCCGATAGAGCCGCTGGCTGAGATCCCGGCGTCCCGCATCGGTCTCGTGCAATTGTCGGACGCGCCGGGCATCATGATGGATCCGATGTCGCTCAGCCGGCATCACCGCTGCTTCCCCGGACAGGGCGACCACCCGGTGGGGGCCTTTCTCGACGCTGTCATGAAGACCGGTTACCGCGGGCCAATCTCGCTCGAAGCGTTCAACGACCAGTTCCGCGGCGCGCCCGCGGCCGCCATCGCGCGCGATGGCATGCGATCGCTGCAGATCGCGGGTGAAAACCTCGGGCGTTCGCGCGCGGCCCAGAACCTTCCGCCGCTCACGATCGGCACGCCCCTGCCGGCGCCGTCGCGCATCGGCGGCATTGAATTCGTGGAATTCGCCAGCGGACCGCTCGACGGCAATCCCTTCGTCGATCTGCTCAAGGGGCTGGGTTTTTCCCGCGTCGCCCGGCATCGTTCGAAAGATGTCGATCTCTATCGGCAGAACGGGCTGAACATCGTGGTCAATCGCGAGCAGGAAGGCTTTGCGCATTCCTTCCATCTCATGCACGGCACGTCGATGTGCGCGCTGGGGCTGCGCTTTGATCATCCGGATGCGGCGCTGGAGCGCGCCAATGCGCTTGGCGCCCCGACCTATTTCGGTCGCATCGGCCCGGGCGAAGCACTGATCCCGGCGGTTGCGGGCGTAGAGAACAGCCTGATCTATTTCATGGGCGAAAAGGTCGAGGGCGAGGCTGGCGCACGCAGCAACTGGGACCAGGACTTCGTCTTCGAGACACAGGAGGCGGCAGGCGGACTTCAGGCCTTCGACCATTTCTCCAACGTGCTGCGGCGCTCCGAATTTCTGTCGTGGATGACGTTCTATAAATCCGTGCTCGGTCTGGTGAACGACCCGCAGGTGGAGGTCGCCGACCCCTATGGCGCGTTTTACAGCCGGGTCATTCGCTCGGACGACAGCAGCGTACGCATTCCGCTGAACATCGCCGATGGCGGCTCAACCGCAGTGTCGCGCTTCATCGACGCGTTCGGGGGCGGGGGCGTGCAGCATATTGCGTTGGCGACCGACGATCTTTTCACCTTCGTGGAGGCCGCGAAAGCGCGGGGCGTCGGCTTCCTGGACATACCCGACAATTATTATACCGATCTCGGCACGCGGTTCGAAATCGAACCCGAACTGCTGGCGCGGATGCGCAGGCTTGACATCCTCTATGACCGCAACCGCAACGGTGAGTTCTTTCACATCTACACGACCACTCTGGAAAACCATTTTTTCTTCGAGATCGTCGAGCGGCGTGGGTATGACCAGTACGGGGCCGCCAATACGCCGGTGCGGCTGGCCGCTCAGGTGGCCGAGCAGGAGCGTTGAGGGCCACAGCGCCGAGGGGCGGGCGCCCTCCCGCAAGCCGATAGAGTTTCACCCGCAAAGCCGTTAGTAATGACGGCGAACAAGACCAAAGCCGATCTCGGAGGATACATGAGACTGTTTCGCTGCGCTTGCCATTCCGGTCTGTCCTATTGGTCCAATGTGGCGCGCGCGCCGGCGGATGTCGGGGGCGGGACCAGGGCGCTTCCGCGGTCCGGCGGTCCGGTGGATGCGTCGGTCCTTCACGATCTGGCGGCGGCGAGCCGCATTCTGGCCGACCAGGGCGTCGTCGACGCGTTCGGGCATGTCAGCATGCGCCACCCGAGCGATCCCAACCGCTTTCTCATGTCTCGCTCCCTCGCGCCGGCGCTCGTCACGCCCGACGACATCATGGAATATGATCTCGATTGCGATTGCGTGGACGCTCAGGGGCGCGGCAGCTTCCTCGAACGCTTCATTCACGGCGAAATCTTCCGCAAGCGTCCGGACGTGATGGCGGTGGTGCACAGCCATTCTCCGAACGTGATTCCGTTCGGCCTCATCGACACGCCGATGCGCGCCATGTTCCACAATGCGGCCTTCGTGGCCCGCGGCGTTCCGGTCTTCGACATTCACGAGAAATTCGGCGCGACCGACATGCTGGTGGGCAATAGCGAAAAGGGTGTCGCGCTCGCCGAGAAACTCGGCGACAAGGACGTGATGCTGATGCGCGCCCACGGCAGCGTGGCCACGGGCCCGAGCCTGCCCGTCGCAGTGTTCCGCGCCGTCTATACGGAAGTGAATGCGCGCCTGCAGTTCCAGACAGCGATGCTGGCGGGCGGCGGGAACATCGCCGCGCTGGATGCGGAAGAAGGGCGTCTTGCCGACGAGGTCAACCTCAAGTCTTCGGCCCGCGCCTGGGACCTCTGGAAACGCCGCGTCGGTTTCTGAATCCCTGCAAGCACCCGATCAGGATCAATCGTCATCAAGGACCCGGTTTCATGTCGCAGCCGCCTGTCACGTCCCGCGCCAACGACCAGCGCCAGGAATTGATCGATGCGATCCGCATGCTGGAGCGTGCGGATATTATCGATCACAACGGCCATGTCAGCATTCGCCTCGGAGACAACCGCATCCTCATCAACAATGGCGCGGCGGTGAAGGGCAAGATGTCGGACGACCAACTCGTGGAGATCGACTTCGACGGCAATGTGATTTCGGGCGCCGGCAAGCCGCCGCTCGAATTCCACATCCATTCCGAAGTCTATCGCGCGCGGCCCGACGTGCAGGCGGTGGCGCATACGCATCCGCGATGGTCGACATTTCTCACCATGGTGGGAGAGCCCTACAAGCATGTCTATGCGCAGGGCGTGCTGCTGGGCGACATTCCGGTGATGGACACGCCCTTGTCGGTGAACACCAAGCCGATGGGCGAACGCCTCGCCAAGGCGCTGGGCGACAGGCCGGCCGTGCTGCTGAAGGCGCACGGCGTCACGGTCGTGGGCGCCAACATGGTGGAGTGTTTCGCGCTCGCCGCCTATGTCGAGGAAAACGCCTATCGCCAATATATGGCGAAGCAGATCGGCGATCCTTACGTGTTCAGCGAAGAGGAAAAAAAGGCCTGCTACGAGAAGCTTTGGTCGGCCAGCCTCTTCCAGAAGACGTGGGATCACTACCGCTCGAAGGTCGACTGATCAGAGCGTCGCTTCGATCATCTGGCGCAATTCGGGCGTGACGTCGGGGGTCACGCCGAACCAGTCGCGGAAGGCGGGGCGGCCCTGGTGCAGCAACATGCCGAGGCCGTTGATTGTCGGGTTCCCGCGTTCGCGCGCCTGCCGCAGCAGCGGCGTTTCGCGGGGAATATAGACAATATCCGACACCAGCGCGTGGCGCGGCAAGCGTTCAATCGCGAGGTCGAGCGGCGTCTGGCCGACCATGCCCTGGCTCGTGGTATTCACCAGCATGGCTGCGTCCTCGAGCGCCGCGTGGCGATCCTCCCAGGCGACGGCATGAACGGGCGCGCCGAATTCCTGCGCAAGACCCAGCGCGCGTTCGGGCGAGCGGTTGATCAATCTGATTTCGCGCGCGCCGCGGTCGGCGAGGCCGAGCACCACGGCGCGTGCGCCGCCGCCCGCGCCCATCACGACGATCGGACCGGCGTCCGCCCGCCAGCCGGGCACTTCCGCCAGAATGCTTTCGATGTAGCCGTAGCCGTCATTGTTCGTGCCGACGAGCGAACCGTCGCGACGCACGGTCACGCAGCTGATCGCGCCGATGCGCCGGGCCGTGTCGGCCACTTCGTCCACGAAGGCGAGCGCGGTCTCCTTATGGGGGATCGTCAGGTTGCAACCGGCGAAGCCGAGCGGCTGAAGCGCCCGCAAGGCGGGGCCGATCCCGGCAGGTTCGATGGCGAGCGGAACGTAGGTTCCGGCGAGGCCGTGCTGTTTGAACCAATAATTGTGCAGCATGGGCGAGCGCGAATGCATCACCGGCCAGCCCATCACGCCGGCAAGGAGGAAACGATCGGGATGGGCCATCTGGCTGCTCTTCTGCTCGACTTGGATCAGGTGTCCGGGCGTTCTTAGCGGCAGCGGGGCCTCGCGTCGAGTTTTTGCAGGGTTGGGGCGGCTGCGCTTCCCGTCGCCCCGCCAAACTGCTAGCAGGAGCCCGCATCTCTTTGTCCACGGCCGCACGTGATCGAACCCGCGTCTCTCGCCATTCTCGCCGTCGCGGGTCTCGCCACTGCAGGCGTGATCCTGCGGCCGTTCCGCTGGCCCGAGGCGATCTGGGCCGTGTCTGGCGCAGCGGCTTTGCTCTTGGCCGGCCTCGTCAGCCCGGCCGAAGCGCTGGCTGCGGTCTCACGCGGCACGGAAGTCTACCTCTTCCTCATCGGCATGATGGCGCTGGCCGAGCTTGCCCGCCGCGAGGGCCTGTTCGACTGGACCGCCGCTTACGCGGCGCGACTCTCGCGTGGCTCCGCGCGCCGCCTGTTCGACCTCGTTTACCTGGTGGGCGTCGTGGTGACGGCCTTGCTGTCGAACGACGCCACGGCGGTGGTGCTGACGCCCGCCGTCTATGCGGCCGCGCGCGCCGCGAAAGCCGAACCTTTGCCCTATCTCTTCATCTGCGCGTTCGTGGCCAATGCCGCGAGCTTCATCCTGCCGATTTCCAATCCCGCCAATCTGGTGCTGTTCGGAGAGCGCATTCCAGCGCTCGGGCGTTGGGTCGTGTGGTTCGGGCCGGCTGCGCTGATCGCGGTGTCGATGACCTGGCTGATGCTGCGGATCGCCTTCAGGCAGGAGCTGCGCGCAAAGATTTCCGCCGACGTGCCGCTGCCACTCCTGACCCTGCCGGCGCGGCTGGCGGGTTACGCCATTGCGGCCGCATGCCTCATCCTGCTTGCGACGTCGGCGCTCGACGGACCGCTGGGCGTCGTCACTTTCGGGGTCGGGCTTCTGGCCGCAGCCGTCGTGCTCCTCGCCGGGCGCACGTCGCCCGCGCCATTGTTGAAATCCATCAGCTGGAGCGTCGTGCCGCTGGTGGCCGGTCTGTTCGTTCTCGTGGCCGGGCTCGAACGGTCTGGCCTCGTGGGCGCGCTTGCGCGGGAGATTTCCGAGGCGGCCGCGATCTCGCCGAAGGGCGCGGGCTTCTCGGCAGGCGCGATTCTGGCGGTGGCGAGCAATCTCATGAACAATCTGCCGGCGGGCCTGCTGGCGGCGTCGGCCGCGCCGGCTTCGGTCGTGCCGCCCGCCGTGACGGGCGCCCTGCTGGTCGGCGTCGATCTCGGTCCGAACATGTCGGTGACGGGGTCGCTCGCCACGATTCTCTGGCTCATCGCCATCCGGCGGGAGGGAGAGGACGTCGGCGCCTGGCGATTCCTCAAGCTCGGCTTGTTCGTCACGCTTCCGGCGCTTATCCCGGCGCTTGCAGTCGTGGCGCTGCTAGCTCCCGATTGAGACGGATACGCGATTGCGGCCCTGCCGCTTGGATTCAAGCAGGGCCGAATCCGCCAGACGCATGTAGGCGCGGACGGCGCCGCCATCATGGGTCGCCAGAGCCACGCCGAAACTGATCGTTATGGACATGTCGACGCCCTCGAACTCAAACGGCGTGCGGGCGACACGGGCGCGGATGCTTTCCGCCATGGCGACCGCTTCGCCTTGCGAAAGACCGCTGGCCAGCAGGGCGAATTCATCGCCGCCCTGGCGTCCCGCCATGGCGTGTCCGGAGGGCGCCATATCGTTGATGATCGCCGCCACATGCCTCAGCGCCGCGTCGCCGCAATCGTGGCCATGCTCATCATTGATGGATTTGAAACTGTCGACATCGGTCATCATGGCGGCGATCGGAGTGGCGTCGACACGGGCGGAAGCCAGCAAGGCGGCGGCCTGCTCATCGAAGCCCCGTCGGTTGAGCATGCCGGTCAGCTGATCCGTCTGGGCCAGATGCTTCAACCGCTCCTGCGCGACCGTGAGATCGCGCAGCAGTCGTGTCATCCGATAGGACATGACCGGGGGGATCACTGCCGGGACGCAGATGGATATGCCAAGCAGGATCATCAGGACGTCGGAGGCCGCAAGCGTCATCCCGGGGTCGGTGCCCACGATCAAGACATACAGCGAAAGCGTGAGCGACACCGACGCGACGATGCAGATCGCCGTGATCATGGCGACGTGGAGAATGACGTCTCGGTGCGATCTGGGTGCGCGGCGCAAAACCGCCTCAGCTTTCTGCGGATGACGGGTATGACGGCGTTCGCCGTCCAGCCCGCGCAAAATGACGCTACGGCACGGGCTTGGCAATAGGTCATTCCGGCACAGTCAAAGGTTCCGCGCGGTCACGCATGGCTCAGGTTGAGCGAAGAACCTGCGCCATATAAGCCTCGATGCCGGCCCAGTTGCGCCCGGCCCCCACGGCGGCGCGATAGGAGGCGACGATGCGTCCGGCCATGACGCTCTCGCCTGCCTTGCGATCGAGTACGACGGCGGTCTTGGCGCGCATGGCCTGCATGACATCCGCCGGGAACGGCGTCACACGCGCGCCCAGCGCCACCAGCTCGGTGATGGCGGCCGCGTTGGACGCCTGCGCCTCCACGAGACCGGCCGTGTGTTCCGCCGCGCAGGCCGTCTCGACAATGAGGCGCAGATCCGGCGACAGCTTCTCGAAGGCCGTGAGCGAGATCAGCGCCTCCGCTGCGCCATTGGGCTTGTTGAAGCCCGGCATATGGTAGATGGGCGCGTAGCGGTGGAAGCCGAGCGGCTGGTCGTTCACGGGCGCGAGAAGTTCGATGGCGTCGATCGTCCCGCGCTCCAGCGCCGGAACGGTGTCGCCGGGTGCGATGGATACGGGCGTCGCGCCGAGTTCGCGATAAATTTCGCCGCCCAGGCCCTGCACGCGGATGCGCAGGCCCTTGATGTCTTCGAGAGATGCGACGGGACGTCGGAACCAGCCGCCCATGGACGGGCCAGTGTTGCCGGCAAGCAATCCGCGCAGACCATGCGGGCGGTAGAACTCGTCCCACAGGGCCTGGCCGCCACGTTGCTCGATCCAGGTCTGGTGTTCGAGCGGGCCGAGGCCGAAGGGGGCCGTGGTGAACAGGGCGGCGCCCGGCAATTTGCCGTCCCAGAAGAACGAGGCCGTGTGGCCCATTTCCGCCACGCCGGTCGAGACCGCCTCGAAAACCCCGAAGGCCGGCACGATGCTGCCGGCCGGAAATACGTCGACCAGCATTCGCCCGCCGCTCATCTGGGTGATGCGCTGCGCCAACCGTTCGGCCGACACGCCGGGGCCGGGGAGATTTTTGGTCCACGAGGTGATGAGCCGCCAGCGATGCGCGGGCGCCTGGGCGCGCGCGACATGAGGCGCGGCGAGCAGACCTGTGGTGGAGGCCGCAAGCACAGTGCGGCGCGAAAGCGTGACATCGGTCATGAACTGGCTTTCAACTGCTTCGCCGCACAGGGACCGGGATCGGCGGAGCGGAGCGGCACGTCGTCCCGCGATTTATAGGACCGCGGGAGACCTGTCGCCAACAAGGGCCGTTTCGTCATCCCCAGGCTGCTCCCGCTCGGGGAGCGGCCCGGGGCTGTCGAGGCGCGGGATGCTCAGGTCGGGACGTAGAGCTTGCCGCCTGTCTCGAGGAATTCGGCGCTCTTGTCC
>JAIEQX010000355.1 GCA_019747375.1 Beijerinckiaceae bacterium | reverse complement strand
CGCGCACCGGTATCGTCAAGGCGCTGCGTGGCGCGATCTTGTCCGGCGCGCCGAGATCGACGCTGAGGCGGCGCGACTCCCGATCGATATCGAACCATGCGAGGCCGAGCGACCGACCCGGCATACGGCGAGCCTGTTGGTCAAGTGGCCTGTGTGCGAAGGCTACGGCATAGGCTCCTGACCCATACTCGACTTTTACCGGCAGGCTAACTTCGTTATCTCCAACTTTCAGATCCACTTCACGAAATTCGTGCAGCCGGTCTGACACGATGGCGATATTGGCCCTGCCGTCGAAGCGCGAGACAATCCGGAACTTCATGTCCTCGCCTGCGCGGTAAGCTTCTTTGTCGAGGTTCACGTCGAGCAGATCGGGTGTTTCGGCGGTTGCGTCGCCGGACCAGCCAACGTTAAAGGAAATGCTTGTCGGCGCTAGCGCGCCATCGTCGCTCTTGATTTCCAGCCGGTGCGTACCCGATGTCACCTGCGCGGTAATTCGTGCGGCTTCTGTCGCAGTGACATCCAGGCGACCGTCTGCAAGACGACGCGAGGATTTCACCCGCTCGAACCCCCATCGCCCGTCAGAATTGTACCATTGATAGGCGTTTGTCACACGGTAAAGAGACCATGACAGGTTCCGCGCCGGCACGCGCAGGCCATCGGGCGAGGCTGTGACGATGTCGAAATTCGCTACAGCTCCTTCGCCAAGATCGGCAAAATTCCGACGCACTGCGATGACGCCATTGCGCGGGCGGATCGGCAGCGTCAACACACGCTCGACTGCGCGGCCGCCCGGCTCTCCCGCACGCAGAATGATCTTGCCTTCAAGGGGACGTGAGGTTTCTATTTCTGGGATTGGAATCTCAATTGTGGCGCGGCCATCGGGGCCTGTCATCGCGGCTGCTTCAATGTCGGTTCGCACTGTTTCGAAAGGTTCGTCCATCAGGCCAGCTGCGTAGTTTTCGAGGCCGGGGATCGACAGGTTCGCCGCCGCGCTGATGATGATTTCTCCGCTCACCTCCAAGCCGGCGCCCGGAGCGCCGTAAAGATAGCGCGCCGAGAGGTCTACGCGCGAAGGATTGGCCGGCGCCAACAGCTTGTCCTGCGGCGACAGGACCACATCCAGGCGTTCCGGGACGTAATCTTCAACAAGGAAGCTGGCTTCGCCGATGGGCGGCCTTCCGGGATCGGCAAACGCCTGCAGCCGCCACGCCCCTGTGGCGGCCCCAGGGAGGAGCGGAAAGGAATAAGCCCGACCGCCGACACCCTGATCTCCCACACGCTCGCGCCTGTACTCGACGCCGTCAGGCCGTTTCACGACAAGAGTCATCGGAAGATGAGGCACAGCCACGCCCTGTGCGTTGCGCAGAAGCGCCGTGACGTTGACGGTCTCACCGGAACGATACACCCCGCGTTCAAGGTACACATAGGCGTCAAGTGCGCCTGGCGCCTTGCGGCCGTTGACGCCGCGATCCGTCAGATCAAACGGATTTTGAACCAGATCCAGAAATCCATAATCATCCGCCTTCAGCGCTACTATGAGTCCGGGGGCCATTCCGCCCACGCCCCGCGACAGGCCGGGATCGAATCGCACATGGCCATCGGCGCCAGTTGTTTGCGTGGACAGGACTTCATTGTTGCGCGCTACAAGGCGAAGTTCCACGCCCGGTACGGCTTGAGCAGTCGCCAGAGATCTAACGAATACATGCACGCCGTTCTCGCTCGAGAACGCGGTCAATCCGATGTCAGATACGACGAACCATTGCGTCGCCAAATCCTCATATGAGTCACCGTTTTCCGCCAGAAGCGTCTGCGACACGGGCTTCTCTCCGGGCCGAGCGATCATCACGTAGACGCCCGGCTGCAATTTGCCGATGGCTTCGGCCGCCGGAAAAGCGGTAATGACGTCGCGATTTAATTCGGGGCGCACTTCAAGGGCGCCTGACCAGATTCTTGCACCGCTTTCCTCAATGATCTGGCGGGCGTTGTATCCGGCGATCTGCCCGAGAAAGTTCGATGACCGCACCGTGGGCAGCAGACTTCTATCCCCGATGCGCATCACATCAATGGCGACGCGCTCTGTGTTCACGGACACGACCGGGATGCCGTCCTGACCGATGCTGGGCAGGACGTAATTCTTGCCGGTAAACCGCACGCGTGGCGACCTATCTCGGACATAGATTTCGTAGTCTGCTGATTTGAGGAGATTTTCCCCGACCGATGACGGCAGTCCCTGGCGCACCACCATGGCGTATCGCTCGCCGTGCCGCAGACCTTCCACGCATAGCTGCTGGTCTTCAGTACTGATAGCGCCGTTGGCCGCTCCTGCGACGGCCACGAAGGGAGCGAAATCGACTTTGCCGCGAGCCAGCGGCTCGGAAAAGCGGAAGCAAACGCGAGGCGAGGCGGAATCGCTGTCGACCTTGTAGTCGACAATGCGAAAGCCCTGCTCTTCCCTCAGCTTTTCGTAGGTGGCCCGCACACGCGCATCGTCGACGATATCAAGGCTGGCGCGATAGGCGTTCAAGGCGAGTCTGTACTGGCTCTGACCGTTGTGAAGCGAAGCGATCAAGGAAAGGGCGGCGGCTTGCTCTGTCCGGCTCGTTGCGCGCTGATAGGCAAGGTAGGCAGCCGCAAGCGCGTTTTGCACATGGCGCCAGGCATTGTTTGTGTCCTGCGTCGCCAGCGCCCCGGAATATCGAGCATAAGTCAGCCAATTGAGCGCTTCGCGAGGCGCTGCGGAGGTTGCTCCGCCAATGATGTTCAACGCGGACCGCATGTCGTTCCGCCGGGCCGCCTGCGCAGCGGCGGCGCGAAGATCGCCTGCGGTGCGGGCGGCCGGGGCCGGCGTCAATTTCCGAACTTGCTCTTCCAAACGGATCGCATTGCTGGCCAGATCTTCACGCACAAAAGACTGGGAGGGGACGGCCTGCTGGGCGGCTGCTGGACTAGCGAAGCCGAGCGCGAGAGTGACGAGAAGCCCAGTGAAATGAGGTCGCAAGTTCAGCGGGCACGAGAACTTTCTCAGGGCATTGAGGCTCGGCATGGCGTGCTCCTTTACGGGCCGCCCGCGGCCCGGCAGCATCCCTGAGCTTGCCACGTCCGGAGGCTCGACGGAAGGACAAGTTGTCGGGGACTTAAACCTGGACGGCGTGTTCATAGATGTCTTCTTCCTGAGCGTTGTGCATGCGCACGAGCGCCTCAATAGCTTCGATCGCGCGTTGCGCATCACGGATCAGATAGCGGTCAGCGTCTGCGGGCGTGAGGTCGCCAGCCAGGCGTTGCAGAAGGCGGGCAAGATGAATGATTTCGCGGTGCGCACGGCTCATTGCGCCCAACCCCGGTCCATCTGGCAGAAACCGGGCGAGGCGCGGATAGACCCTGGCCTCATCGGCGTGTTCATGCGGGACAATCCTGTCAGCCGTGATGCGACTGGCCTCCGCAATCAATGAAACGGAGGACTGAGGATCAGAATCGTCCAGTGCGTCGGCGATCTCCCGCAATCGGTCAAGCGAAGCGTCGAGATCTTGATGTTGCTGACGAAGCATGAGGGCTTCCGCCTGGCGCAGCGGAGTTCGCGATAAAAAATTTCGACCTGGCGACAGCGATCGCAGCGCGTTCAGGATTACCGCAATGTCGATTGCTTCCTGGGTGAGTGCGCCAGCCACCGGCGGCAGCAATCCGACGGCAGCGAACCCCATCGCCACGAAGGACAATGCGAGGCCCGCCGCGATGCTTTGCATGGCGATGCTCCTGGCGCGGCGAGCGATCATCACGGCTTCGGCCACACGGTCCAGCCGGTCGACTAGAATCACCACGTCGGCGGCTTCCGAGGAGGCGCTGGCGCCTCTCGCACCCATTGCAACGCCGACATCGGCGGCTGCGAGCGCGGGCGCATCGTTTATTCCATCGCCTACCATCAGGGTTGGGCTGTTGCGCTGCTCGGTGACGACGGCGTCGACTTTGTCGGAGGGAATGCGGTCTGCAAGCACCGCGTCGAGGTCAAGCGCCGCCCCAATGGTCTCCGCGGAATCGGCGCGGTCTCCTGTCACCATGACAATTCGCGACACGCCGGCCTTTCGCAGCAAGCGGATTGCGCGCGGGGTCTCGCGGCGTAATTCATCGCCAAGCAACAGCGCTCCAATTGCGCGACCCTCCACTGACACGAAAACGCTCAGCGCGGACCGCCATGACGCGCGGCGCAGCACGCGCAGCGCCCAGGGTTCGGGCGTGCGGGAGCCGCAGATGAGACGATACGAACCTGCCGAGATCCTTTTGCCTCCGATCACGCCGTTCAGGCCGGAGCCCAGCGTCTCATGCACATCCTCTGGCGATTCGAGGGCCAGCCCCCGAGCCGACGCCGCATTCACAATGGCGTCGGCGACAACATGATGCGAAGCCTGCTCGAGCGAAGCTGCAAGTCGCAGCACCTCCTCCGGCGCCTCGCCTGCCGCAGTCTCCGTGGCGATCAGCCTCGCACCTCCGACCGTCAGGGTCCCGGTCTTGTCGAACATTACGGTTTTGATGCGCGACAGAGCTTCCAGGGCGCCGCCCCCCTTGATTAGAATGCCCAATCGCGCCGCCCGCGACACGCCGCCAATGAACGCAACGGGCGCGGCAAGGATGAGCGGACATGGCGTCGCCGCAACGAGAACGGCCAGGCCGCGAACTGGATCTCCGGAAAACACCCATGCTGTGCCTGCCACCAGCAACGAAACCGGTAGAAGCAGCAAAGCATAGCGATCGGCTAACCTGATGAACGGCGCTTTCGAGGTCTGGGCCGCGGTGACCAGCCTGACGATTTGGGCATACGTGCTTTCGCCCGCAAGAGCGGAGGCCCGAACCTCGAATGTCTCTCCCGCATTCACGGTCCCGCTCAGCGCGGGTTCGCCACGACGCCGATGAACCGGCAGTGGCTCGCCCGTCACGGCCGATTCGTCGAGACTGGCGTCGGCGCCTTCGATCACGCCGTCGATCGGGATGATTTCGCCGGCCCGGACAAGGATCCTGTCTCCGATTTCGACGGATTCGATCGGAATTTCTTCGATGCCATTCGGGCCCAGGCGACGGGCCATGCGGGGGGCTCGATCGATGAGCGCGCGAAGGTCGCGCTCTGCGCGCGCCACGGCAAAATCTTCCAGCACTGCTCCGCCCGCATACATGACAGCCACCACGACGCCCGCAAGCGTTTCGCCCAGCGCCAGGGCGGCCGTCATCGACACGAAGGCTATGGCGTCGACGCCAATGCGACCCACCCAAATGTCTCGCGCCATAGACGCCAAGAGCGCGATGGCCACCGGCGCTATACCCATCCCCCAGATGGCTTGGGCGATATCCCAGCGCCCGAACCACCAGAATCCAAGTCCAACCGCCAAGGCTGTCAAAGCGACGAGGATGAGGACGCGCTTCAAAACGCGAAGAAAAGTCATTTGCCCGGCGGCTCACTTTTAGGATCGCGGCGACATGCCTTACGCACCAGATGGGTTGCGACTGTCGCAGCCATTGCCCGGGCGCGATCTGATCGAGGTCAAGGCCGCAAACATCGCTTGTGCGAGGAATGAGCCTATTATCCCATTTGCAGACGCCGAAGGCGTTCGGGGGCCAGCGCTCATGTCACAGGAAAGGTGGTCAGGCGGATTCGGCTTTGTGCTCGCGTCGATGGGATCAGCGATCGGGCTCGGAAGTATCTGGAAGTTTCCCTACGAGGCCGGCGCCAATGGGGGCGGCGGATTTGTTATCGCTTACCTGCTCGGAGTCGCCCTTATCGTGACTCCACTGTTGCTGGCCGAATTCGCAATCGGACGAGCCGGTCGAGCAGACGCTACGGAGAGCCTCAGAAATGTAGCCGTTGCAGCCGGTCATTCGCCGCGCTGGGCTTTTGTGGGCTGGCTCGGCGTACTGACGGCTTTTCTTATCCTGAGTTTCTACGCTGTCATTGGCGGATGGGCGCTGGCCTATGCGGTTGATATGTTGACGACGGATGTACCCGAGACTACCGGCGCCGCCCGGGCGCAGTTCGATGCGCTTCTCGCTTCACCAACACGCATTTTCATATTTCATGCGCTGTTCATGGGAACGACCTCGCTCATCGTCGCGAGCGGCGTTGAGAAGGGGATCGAGGCTGCGTCCCGCCTGCTGATGCCCGGGTTGCTTCTCATGATTGCCGGGCTCGCGATCCACTCGGTCTGGATCGGGGACGCGAGGACGGCCCTCAACTTCCTGTTCGCGTTCGATCTTGAAAAGATGAGCGCCCGTGTATGGCTTGATGCTATCGGCTTGGGGTTTTTCTCGATCGGCGTCGGCTTGGGCTCGATGATCACATATGCGGCATATGCCGGGGAGACCGTTAATCTTCGCCAAATCGCTCTCCTGACAATTTTAGGCGACACGCTGGTCTCCTTTTTGGCCGGTTTGGCGATTTTTCCGCTGGTTTTCGCTTTCGGGCTCGATCCGGCCGGCGGCCCGGGGCTGATGTTCGTCACACTTCCTGTCGCCTTCGCACGAATGCCAGCCGGCGCCGCGATGGGCTTTGTTTTCTACATCCTGCTGGTTGTGTCTGCGTTGGGATCGGCCATCGCGCTGCTCGAGGTTGTGGTCGCCTGGCTTAAAACGAAGGGACTGTCGCGGGTTTCGGCCGCCGGGTTGGCTGGGAGTTCGTGCCTGGTGGCCGGTGCGCCCACCGTGCTGTCGTTCAACGCATGGGCGACGTGGTTTCCACTAGCAACGGTCCCGGGTTTTGAGCACGCCTCGTTTTTTGAAGTCCTGGATTTCCTGACTTCCGACGTCATGCTGCCGCTCGGCGGCCTCTGCCTCTCTCTGTTCACCGGCTGGCGCATGTCCGAGGAATTGTTGGGCTCGCAACTTAACTTGTCTGCGCGCGCCACTCGTTTTTTGGTGATCGCCCTGCGCTTCGTTGTCCCGTCGCTGATCGTGGCCGCTACGATTGCCTCATGGCTGTTTCAGAAAAACCCCTGAGGCTGCTCGACAGTGCGCCTATGGCTCTTCGCCAGATCGCATCATCCCAGCTGCCTACCTGAAGCTTGACAATTGATCGATCACAGCGACCGTCGGCGTCGCCGGGGACTCCGAGTTGAGCTCTGACGTAGCAATTTCCGGCTTACGTTGCATCGATGTTACAGCCAAGCATTCGCCATCTGCTAAGCTAGGGTGATCAGAACAAACAGCTAAGCGATCAGAACTCGGAGATTATCCATGAAGAAGCTCCTCCTTATTTCCACCGCCCTGGCTGCCATGACCGCCTCGGCCGTCGCCGCCGACCTGCCCCGTCGTGGCGCGCCCGCTCCGTACCTTGCAGCGGCGCCGCTCTTCACCTGGACGGGCTTCTATGTCGGCCTGAACGCCGGCGCCGCGTTTGGCAACTCGTCCAGCATGACCGACCTGAACGGCTACAATCTGCTCAACGAAGTGACGGGTCTCGGCAGCAAGACGTCGTTCACGGGCGGCGCGCAGGCCGGCTTCAACTACCAGATCAACAGCTTCGTGGTTGGTGTGGAAGGCGACATCAACTATCTCGATCACAAGCAGACCGCTCTCGTGGCAAGCGCGCCGCTTGACAGTTTCGTGCGCGCACGCGGCTCCTATCTCGCCACTGTCCGGGCTCGCGCTGGCGTAGCCTTTGATCGCGCACTCATCTACGTCACCGGCGGCTTCGCATTCTCGGATCTCAAGACCTCTTACATCGATAATTGTGACGTCGGCCTCTGCGGTTTCGACTTGATCAGCGCTTCCGCAAAGACAAATACGGGTTATGCGCTTGGCGCCGGTCTTGAATATGCGTTCACGAACAACTGGACCGCGAAGGCCGAATATCTCTACACCCACTTTGACGGCAAGACCGCAACTGCCGTCTCGGGTCTCGGCGGCACATTTTCATTCCGCGCGAAGGATACGACGCTCAATGTCGTGCGCGTCGGCGTGAACTATAAGTTCTGATCCGGCGTTCATCGCGCCGAATGCAGTCAACACTTTCAGCCCCGGCCTCCGCCGGGGCTGTTTTTATTTGCAGCGGGCACAACCATTGGTCCGATTGGCGCAAAGCTCGTCTTGTGGAACCTAAGCGGAACGGACAACGTTTGTGAGAGTTGCGCGCAGCGTGCTCGCGACGCTCTCGAACACGCTGGAAAACTTCGATGAAAATCAGGGCCGGATTTGACCTTGGCTATGATTGCCCGCAGCCGACGCCCATGTTGCTCGTACTCAACATCCACCCATCTCGCCGCGTGGACCTCCTGACCGAGCAGGTTCTAACCTTCGATCGTCCGATTGACGCGTGGGGATACACAGACGGCTTCGGCAACGCTTGCACCCGCATCGTGGCGCCTGCCGGCCGCACGACCATTTCGACGCATTTCGAGATCTATGACACGGGGTTACCGGATGTCGTCGCTCGAGATGCGCTTCAGCATGAAATCCAGGACCTGCCGGATGACGTTCTGGTGTTCCTCCTCGGCAGCCGCTATTGCGACACTGATCGGCTGGCGACCTTTGCATGGTCGCAGTTTTCCAGCACGCCGCCAGGCTGGGAGCGAGTCAGTGCGATCTGTGATTTCGTCCACCAGCATATCGCGTTCGATTACATGAAGGCCGATGCTCTGCGGACCGCCCATGGCGGTTTCTCGGATCGTACCGGCGTATGTCGAGATTTTGCCCACCTGGCGATCACGCTCTGCCGCTGCATGAATATCCCGGCGCGGTACTGCACGGGATTTCTCGGCGACATCGGCGTACCGGTGGTCCCGGAGCCAATGGATTTCAGCGCATGGTTTGAAGTCTACCTTGGCGGGCGCTGGATCACGCGCGACGCTCGCCACAACAAACCTCGCATCGGCCGCATACTCATGGCGACCGGGCGCGATGCGACAGACGTGGCGCTTTCGACAAGCTTCGGCGCTTCAATCCTGTCGCGCTTTGACGTCGTGACGGAAGAAGTGCTCTGAGCTTTGCTACACATGAAAAAAGCCCGGCCTGACGGCCGGGCTTTCTCTTGATCGTTAAGCCGATCAGAAGCGGAAGTTCACGCCCGCGCGAACGACGTCGAACTTGTTCTCGTTGCGAACCGTGATGGTTTCGCCGCCCGCCACGCCGCCGAAGCCGGGGCCGGCCACGAAGGTGCGGCTGTTGCTGCCGAGGTCGACGTGCAGGTACTCGATCTTGAAGGACATCGAGTTGGTGAAGGCATATTCCATGCCCGCGCCGAGAGCCCAACCGACGTTGGAGCCGTTGCCGCCCGTGCCCGGCAGGTTGGTCAGCGTCGCGATGCCAGCCACGGAGTCATAATCACGCTGGGTGATCGAAGCGCTGCCGCTGCGAGCGCCGTAGGCGAGACCGCCGGTGCCGTAGATCAGGGCGCGGTCGAACGCGAAGCCGAGACGGCCGCGAACAGTGCCGAACCAGTTGCCGCGGTTGCCGCCGCCGACTGCGAAGTCGGTGAAGTCCGGAGCGCCGCCAGCGATCGCCGGGAAGGCGCCGTTGCCGCCGCCGTTACGGTCGAGGTAGTTGATGTCGGCTTCGACACCGGCCACGAACGAGCCGAACTGCATGTTGTAACCGATCTGGGCGCCGCCGGTGAAGCCGACGTCGTCGCTGTTGCCATTGCCGAAGATCACCGGGTTCGGGGCGATGAAGCCGGCCGAGCTGAGGCCGCGGTTTTCGTTCCAGGCGCCACCGGCGTTCAGACCAGCGTAGAAGCCGGTCCAGGTGAAGATCGGAGCAGCGGAGACGTACGGCGCCGGAGCGGCCGTGCGGTAGGGAAGGTCAGCCGCCATGGCGGAACCAGCCGCAGCAACGAGAACAGTCGAAAGCAGGATCCTGCGCAGCATTCTAAAAACCCTTCGTCATGTGTTTTCTGGCCCCCCGGCCCGTCTGAAAGCCATTAACACCACTAATTATGATTCGACTATTAACGAGGAGCTATTCAATCGCTATGTTGCTCATACAACACAATAATACATGAGCTAAGCAATAAATTGTTTACCAAGTATTTGGGCTTTTCGGCGCAAGCGCAGCTCTTATGCCCCGTTGTGTCGCGGCGCCATCAAGCGGTCATATTCCGCTTCCGCTACGCCATAGCCACCTGCCGCTATGGCGATCAGCTTGCTTCGATCAACGATCGAGATTTCACCGCGTCCGGCCCGGATAGCTCCCAGGCCCTCAAGATAGTGGATTGCGGCCGAAACCCCCGAGCGACGCACCGCCAACATCGATGCGATGAACTCGTGCACATGCGGCATCGAATCCGACCTTCCGCGGTCGTGCGACATGAGCAACCATCGCGCAAGACGTTCGGTGAGAGTGAAGCTGCCGTGGGCCAACGCCGTATAGGCGAATTGAATGGCGCGGGCTTCATGGTAGCGCATGATCAGTTCGCTGACTGAGCCGTACCCATTAAAAGCCAGACGGAAATTCTCCGACTTCATCCGCCAAGCTGCGCCGGGAAGCTGAATGATCCAGCGAAAAGGGCTGCTGTCTCCATCTTTCACCGATAGGGCCGTCATGCCCTCGAAACCCACCATCCCGACCTCGATCCGGGTATCGCGATTGGCGAGCGCCACAATGGATAGGACGCATGACTCGGGAAAATAGACGTACGAAATAGGCACGTCGCATTCCACCAATGTATCCTTGAACGCCAGTTCGACCGGCTCAAGCCAGTGACGGATCGATGATAGATCGTCTGCGGGTAGCAGCTGAAGCAGTCGATTGCCCAACACTTTTTCTGACATAGCGAAATTTGATTCCCCGCCGAAGCTGTTGGCCGCGGTAGCGCTCGGGGCATTGAATAGTGGTAAGCTGAGGCGCTGTTCTAGAGGCGGTACCGCACAAAGACATGCTTTGGACAGCGCTTGAAACACCGCAGTGCGCTCAAGACCACGAATAAAGGAGCGGCGGTATCAGTCGAAACGGTAGGATGA
>JAIEQX010000198.1 GCA_019747375.1 Beijerinckiaceae bacterium | reverse complement strand
CCGTTCTGCTCCTCGCGCTCGACGATGGCGGGCAGCGCCTGGCCGAGCGCGTGCCCGCGGCGGATGCGGCGCAGCCAGACCGGCGGCAGGTCGAGCGTGTCGAGCACGCGGGCGAACAGGCCGGCGTCGCCGATGCGCACCGACAGCGGACGGCCGCCCGCCTGTTCGGCGGCTTCGAGCGCGATGGTCATGACTTCGGCGTCGGCGGCCTCGCGGTCGGGGCGGCCGAAGATTTCGAGGCCCGCCTGATGAAACTCGGCCGGGGCGCCGGCGCGGTAGCGGAAGACGGGGCCGAGATAGGAATAGCTGGCCGGACCGCCCGCCCGGGGGCCGGCGAGATATTGCCGGCAGACCGGGATCGTATATTCGGGCCGCAGGCAATATTCGGCGCCCGAGGCGTCGGAGGTCAGGTAGATGCGGCCGCGGATGTCCTCGCCCGCGAGGTCGAGGAAGACGGAGGCGGGCTGGAGGATGGGCGGTTCGGCGCGCAGGAAGCCCGCGGCCACGAGATGAGCCAGGACGGCTTCCCGCCGTCCCGTTCCCTCAGGGGCCTCCGCCGGGCTTTTGCCGTTGCTGGTCACCGGTGACATCCTCGCGTTCGATTGCGCCCCGCTTGTAGCAAGGGCGGGCGCGCGATGCGAAGACTTTCACCATGGAGGGTGAATGGCGGGTTCAGGCGGGCCTGTGGCCCATCCCCTCGCCGCGCCTGACGGGCTCGCCGATGCCGAGATCCTGCGCGTCGACCAGCACGAAGGCCATGCGGCAGACCTCGGGACCCGGGTTGCGCCAGGCATGATAGGTGCCGCGCTGGACCATGACGTCGCCCGGCCCCATGGCGACGGTCTCGCCGTCGTCGAGCTCCATCTCGATCGCGCCCGACAGGACCACGATATAGTCGATCGTCTCGGTGCGGTGGCGGCGCGGAACGTTGCCGGGCGGATATTCGGCGATCATGAAGCGGGTGCCGCCGGCCGGCGGATAGGTGCCGAGCGTGCGGGCGCCCATATCCTCCGCGTCCTCGCCCACCGGCATGGCGGCCGGGGACTCGGCGGTGCACCAGATGAGGGTCGAGAACTGGCCGGGGCGGGAGTTCTTGATATTGTCGGCCGGGGCGTCGATCAGCACCTTGGCCTTGCCGGCGGCGTCATGGCCGGTGACGATGCGGCGGATGGGTTGCGGCGCGCGGTCGTTCATGGTCTCTCCTCCCTTCGATCTGCCGGCTTTCGCCGTTGTGCCGGGATGTTGGCATGCGGCGGGCCCGCTGTCGCGCCGCAGCTCGCAGAATCAGGCCCGAAAAAGGGCCGCGCGGCCTCCCGATCATTTGAGTTCTCGTCATTGACTTGGCGGCGGGCTTGCCCCTATAAGGCCGCAGCGAATTCGGCACGCGCCGACGTCGTCCAATCGTGCACGCGCGGCCCTTTCTGGTTTCGCCGGTGAGGATTGGATACGGCGCCCACCTCGACCAACATGGAACCGTCCGGGCCTGAAGAGGCCGCTGCGGCGTTCCCACTGAACCGGAGCAGACCCGTGAAGCGGACTTATCAACCCAGCAAGATCGTGCGCAAGCGCCGCCACGGCTTCCGTTCGCGCATGGCCACCGTCGGCGGCCGTCGCGTCATCGCGGCGCGCCGCGCGCGCGGCCGCAAGCGCCTGTCCGCCTGATTTCTGCGGCGCGGGTTTCGCGCAACGAGGGCATAGGCCTGATGAACGGCCATGACACCGATCGTCGCGACCCCGAAGGCCCCCTGCCCGAGGCGCAGTCCCAGCAGGCTTCGCGCGGACATTACGCTCGGCTGAACAAGCGTTCCGAGTTTCTGGCGGCCGCCAAGGGCGTCCGCATCCACGACGTCGCCTTCACGATCCAGGCGATCCGCCGGGAAGGCGCGCAGGAGGCCTCACCGGTGCCGCGCTTCGGGCTCACCGTCACCAAGAAGACCGGCAATTCGGTGGTGCGCAACCGCATCCGCCGCCGCCTGCGCGAAGCGCTGCGGCTGTCGCCGTCGAGCCGAGCTCCCGTGCCGCCCGGCATGGAGCAGGACGTGGTGATCGTCGCCCGCCGCGAGGCCCTGAGCCGGCCCTTCACGGAGCTTTCGCGCGATCTCGAACGGTCGATGAAGCGCGTCGACGGACGGCTCGGCAAGGGCGCGTCCGCACCATCCAGATCCAGATCGTCCGGCCCGACCGCGCGCGCCCCCGGCGCGCCGGCGCCGTCCGACCTGCCCCGCACCCAGGTTCCGCACGACAATCTGCAGAACGCCGAGAGACCAGGCTTCAAATCATGAGCGACGAACAGAAAAATCTCTTCATAGCCATCGCGCTGTCTCTCGTGGTCCTGGTCGGCTGGAATTATTTCTACGGCGTGCCCACCGCCGACAAGTCGCGCCAGGTCACCCAGCAGATCCAGGCGCAGCAGACGACGGCCGCGCCCCCGAATGCGGTGACGCCGGCTTCTCCGGGCTCGACGCCGAACAATCCGGGCCTGGCGCCGGCGCCGGTTCCCGGCCAGCTGACGCCCGCCCCCGTGCAGGTCGCCCGCTCGCGCGACGAGGCGCTGGCCGCCAGCCCGCGCGTCCAGATCGACACGCCCGCCCTGACAGGCTCGATCTCGCTGCGGGGCGGCCGCCTCGACGACGTGCTGCTCAAGAACTACCGCCAGACGATCGACCCGAAGAGCCCGCTGATCGCGCTTCTGTCGCCGACCGGCTCGCCCGCGCCCTATTACGCCGAAATGGGCTTCGTGGGCGCGCCCGGCTCCACCGTGGCGCTGCCCAACGCCGACACGCTGTGGACCGCGCAGAGCCAGAAGCTCTCGGTCGGCCAGCCGCTGGAACTGACCTTCGACAACGGCCAGGGCCTGCTGTTCCGTCGCACGATCAGCCTCGACGACCGCTACATGTTCTCGATCCGCGACGTGGTCGAAAACAAGGGCGCGCAGGCCGTGACCCTGTATCCCTATGCGCTGGTGTCGCGCCACGGCAAGCCGCACACGGACGGCTATGCGGTGCTGCACGAGGGCATGGTGGGCGTCGTCGGCGATTCCCGCGTGATCGAGATCACGTATGACGGGATCGAGAAGGAGACCCGCGCCACCAAGCTGATGGACGGAACGTCCGGCTGGCTCGGCTTCACCGACAAATATTGGGCGACGGCGATCATTCCGTCGCAGGACACGGCCTACAAGGGCCGCTTCTCGGCCGCCGGCCCGACCGGCCCGCAGCGCATCTACCAGACCGACATTCTGGAAGACGCCCGCACGATCGAGCCCAACGCCACCGCCGAACTGCCGCTCATGCGCTTCTTCGCGGGCGCCAAGGAAGTCGACACGATCGACGGCTACCAGGCCTCGCTCGGGATCAAGAACTTCGACCTGATGATCGACTGGGGCTGGTTCTATTTCATCACCAAGCCGCTCTTCAAGCTGATCGACGTCATCTACAAATATGTCGGCAATTTCGGCGTCGCGATCCTGATCGTGACCGTGCTGGTCAAGCTGGTGTTCTTCCCGCTCGCCAATCGCAGCTATCTGTCGATGGCGAAGATGAAGGCCGCGCAGCCGCAGATGCTCGAAATCCGCGAGCGCTACAAGGACGACAAGCAGAAGCAGCAGCAGGAGATGATGGAGCTCTACCGCAGGGAGCACATCAACCCGGTGGCCGGCTGTCTGCCGGTGATCGTGCAGATCCCGGTGTTCTTCGCGCTCTACAAGGTGATCTTCATCACGCTCGAGATCCGGCATGCGCCGTTCTTCGGCTGGATCAAGGACCTGTCCGCGCCCGATCCGACCAATGTCTTCAACCTGTTCGGGCTGCTGCCGTTCAACCCGACGGCGCTGCCGATGGTGGGACCGTTCCTGGCGATCGGCATCTGGCCGCTGATCATGGGCCTCAGCATGTTCATCCAGATGAAGATGAACCCCGAGCCAACCGATCCGGTGCAGAAGCAGATGTTCGCCTGGATGCCGGTTCTGTTCACCTTCATGCTCGGCGCCTTCCCGGCCGGCCTGGTGATCTACTGGACGTGGAACAACCTGCTGTCGGTGGCGCAGCAATATTACATCATGCGCCGTTCCGGCGTGAAGGTTGAGCTGTGGGACAATATTGCGAGCCTGTTCGGCCGCAAGCCCGCCGCGACCGACGGCAAGGCCGGCTGACCGCGGGTTCGCCTGCGACCAGTCCAAGCCAACGAGGGCAGCGCCGGGGATTTTCTCCGCCGCCGCCGGAAAGAGACACCATGACCGACGCCGATCCCGCCGATCTGCGCGAAAAGGGCCGCAAGCTTTTCGCCGGCCCCGTCGACTTCATCTGGGCGGCAGCCAAGATCGACGGCCTGCCCCCGATGGGCCCGACCGAGATCGCCTTTGCGGGCCGCTCCAATGTCGGAAAATCGTCGCTGCTGAACGCGCTGACGGGCCGCAAGGCTCTGGCGCGCACGTCGAACACGCCCGGCCGCACGCAGCAGCTGAATTTTTTCGCGGTCGGGATTCCGGGCGAGGAAATCCTGCGCCTCGTCGACATGCCGGGCTATGGCTTCGCCTCCGCGTCGAAGGAGAAGATCAGCTCCTGGACGAAGCTGATGCACGCCTATCTGCGCGGCCGCGCGTCGCTGGCGCGGGTCTATGTTCTGATCGACGGACGCCATGGCCTGAAGCCGCCGGATCTTGAAATGTTCGACCTGCTCGATTCGTCCGCCATGTCCTATCAGGTGATCCTGACCAAGAAGGACGAGTGCAAGAAGTCCGACATCGACGCGCGCGTCGAAGGCGTGCTGGCGGGCCTCGCCAAACGCCCCGCCGCTCACCCGGACGTCATCTTCACGTCGTCGGAGACCGGCGAGGGCATCGCCGACCTGCGCGAAGCCGTGGCGCGCCTGCTGGCCGAGCGCGGCGCGCTGGTCTAGCGAGGAGCTGCGCCTTTCGGGCCGCAGGCTTTTTCAGAACGTGAGTGCGGGACGCGATGCGCGGCGGCGATAGCCCCGGCGCATGCACGGTTCCGGCAGCCATGCGGGGCTTCAAGCTTCATAGGCTGCGCCCCCTTGCCGATTGAGCTTCCTCGCCCGAGCCGCTACAAGTCTGGCCGCACACGAGGAACAGACGCGATGACCGAGGTTGTGAAGGGCAGTCCGCAGGAGCAGGCCGAGATCCTGATGCAGGCTCTGCCGCACATGCTGCGCTATGACGAGGCGATCATCGTGGTGAAATATGGCGGCCACGCCATGGGCGACGAAGACGTCGCCCGGCAATTCGCCAAGGACATGGTTCTGCTCGAACAATCCGGCGTGAACCCGGTGGTGGTGCATGGCGGCGGGCCGCAGATCGGGGCCATGCTGGCCAAGCTCGGCATCAAGTCGGAATTCGCCGCTGGCCTGCGCATCACCGATCGCGCCACCGTCGAGATCGTCGAGATGGTGCTGGCCGGGTCGATCAACAAGCAGATCGTCGGCTACATCAACGCCGAGGGCGGCCGGGCCATCGGGCTGTGCGGCAAGGACGGCAATATGGTGACGGCCCGCAAGGTCACCCGCACAGTCGTGGATCCCGGCTCCAATATCGAGCGGCATGTCGACCTCGGCTTCGTGGGCGAGCCCGACAAGGTCGACACCACGGTGCTGGACCAGGTGCTGGGCCGTGAATTGATTCCGGTGCTGGCGCCGGTCGCGATGGGAACGGACGGCGAGACCTATAACGTCAACGCCGACACATTCGCGGGCGCGATTGCGGGCGCGCTCGGGGCCAAGCGCCTGCTGTTCCTCACCGACGTGCCGGGCGTGCTCGACAAGGACAAGAATCTGATCAAGGAATTGCGGATCGACGACATCCGCCGGCTGATCGCCGACGGGACGATCACGGGCGGCATGATCCCGAAGGTCGAGACCTGCATCTACGCGCTCGAACAGGGCGTCGAGGGCGTGGTGATTCTCGACGGGAAGGCGCCGCATGCGGTGCTGGTCGAACTGCTGACCGACCATGGCGCGGGAACGCTCATCACGCGGTGACGGACATCAAGGGCAAGGACGCAGATTTCGACCCGACGGCTCCGGACGCAAGGCCACAGGCCCGCTCCGCAGAGCCCGTCGTGGCGACCGGCGCGTCCTTGTCCGGGACGCCCCTGCACAAGTCGCCCCTGCCCAAAACCTTGTTGCCCGACCATACCGTGGCGCGCTTCGCCCATGTCGACACATGGGTGTTCGATCTCGACAACACGCTGTATCCGGCGGGCAGCGACCTGTGGCCGAAGATCGATGCGCGGATCACGCATTTCCTCGCGGAATTGTTCGGACTGGACGGGCTGTCGTCGCGCGCGCTGCAGAAATATTATTACCAGCGCTACGGCACGACGCTGCGCGGCCTGATGGAGGAACACGAGATCTCGTCAGACGAGTTCCTCGCCTTCGTGCATGACATCGACCGCTCGTCGCTCATGCCCAACCACAGCCTCGCCAAGGCCATCACCGAACTGCCGGGCCGCAAGCTCATCCTCACCAACGGATCGCGCGAGCACGCGCTGCGCACGGCCGAAAAGCTCGGCATCCACGAAATGTTCGAAGACATTTTCGACATTGTGGCGGCCGATCTCGTGCCCAAGCCCGCTGCCGAAACCTACCAGCGGTTCTTCGACCGCCATGCGGTGGAGCCGGCGCGGGCCGCGATGTTCGAGGATATTTCCCACAATCTCGTGGTGCCGCATGCGCGCGGCATGGTGACGACGCTGGTCGTGCCGAAGGCCGGCCAGGAAGATCACCGCGAGCCGTGGGAGATCGCCGGCGCCAACGCCGCCCATGTGGAATTCGTGACCAACGATCTGGAAGGCTTTCTGGCCGGTTTGATCGGACCGGGCTGACCGGACCGACTGACGAAACGCCGAAGACGAGGCGCGCGGCGCCGGATCGCCTCGTCGCCACGCTCACCGCAATGACGTTAAAGGTGATGGGCGTCGGAGACTTCATTGCGAGCGGAGCGAAGCAATTCATCGAACGCGGCCGGGCCAGCGGCCCGCACGTCTCCCGACAGTGCCTATTGCGCGCCGCGTGACAGGCGGCGCAACCCTTGATAAGGACGCTGCACGCCACCGAAGTCACCAAGGGGACCGTCCACATGTCGCTCGCAGATCTCGAAAAGACCATCGAAGCCGCCTTTGAGGCGCGTAACGATGTCGGCCCCTCGACCAAGGGCGAGATCCGCGACGCCGTGAACGAGGCGCTGCTGCTGCTCGACAGCGGCAAGGCTCGGGTCGCCGAAAAGATTGCGGGACGCTCCGGAGCGGATTCGTGGAAGGTCAATCAATGGCTGAAGAAGGCCGTGCTCCTGTCGTTCCGCCTCAACGACATGGCGCCGATTTCCGGCGGCCCCGGCGGGTCGAGCTGGTGGGACAAGGTGCCGTCGAAATTCGAGGGCTGGGGCGCGGCCGAACATGGCGCGGCGGGCTTCCGCTCGGTGCCGGGCGCCATCGTGCGCCGCTCGGCCTATATTGCGCCGGGCGTGGTGCTGCTGCCGTCCTTCGTCAATCTCGGCGCCTATGTGGACAGCGGCACGATGGTGGACACCTGGGCGACCGTCGGCTCCTGCGCCCAGATTGGCAAAAACGTGCATCTGTCGGGCGGCGTCGGCATCGGCGGCGTGCTTGAGCCGCTGCAGGCCAATCCGACGATCATCGAGGACAATTGCTTCATCGGCGCGCGCTCGGAAGTCGTCGAGGGCGTCGTGGTGGGCGAAGGCTCGGTGCTGGCCATGGGGGTGTTCATCGGCGCCTCGACGAAGATCATCGACCGGGCGACCGGACAGGTCCATGTCGGCTACGTGCCGCCCTATTCGGTGGTGGTGTCGGGCAACCTGCCCGGCAAGCCGCTGCCCGACGGCTCGCCCGGCCCGTCGCTCTATTGCGCCGTGATCGTCAAGACGGTGGACGCGCAGACGCGCTCCAAGACCGCCATCAACGAACTTTTGAGGGATTGATGGCGCTCCGGATTCGCGGCGAAGGATTCCGGTTTCTGTTCCGCACCGACAAGGGCGTGGTCAACCGCGAGGTCTGGTGGCTCGGCACGGCGCTGATCGGCGCCGTGGTGGCGGTGACGACCGCGATCTGGCTGACCATCGCGCCCATGGCCTCGACGGACCTGGCGCGGCGCGGCCTCGTCGATCCGACGGCCCTGTCGGTCTATCTCTACCTGATCGTCTACGCCTTCGTGGCGCTGATCGCGGGCGTCTGCTGGTACAATCTGTCCGCCAAGAGATTCCGCGACCTCGGCCGGGAGCCGAGCCTGGCCGGACTGCCGCTCGTCGCGGCGCTGTTTTCCGGCGCGCTGCACTGGGTGCAGCCGCGCATGCCCGACGTGATTCCGGGATGGACCACGATGGCGCTCGACATCGGGCTCCTGGTGGTGATCCTGTGGACGGTCTACGAACTCGGCGTCCAGCGCGGCGCCCGGCATCCCAACGTCTGAGGCCAGAATGGCGTCGTCCCCCACGGCCCTCGAGATCGCCCGCGACCTGATCCGCTGCGCCTCGGTGACGCCGCGCGACGAGGGCGCGCTCGACGTTTGCGCGCGCGTGCTCGGCGGCGCCGGATTCAGCGTCGAACGGGTGCGCTTTTCCGCGCCCGGCACGCCCGACATCGACAATCTCTACGCCCGCATCGGCGCGGGCGGGCCCTGCCTGATGTTTGCCGGCCATACCGACGTGGTGCCGCCGGGCGACGCCAAGGCCTGGCGCTTCGACCCGTTCTCGGCGCAGATCGCCGACGGCATGGTGTGGGGACGCGGCGCGGTCGACATGAAGGGCGGGCTGGCGGCATGCCTCGCGGCCGCAATCGCGCATGTGCGCCAGCATGGCGCGCCCCGGGGCTCCATCGCGTTCCTGATCACGGGCGACGAGGAAGGCCCGGCCGTCAACGGCACGGTGAAGCTGCTCGACTGGGCGGCGCGGAAGGGCGAGCGCTTCGACCATTGCATCCTGGGAGAACCCACCAATCCCGACGCGCTCGGCGACATGATCAAGATCGGGCGACGCGGCTCGCTCACCGGGCGGCTCGTCGCGCATGGCCGGCAGGGGCATGTCGGCTATCCGCATCTGGCTGACAATCCGATCGACGCCATGGTGCGGATTCTGGCCGGCCTGAAGACCGCGCCGCTCGACGCCGGCACGGCGCATTTCGATGCGAGCAATCTTGAGGTCACGACCGTGGATGTCGGCAATCCGGCCACCAATGTGATCGCCGGGGAGGCGCGGGCGACCTTCAACATCCGGTTCAACGACCTGTGGACGCCGGAAAGCCTCGAGGCCGAGATCCGGGCGCGGGTGGAGGCGGCCCGCGGCGGCGCGCGCATCGACCTCGCGTTCGACCCGACCAATGCGGTGGCGTTCCTGACCTCGCCCGGCCCCTTCGTGGAGCAGGTCGCGACGGCGATCGAGGCCGAGACCGGACGGCGGCCCGTGCTGTCGACATCGGGCGGCACGTCTGACGCGCGATTCATCCAGGCCTACTGCCCGGTGGTGGAGTTCGGCCTCGTGGGCTCGACCATGCATGCGGTGGACGAGCGCTGCCCGGTCGAGGACCTGGAGCGGCTGGCGGCGATCTATGGCCGTGTGATCCGGGCCTATTTCGCCTGATCACGGGCAAGTGACCGCATTTATGTTGCGATGCAACATTTTTTGCTTCCCGGTGAACTCCTCCTAAAGTTGAATGTTGGTGACCTGTCACACGGGGGCCAACCGATGATTCTCGCCGTCGAGGAAGTTGTCCGTTCGTTGAGCGGATCCTGGGATCTGCTCAATCGCCGCGCGCAGGGACTGAGCCGGTTCGAATTCGGCGAGGCCCCCTTCTGGCGCAGTTTCGGCGCGCCGCTGCTGGCTGCGCCCGCCGTCGTCATCTGGATCGCGGCGGACCGTCTCGCGGCCGGACAGCTGGCCGCCGGGCTGTTCGACGATCCCGAGCCGATCCTGCGGACGGCGCTTCATCTTGCGGCGTTGTGGCTGACGCTGCCGCTGCTCGGCATCGCCTTTGCGAAGCGCGAGGCGTGGGCGCGCCTCGTGCCGTTCATCATCGTTTGCAACTGGTCGTTCGTGCTGGCGGCGGGGCTTCTGACGCTTCCGGCGCTGCTCTTCGCCATCGGCTGGGCGACGCCGGCGCTCTCGACGCTCTACAGCGTCGCCTCCATCGTGCTGATCATGCAGATGCGCTGGTTCTCCACCAAACTGACGCTCGGCCTCACCAGCGGCGCCGCCCTGATGCTGGCGGCGGGCGACGGGCTGGTGGGCATCGGCATCCTGCGCGCGATGGTCTGATCAGTAATCGACGCCGACGAAATAGAGCCCTGCGGCGGGCGCGACCGTGCCGCAGCGATGCCGGCTTTTCGCCTCCAGCGCCTCGCGCAACTGACGCGGCCTCCATTTGCCCGAACCGACATGTTCGAGCGAGCCCACCATCGAGCGCACCTGATGATGCAGGAAGGAGCGCGCGGACGCATAGACGTGCAACTCCTCGCCGACGCGCGACACATCCAGACGCTCGAGCGTGCGGACGGGGCTTGCGGCCTGGCAATCGGAATCGCGGAAGGTCGAGAAGTCGTGCTTGCCGAGCAGCAATTGCGCGGCTTCGTGCATGGCGGCGGCGTCGAGCGGGCGCTTCACCAGCCAGGCCCGGTCGGCGTCGATGGTGAGCGGCGCGCGGCGATTGACGATGCGATAGAGATAATGCCTGCGAATGGCGGAGAAACGCGCGTCGAACGCGTCGTCCACCTGCGTGGCCTGCCGGACCGCGACGGCGTGCGGGCGCATATGCGCGTTGACGGCGTCGCGCAATCTGTCGCCGCGCCAATCCTTCAGAAGATCGACATGCGCGACCTGCGCGGTGGCGTGGACGCCGGTGTCGGTGCGGCCTGCGCCCCGGATGACGACGGGCGCGCCATCCACCGCCGCCAGCGCATCCTCGATGA
>JAIEQX010000237.1 GCA_019747375.1 Beijerinckiaceae bacterium | reverse complement strand
CTCGTCGGTGGGCGGGCGCTCCGCCAATGAGATCGCCGAACGTTTCCTCGAGCAGGCCTCGGTTCAGGCCGGCACGGGCTTCAGCGCCGAAAAGCGCCAGATCCTGGAGCGTTTCCTGGCGATCAGCGGCGATCCAGACGCGTGTTCGGAGAAGCTGCGCGCGCTCGCCGCCGCCACGCGGCTCGATCTGGGCGCCGTGCTCGACGGCTATGACGCGCGGCTGAATTTTCTGGCGGCCCGCGGCCTCGACATTTCGCGCCTCGCCTTCTCGGCGAGCTTCGCCCGCAATCTCGATTACTACACCGGCTTCGTGTTCGAGGCTTTCGATCCGGCCGGCGACGACACGCGCCCGGTCGTGGGCGGCGGCCGTTATGACCGTCTCATGCGCACGCTCGGCGCCAGCCATGACATTCCCGCCGTCGGCGCCGCCATCTGGTGCGACCGGCTCTTCGCCGCTCCGTCGGCGTGAGGACGCGATGATTCAGAAAGACGCCCCCCTGGTTCTCGCCGTCCCCTCCAAGGGACGCCTGCAGGAGAACGCCAACGCCTTCTTCGCCCGCGCCGGGCTCGATGTCGTGCGCGGCCGCGGCCTGCGCGATTATCGCGGCACGCTGGCGGGGCTGGACGGTGTGGAAATCGCCTTCCTGTCCGCCTCCGAAATCGTCCAGCAGATCGCCGACGGCGCCGCCCATATGGGCGTCACGGGCGAGGATCTCGTGCGCGAGACCCTGCCGGACGCCGACGCCAAGGTCGAGCTTCTGACGCCGCTCGGCTTCGGCCACGCCAATGTGGTGGTGGCTGTGCCGCAGGCCTGGATCGACGTGCGCAACATGGCGGATCTCGAGGACGTGGCGGCGGCGTTCCGCGCGCGGCGTGGCGAGCGCATGCGCGTGGCCACCAAATACGTCCATCTCACAAGGACTTTCTTCGCCCAGGCGGGGGTCACCGACTATCGCATCGTCGAAAGCCTCGGCGCCACCGAAGGCGCGCCCGCCGCCGGCCAGGCCGAACTCATCGTCGACATCACCACCACGGGCGCGACGCTCGTGGCCAACGCCCTCAAGGTGCTGGACGACGGCGTGATGCTGCGTTCCGAGGCCAATCTCGTCGCCTCCGTCAACGCCAACTGGACGGACTCGACCCGCCAGACCGCGCGCGCCATCCTGGCCCGCATCGCCGCCGAGGAGGAAGCCCGCACGTCGCGCGAAGTCCGCGCGCTGATCGCCGGCGATCAGGTGGCGCTGGCCCGCGAGGCGGCTGAAAACTTCGAGGCGCGCGCCCTGTTCGGCACGCCGAAGGACGGCCCGCTGACGCTGCTCTGCGGCCACAAGAAAGTCGCGGCCCTCGCCGACTGGCTGGTGCTGCGCGGCGCCGAAAACGTCACCGTCCGGTCGCTGGACTATGTCTTCGGCGCCAGAAACGCCCTCTACGACAAGCTCTGCGCCCGCATCGGTTAAGTCCGGCCGCGCACTCTCCGCCGTCGTTGCGGGGAGCGCAGCCACGCGGCAATCCATCGCCCTGCGCTCCCCTCCGCCCCAACGCTGAGCCCGCGCAAGAACCGCCCACTCCCCCCGGCGGTCCGAAACCGCTACCGTGCGGCGCGACGCGCGAATCGCTCGCCGCCTCACCGGGATGCCAGACATGATTCTCTACCTGCTCGGCCTCGTGCTGTTTCTCGGCGTGCATCTCGTGCCGACCTTTCCGGGCCTGCGGGCCGACCTGCGGCTCCGCTTCGGTGAAATGCCCTACAAGGGCCTGTTCGCGCTCCTGTCGGTGATCGGCATCGTGCTGATCGTCATCGGCTTTGGCGAAGTCCGCGCCTCGTCGTGGAATCGCGAGCTCTGGTCGCCGCCGGTCTGGACCAAGCACATCGCCTTCCTGCTGATGCTCTTCTCTTTTGTGGCGCTGGTCGCCTCGCAGGTTCCCTCGCGCATCCGCACCGCGCTGAAACATCCCATGCTGGTGGGCGTCAAGCTCTGGGCCCTGGCGCATCTCATCGCCAACGGCGATCTCGCCTCGCTGATCCTGTTCGGCTCGTTTCTCGCCTGGGCGGTCTATGACCGCATCTCGGTCAAGAAGCGTGGCGCGCTCGGGCCGCTGGGCGGCGCGCGCGGCGGGCTCAAGGGCGACATCATCGTGGTGGCGGTGAGCCTCGTCCTCTATGTCGTGATGCTGAAATGGGGCCATGCCTGGCTCATCGGCGTGCGCCTGATCGGCTGAGCGCCTTCCTTTCGCCGCGCGGGCCCGGCAGGGTCCGCGCCGTTCTTTCCGGAGAGATCTGAAATGTCTTTGACGCGACGCGGCCTTTTTGTCGGCGCCGGCTCCCTGATGGCTGCGCCCTATGTCACCAGGGCCTCCGCCGCCGCCTCAGACGACATGATCGGCGACATGCTGGTGCTGGGCTTTTCGGGCGCGGCGCCGGATTCCGAAAGCGCCCGCGGCGTCGCGCGCCACATCGCGGCGGGCCGCGCCGCCGGTGCCTGTTTCCTTGGCCATAACACGCGCTCCAAAGCCGGCGTCGAAGGCCTGACGCGCCTGTTCGCCGGCGCGGGCCGACGCCGCGCGCCGTTGATCGCGGTCGATCAGGAGGGCGGGGCGGTGCAGCGGCTCGGCCCCAAGATCGGCTATCCGCGCATCCCGACGGCGGCCGAGATCGCGTCGAAATACGATCCCGCCCGGGCGAAGGAGATCTACGGCGACATGGCCGCAACCCTCCGGGACGCGGGCTTCAACCTGAATCTCGCGCCCGTGGTCGATCTCGGATTTCAGCCCAAAAATCCCATCGTGGCGAAGTTCGGCCGCGCCTACGGAAATGATGGCAAGACGGTCGCGCGCTACGCCGCCGCCTTCGTGGCCGGGCATCGCCAGCATCAGGTGCTGACCGCGCTGAAACATTTTCCGGGACATGGCTCGACCCTGGTCGACAGCCACGCGCGGCCCGTCGATCTCGGGCCCACCTGGCGCGACGACGAGCTCACGCCCTATCGCGATCTGATTCGCCAGAATCTCGTCGACCTCGTCATGAGCGGCCATCTTTCGCATCCGGGCCTGACCGGCGGCGAGCCCGCCACCTTGTCGGAACTCGCGGTCGAAGGCCTGCTGCGCCGCCGGCTCGGCTTTCGCGGAATCGTCATGACGGATGATCTCGACATGGCGGCGATCCGCTCGACCGTGCCCTTGCTGGACGCCTGCGTGCGCGCGGTCGCAGCCGGCAACGATTTGTTGCTTCTGTCGAATTCCGCATCGCCCGATCCCGACCTGCCGCAAAAGGTCATCGCGGTCGTCAAGACCGCGGTCGCCGAAGGGCGCATTCCGCGCGGCCGCATCGAAGCCTCGGCGTCGCGCCTGGCCAGCCTCTCGGTTGCAAAAATGCCGAGCTGACAGGGCTTCGTCGCAACGCCGTGATGACGCCTTCAAGAAAAGGTTTGATGCATTCAGGCGCCCGCGAAGCTACACCAGGATGGGGACATCGGGCGGGGGCGGGCGTTTCATGGATGATCGAAGAAACCCGCCTGCCGCGCGCTCAGGATGGCGGCGAGCCTGGCCGCTTCTGCTGATCGTCGCCGTGACGGCCGCCGCCTATCTCTCGGGCGTTCACCGTTATCTGTCGTTCGAAGCTCTGGTCGAAAGTCGCGAGCGCCTGCGCGAATGGGTGACGCTGCATTATTTCGCTTCGCTGTTCGCCTTCGTGGGCGCCTATATCGTCTTCGTGGCGCTGTCGCTTCCGGGCGCCTTGCTGCTCACCATCATGAGCGGCTTCCTGTATGGCGTCATCGTCGGCGGCGTCGCCACCACGATCGGCGCGACCATCGGGGCGACGCTGTTGTTTCTCGCCGCCAGCACGAGCCTCGGCGAAGGACTGCGCAGCCGCGCCGGTCCGTGGCTCGAACGTTTCCGCGAGGGCTTTCAGAAGGACGCAACGTCCTATCTCCTGTTTCTGCGCCTCGTGCCGGTGTTTCCGTTCTGGCTCGTCAATCTGGCGCCCGCGCTGCTCGGCGTGAATGTCCGGACCTTCGTGTGGACGACGGCGGTCGGCATCGTGCCCGGCACGTTCGCCTACGCCTTCGCGGGCGCCGGACTCGATTCGGTCGTGGCCGCGCACCGGGCCGCGAAGGACGCCTGCATGGCTGCGGGCGCCGCCGCCTGCGACATGCAGATCTCGCCCGGCCAGCTTGTCACGCGCGAACTCGTGCTGGCGCTGGCGGCGCTCGGCTGCGTGGCGCTTCTGCCTGTGCTGATCAAGCGATTTCGTCGCCCTCGGCCGGACGGCCCGGCGTGACGCGCGATATGATCGCGGGCGCAGAATCACCCCACGCCGCTGCGCTGGAAGAACGACTGAAGGAGATCGCATGACCGACGTTCTGACGCCCGACCTCTGCGTCATCGGAGCAGGCTCCGGAGGCCTGTCCGTCGCAGCGGCCGCCGCCGCCATGGGCGTTTCCGTCGTGCTCGTCGAAAAGGGCCGCATGGGCGGCGATTGCCTCAACTACGGCTGCGTTCCCTCCAAGGCCCTGATCGCCGCCGGTCATGTCGCGCAGGCGATGCGCGAGGCCGGCCAGTTCGGCATCCGCCCGGTGGAGGCGCAGGTCGATCTTTCCGCCACCATGGCGCATGTCCGGCGCGTCATCGCCGAAATCGCTCCCAATGATTCACAGGAACGTTTCACCGCCATGGGCGTGACGGTGATCCGCGCCGCCGCGCGCTTCACCGACAAGAATACCGTGGAGGCGGGCGGCAGGACGATCCGGGCGCGCCGCTTCGTCGTCGCCACCGGCTCGTCGCCGGCTCTGCCGCCGGTGCCCGGCCTCGAACAGGTGCGCGTGCTCACCAACGAGACGATTTTCGACCTCGAGAAAATGCCGACGCGCCTCGTGGTGATCGGCGCCGGGCCGATCGGGCTCGAACTCGCGCAAGCCTTCCGGCGCCTCGGCTGCGAAGTCGTGGTGCTGGAGGCCGGCAGAGCGCTGTCGCGCGAAGACCCGGAATTTGCGGATGTTTTGACCAACGCTCTGTCACGCGAGGGCGTCGTGCTGCGCGAAGGCGTCCGCATCGACCGCGTCGAAAGTCACGGCGCGGGCATCCGCGTCCACCTCGAAGGTGAGCATGTAGACGGCTCGCATCTGCTTGTGGCGGCTGGGCGAACCCCCAATGTCCACGGGCTCGGGCTGGAGGCCGCCGGGGTCAAATTCAACGCCCGGGGCATTGAAGTGGGGCCGGGGCTGAACAGCAGCAACGGACGCGTCTTTGCGATCGGCGACGTGGCCGGAAAAGCCCAGTTCACCCATGCGGCGAACTACCACGCCGGGCTCGTCATCCGGGCCGCGCTGTTCCGCCTCTACGTGAAGGCTAAGCCGCATCTCATCCCCCGCGTCACCTACACGGACCCGGAGATCGCCGTGGCGGGACTGAGCGAGGCGGAAGCGCGTCAACAGCATGGCGAGGTTCGCATTTTGCGCTGGCCTTTCGCCGAGAACGACCGCGCGCAGGCCGAGCGCAAGACCACCGGTCACGTCAAGATCGTGCTGAGCCGGAAGGGCGCGATCCTGGGGGCCGGAATCGTCGGGCCACATGCGGGAGAGCTGATCGCGCTCTGGCAGCTGGCTGTGACCAAAGGCCTCAAGCTCGGCGACATCGCCGGGCTGGTGCTGCCCTATCCGACTCTCTCCGAGGCCTCGAAACGTGCCGCCGTAACGGCCTACATCCCGACCCTGTCGAACAAATGGCTGCGCCGCCTGCTGGGCGTTTTGCGAAAATTCGGCTAATCCTGCTGCATGCGCGATCAGATCACTTCGCAGAGCCGGGACAGAAAGAGGCGCCTGCCGCGCATCGGCCTGGCGGGACGCGTGCTGTTCCTGATCGTCAGTTTCGTGATGCTGGCCGAAGTCGCCATCTACGTGCCCTCCATTGCGAATTTCCGGGAGAACTGGCTCCGCGACCGTCTCAGCGCGGCCTACACGGCCGTGCTGGTGATCGAGGCCTCGCCGCAGGTGCCGGAAAACCTGCTGAACGACGTGCTGGCGAGCGTGCGGGCGGACACCATCGTGTTGAAAATGCACGACAGTCGGCGTCTGCTCGCCCAGTCCGACATGCCGCCGCGCATCGACGAACGTTATGATTTGCGCAATGCCGGCGCGTTCGACGCGATCGGCGCCGCCTTCCGCACCCTGGCGGCCTCGAACGACCGGATTCTGGGCGTCGTGGGCCCCGCCCCGATGGGCGGCGACTATATAGAAATCACCATGAGCGAGGCCCCGCTGCGCGAAGCCATGTGGGCGTACTCGGCGAACATCCTCCTGCTTTCGCTCGTCATTTCTGTCGTCGTGGCGAGCCTCGCGGCCATCGCCATCCACCTGCTCATGCTGCGGCCGATGCGCCGTCTGACCTCCAGCATCATCCGGTTCGGCAGCGCGCCCGAAGACGCTTCGCGCGTCATCCGCCCCTCCGGGGCCGAGCACGAGATCGGACGCGCCGAGGAGGCCCTGGCCGACATGCAGCGCGCGCTCGCCCGCGAACTCGCTGAAAAGAAACATCTCGCGGCGCTGGGCCTGGCGGTCGCCAAGGTCAGCCACGACCTGCGCAACATCCTGTCGTCGGCGCAATTGCTGTCGGACCGGCTGTCCACCCTGTCCGATCCGCTGGCCCGGAGGCTCGCCCCCAAACTGGTCGGCACGCTCGACCGAGCCATCGCATTTTGCCAGTCGACCCTGACCTATGGCCGTGCGGTAGAGCGCCCACCGGAGCTCCAGAACCTGCCGCTCAGGCTCGCGGTCGTGGAAGCCGCGGAAATCATCGAGCCGGACGGGCCGGGGCGCGTCGCGCTGCGTAACGAGGTTGCGCCGGACATCGAGATCCTGGGCGACCCCGAGCAGATTTTCCGCGTCTTGCTCAATATCTTCCGCAACGCCTACGAGGCCCTTGAGACGGCGGGTCCGCAACCCGGCCGGCCCGCCGAGGTGACGATCACGGCGGCCCAGCGGGACGGATTCGTCGTGGTGGAGATCAGCGATACGGGGCCGGGGATTCCCGAATCGGCCAAGAATCGCCTTTTCGAACCCTTCAAGGCCTCGTCCCGTCCGGGCGGCACCGGGCTCGGCCTCGCCATCGCGGCCGACCTCGTCAAGGCCCACGGAGGCACGATCACTCTGTTGCCATCTCAGCCGGGTCAGGGCGCCACCTTCCGCCTGACCCTCCCCGCCCCCGCCGTGGAAGCCGACCCCCGGCGGGTGGGCTCGCAGGGCTGACCGGCGCCATCATCTCACGGGCCAGCTCTTTCATCCGCAATCCAAAAAGTTACGCGCAATGATCTGCCGCTTTCCTGTTGCCAAGACCCACCAGAGCGGCTAAACGAGCCCCCATGCCGAAGACAACTTCGGCACGGCACGCGCCCGTAGCTCAGCTGGATAGAGCACTAGACTACGAATCTAGGGGTCAGAGGTTCGAATCCTTTCGGGCGCGCCATTTTCTTTCAGAACTCCGTCTTCTTTTTCGATTTGCAGAGCGGAAGTTTTCCGCTCGCCGACGCTGTTTGTCCCGATCAGTTTCAGAGCCGCGAGACAGCAATAACTTGCCGTGCGACCGTCGCCGGTTCGCGCATCGCCGACAGCGAGCGAACCGGCGACGGTTTCTGCTTATTTCGCCATGCGGCTCAGGTAGTCGATGGCGGCGTCGGCCGGGATGACGTCGGCGTATTTCTGGTGCAGATCGAAAAGATTGAGCGCATGCGTCGCCTCATGGCGATCGAAAACGCCTTCTTCCACGACCTGGACGCGATAGCGATGCGACGCGGCGTCGACGACGGATGCGCGCACGCAGCCGCTGGTCGCCTCGCCGCAGACGATAAGCGTATCAATGCCATGAAAGGTGAGATGGCCGGCGAGAGGCGTGCCCCAGAAGGCGCTTGGGGCGGCCTTCTTCAGCACGATCTCGCCCGGCAGGGGCTTCACTTCGTCGATAATGTCAGCTGAGCGGCGTTTGCGGTCGAGCCCTGCTTCGTCGCTGGGGCCGGGGCCACGGCCGCCGCTCGCGCGATGCGCCGCGTCGAACCAGCCAAGCATCCCGGATTCGCTCAGCAAGGTGATGTGAACGACAGGAATGCCCGCCTTTCGGGCGCTCTCCAGGACGCGCTGGATGTGCGGCAGCGCGGTCCAACCCGCCATTCCGCAACTGGAGGGCCAGGTCTTGATGGCCTCGAGCAGAGGCTCGGGCTTGTCGCCGAATACGGCGCGATAGAGGTCGACAAGCAGCAGCGCGGGCTTGGAGCCGAAGCCCACACGCTTGTCCGGCGTACGCGCCAGGTGATCCTTGTCAGACTGCGTGAGATAGGGATCCCAAATTCGAACGCTCATGTCAGGTCGCCTTTCCTGTTGATGTCGTAAGACCATCTTCTCGGATCGCGTGGCAGGTTGAAAGCCTGAAACGTCCGCTTTTTGGAAAAAATCCCAATCCGTTGACAACCTCGGCGCTGCTCCTCATCTTTGCCAGCCGCGAGCCCGGACCTCCAAATCGCCATTGTGGCGCGGCCGGGCATGGGGCCAGCAGCACGGCGCTACGCCGCCACAGGGGATCCGCATGAACTTTCTGGGCACTCCCGATATCGGCCCCCTGTTGTTCTTCGGCCTGACCGCTGCGTCTTTCGTAACTGCCTTCGTCGGGGTCTTCACCGGAACGGCAGGAGGCGTCGTTCTTTTGGCCCTGATGGCTATGGTGATGCCGCCTGCAGTTCTTGTGCCGATCCATACGGTCGTTCAGCTCGGGTCAGGCATTTCGCGGACAATCATCATGTGGCGTTACGTGATGCGTTCGACGCTGCTTCCATTCGTGATTGGATCTATCATTGGCGCCGCACTCGGCGCCAAGACGTTCGTGGCGCTGCCAACGAACTGGCTTCTGGCGATCATCGGAACGTTCATTCTCGTCGTCACATGGATGCCGAGCCTGGGCCGCATCGGCGCAGAGAAGGGCCGCTTCGGCGTGCTCGGTTTCCTGGCGACGTTCATGGGCGTCTTCGTCAGCGCGACCGGCACGTTCATCTCGCCGTTCATCGCCAGCGCAGCGCCGGACCGGCGCAACCATGTCGCCACCCAGGGCGCCTTGATGATCTCGGTTCACGTCGCCAAGCTGATGGCTTTCAGTTTCATCGGCTTCACCATCGGAGCTTACCTCCCCTTGATGGCGGCGATGATCGCAACGGGATCGGTCGGCAACTGGCTCGGCGAAAAAGCGCTGGAGCGGACTCAGGAAAAGCGATTCAGGACGATCCTGAAGCTGGTTCTGACACTGCTGGCTTGCCAGTTGCTGTTTCGCGCGATCAGCGAAGCGGGATGGTGGTGATCATGCTTCGCAGAGGATGACGCGTTGCTCGTCGACGCGCCACGCCGCCCGCTCGCGCGCCTCTTCCTGGCACTTGCGCAAATGGCCGTCGCGATTGATCACCTGCAGGTTTGGCGCGCCCCAGAACGCCAGCAGATCCGGCCACGCCGTGTCCTTGCGCTCGCGCCAGACGCGATAGAGCGGCATGCGATGGTCGACTTCCCCTGACTTCAGCAGTCGTTTTCCGGTCATGGGGCATTTGCGTCCCTGGGCTTTCCGAAGAGCCTGCAAATAGTCCCGGGGCGATGTCCACATATTCCACGCCGCGACACAACACGCATGCCAGGATGCCTTCCTGTTGGAAGCGCCCGTACCCCACAGATCATTGTGCCAGCCGAATTTGAAAGCGGGCTGACCGCATATGCAGCAATATCCTCGGCCGAGTGAGAACGCTTCTTCACGATAGGGCGCCGGAGGCGTGCGGAAACTCATGTCCGCAGCTGGCCGCCATGCCCAGCCTTCGGGCGCGCCGCTTCTTCTGGCAAGGGATCGCGCCAGACGGTCGGCGCGAAGCGGATGCGCACGCCAGTAGGAATCGATGGCCAGGCGCGGCGTCGGCGGGATCAACGGTCTGCGCAGGGCATGCGTCAGAACCGGTTGCGGAAAAATCTCCGGCAAAGCCTTTCTGAGCCGCGCGATCGCACGTGCGTTCTTCTCATCCTGCCAGACCGACACGGCATCCTCAAAACATCAGCGGGCCTATCGTGGCGCCCTGCAGTTAACGTCTCATGAACCATGTGCGATTCACGGAGCGGCATGTCCAGCGAGTTTTCCTGCGTCATCGCCGCAGCTCAAAAGGTAAGTGACGTTCAGGCCGAAGAGATTGTTCAGTTTTCAATCCGTAGGCGTAGATGCTAAGCTTCGAATCAGTGAGTTGCGCTCACCCAGGATCGGACAGCTTCGTTGATCTCGGGACCTCGCAGGTGGGAAACCCGGTGGGCGGAGGGAAGCGGATGCGAAAACTTGTCTTGATCGTCCTTGCGGGGTTCGCGCTCTGCGGATGCACATCGACGCGCATCACTGCGAAAATGCGTCCCGCCACGGCGACCGCCAATGCCAGCCCGGAATCCGCGACCCGCGTAAGCAAGAACTTCCAGAACGCCGCTCCTGAAGAACTCGGGCTCAGGTCTGAAATCCTTGTGGTTCACAAGCAGGCTATCGAGTGCACGCGCACGCGCTTCATGACCGTGAGGCGATACTCGACGGCCGACGATTCCATTCAGATCGCCTGCAATGAGTGCAAGGCGCAATGGTCGGATGGGGATAAAGCGCTCGACGCGCTCGTGCAGAAGCGCGCCGGCGCCGGCGCGCGTTTGGCGGCTAGCCCGAAATCCGAGCAGATCTGCCTGACCCAGAAGCCGGGGCTCGATCGGGACTATCTCAAGTCGACGATTACGGGGCTCGGGGCCCCGCTTCCTGAATCGAACGCGGAGGCGCGGCGCTCAGTCACGCCGGCCAAGCGCGGATGGGACATCTAGGGCCAAGCCGCCCTTTGCCGACGCCTCATGTATCCAGCTGCACAATCCGCAGGTGGTT
>JAIEQX010000197.1 GCA_019747375.1 Beijerinckiaceae bacterium | reverse complement strand
GCAGTGCGGTCACTTGAGAAAGTGCCTGTGGCAGGAAGCGTCACGAAGCAATCTTTTCACCTACAGGGCGGACCTTGGTCGCGGTACTTTGCTCGGCAACTCGACCTAACAGTGTTGGCGCTCATCGCGGCCTTGGTAATAGAGTTCGTGCTTCCTCACGCCTCAATGCCAACTTACATCGAGTACACGCGTAGTTCGGAAGCAGTAATCGGGCTAGTCATTTTGCCGGTAGCCTTAGCGTTGAATGCTTTATGCTTGAGCCTTTTTGGAAACTCACTCGGCAAGACTCTCTTTGGCTTGAAGGTGGTCCCTGCTGACGGAAGTGAACGCTTCACATTCTGGGGAAATTTACGGCGCGAGTTCAAAGTCTGGGTTTACGGGCTCGCCCTTGGTATCCCAATCATCGCTCTGTTTACGATGGCTCGAAACTACAGAGAGGTTGGCTCGGGTAGGTCAGCGACCTACGATAAAGGTTTCGCCAACGTCAAAGTTAAAGAGATTTCGCTCGCACGAAGAGCGGTAAGCATGATGTTTGCAGGCTTCCTTGTGCTTGGACTCGTGTTAGTCAGCGCCATTGGTAAAGAGGAAGCTAGGAAATCAGCGAAGTCCCAAGAATGGACCAACCCCGTTAGTGGGCTTTCCACTCGCGTACCAGCGGGATGGGCACTTAGCACAACCAATGCACCCGACGATTCAACGCTTTATACATTCGTAGCCGCCGACCAAACCAAACTCGTGTACTTCGCGGCGGAAACGGTCGGCGGCAACACAGAACTTCTGGCTTACGCTGACGCCATTGGCATCGGAGTTTCAAAGACCGTCATCTTCAAGGGCGATTGGAAGTGGGAAAGCGCCTTTGGCACGCGAGTAGCCCGGCGGGATGGGGCATATGTCCAGCATGGTTGGCCAGTTACATACCTACTGGCCAAGAAGGGAAACCGGTTCTGGCGTATGGTCGTCACGACGATTGATGGCAGTTCTCACGAAGAGGCGACTACGATGCCTTTAGCGGAGTCACTTTTCCGGACGGCCAACTAATCCCGAAATCAGTCTTGCCAAGATGCGCGGTGGAGAAGCGGGTGGGGGCAAATTCATTTCTCCCGGATAAAGCCCAACGAAATCAGATATTTAGAGCGCATGCGTGGCGGAAGGGGTGGGATTCGAACCCACGGTAGGCTTTCACCTACGGCGGTTTTCAAGACCGCTGCCTTAAACCACTCGGCCACCCTTCCAAGCGCACGCCACGCGTTGTCCTGGACCGGTGTGTCTCTAGGGCCCGTCCGCCTGCAGTGTCAACCTCGGGTTCAAGGCGCTGTTCTCGTGGTTGTGTGAAAACCAACCTGGCTTTCCCGCCGTATGCCGCGTGTCTCAAAGCGCCCTGGAGGGATCATGTTTTTTCGCACGCTTGGTCTGAAACGACTAGCCGGCTTCGGTGTGGCTGCGTGGCTGGCGGGTGGCGGCCTCGCTCTCGCAGACAATCTCGCGGGTGGAGACCTCAACCGGACCGTTTCAGGTCGCCGAATTTACCTTGCAACCCCTCTGGGCGGCGAGTTTCCACTTTACTATCGAGCAGACGGACAAGTTGACGGCAGCGGCGAGGCTGTTGGCCTGGGCCGATTCATGGCCCCCAAGGACAGTGGCCGGTGGTGGGTGTCCGGGAACAAGCTGTGCCAGAAATGGACAAGCTGGTACGACGGCAAGACCTTCTGCTTCACACTCCGAAAAACGGCCGACGACCGGGTCGCATGGCAGCGCGACGACGGGCTCAGCGGGGTCGCGAGGATAGGACGGTAGGCGTTGGCTCCGCTGGAACCATGGCTGACCCTGAGCGCGCCCCCCTGCCGCAATTTGGTCTTAATTGGAATGCCTAGCTGCCTTGGATAAGGTCCATCTCCAGCGACTCGCCGCGTTTTGCACATGCGTTGCCAGCTATGGAGAACCCTTCCTTAACCGGCTGCGCGCAAAGGTAGGCATCGCCGTGGATAACCATCCCGACATCTCGACCGTTTCCGCCGAGTTCGTTGGGAAAAACGCCGCGCCTGTTCAGTGGAAGTTTGGTTTTGCGTTCAGTCTCATGCGTCTAGCACCTTTCGTCACGAGCCTTTCAACAGCGCGAGCCGGGCCAGGCGCCCACGTCATCGGTTTCAGTGCGCTTTTGTGTGTCATCGCAGTCGGCGGATGCGCGAAACAGCCGTCCGGCGCGAAGAGCAATTCCAAGGAATATTTCCCGTCATCTGTCTATGGCGCCGCGAGTCCGCGCGTCGTTGAAGACGGCGCCCCAGTGCCCCGCGGTGGAGGGCGCTATCTCGTCGGCCGGCCTTACACGATCGCAGGGCGCACCTATGTGCCCCGCGAAGTGGACACCCGAACCGCGCAGGCCGGCAAGGCTTCATGGTACGGATCGGCCTTCCACGGCCGCAGAACCGCAAACGGCGAAGTCTATGACATGCGCTCCGTCACTGCGGCGCATCCGACGTGGCCGCTTCCAAGCTATGCGCGTGTCACAAACGCTCGCAACGGGCGCTCGATCATCGTCCGCATCAACGATCGCGGCCCCTTTCATGCCGGGCGCGTGATGGACGTGTCGTCCCGCGTCGCGGATGCTCTCGATTTCAAGCGTTTTGGCACCGCAGACGTCAAAATCGAATATGTCGGCAAGGCTGGCCTGGCTGGCTCCGATGACCAGTCTTTGATGGCCAGCCTTCGTACGGATGGTCGCCCAGCACAAATGGGCGTTCCCGGCTCGCCCCAGACGATGATCGCCGAAGCCCCCGCCGCAAAGGCTGATCCTGTCGAGGAAACAACCGTCGTCGCCTCCACGTCCCGCCAGCCGGGCTTGGTTGGCCTGCTTGCGTCGTCGTCAGCCGCGCCCGTCCAGGTCGCTCAGGTTCAGGGATCGGACGTTTCAAGCTTCGCCGCCCCCGCCATCCCGCTTCCTATGTTTGCGCCGCTTCCTCCCGTGCGCCCGCCGTCTTTGGGGCTATCGCCGTCAGCATCCCAGCGACCGCGAAGTATGCTCAATTTCGCTCCCGTGCAGAGGGAGCCAGCCCCCTTCGACATGCTGAAACTCAACCGACCCTAGACGGCATTCGATCCCTGACGAGATTCTGAAGCGCATGCGCGAATCGTTGCATCGAGGGCAAGCCGCGTGCAAAGTTCACGCATCGGCGCGGGATACATGCGCTTAGCGCGCGACGGTTAGGGTAGGGACTTGCCGGCTTATTTCTTTGCACTTTTTCGCCTGGTCGCGATCGGGCTGATGCTCGGCGTTCCCCTTGGCGCGGGCGCCTCTGCTCAGGCGCCGTTCCAGACCAGCGTGCAGAACGCCATCCTGATGGATGCGGAAAGCCGCTCGGTTCTGTTTGAGAAAAACGCCGACCAACTGACATCGCCCGCTTCCCTCGCCAAGATAATGACGGCGGAGCTTGTTTTCCGCGAATTGAAAGAGGGCAGGCTTTCGCTCGACAGCACTTTCGTCGTTTCCGAAAATGCATGGCGACGGGGTGGAGCCCCGTCTGGCGGATCGGCGATGTTTGCTGCTTTGCGCAGCACCATACGCGTCGAAGATCTCATACGAGGGCTCATCATTCATTCCGGCAACGATGCAGCGATCGTTCTGGCCGAGGGGCTTGGCGGAACGGAAGAGGTCTTCGCCACAATGATGACGCGCCGTGCGCGCGAACTTGGCTTCGACAAGATGACTTTCCGGAACGCATGGGGAAAGTCGGATCCTGAGCAGAAGGTCACGACCCGGCAGATGGCGCTGCTGGCCGAGCACGTTATTCGGACATATCCGGAATATTACCACTTCTTCGGGGAGAAGGAGTTCACCTGGAACAAGATCCGACAGGTGAACCGGAATCCGCTGTTGGCCATGGATATTGGCGCAGACGGCATGAAGACTGGAAATATCGACGAGTCAGGCTACGCCCTCGTTGGCTCGGCGGTCGCCGATGGGCAGCGCCTGATTCTGGTTATCAACGGCGCCAAAACCGCACGCGAGCGCGCGGATGAAGCCCGCAAGCTGTTAACCTGGGGCCTCAGGACCTTCGAACCGAAAGTGCTGTTTGAAAAGGGCGCCGAAGTTGGATCCGCTCAGGTTTACGGCGGCGTGAAGTCGAGCGTCTCATTGGTGGCGGATCGACAACTGAAATTATTGACGCCGCGCGGCTCTTCCGAACGCCTGACCGGCCAGATCGTCTATGTTGGCCCTGTAAAAGCGCCTGTCGAAGAGGGCTCGCAGATCGGTAAGGTCAGAATACTTCGCGGAAAGACGCTCGTTCTCGAGGCGGATCTCGTCGCGGGCGAGCGCGTCGAGCAAGGGACACTGACCCAGCGGGCGACGGACGCGGGCTGGGAACTCGGGGTCGGCGTGGTTCGTACGTATATTCTGAAAAAATGATGTCCGGGATCCAGGCACAACCTCACACGCGCGGCTTCTTCATCACCTTCGAGGGGGGCGAAGGGGGTGGAAAGTCGACGCAGGTCAAGCGACTGGTCGCGAGGCTGCTTGCCCAGGGAGCGGATGTCGTGGCCACGCGCGAGCCGGGCGGGTCTCCAAATGCCGAAGCGCTGCGCGAAGTCCTGCTGTCTGGTCTTGTCGCGCCTCTGGGGCCCGCGGCCGAGGCGCTTATTTTTTCTGCGGCCCGTATCGACCATATCGATAATCTTATCCGACCCGCATTGATGCGCGGCGCCATTGTGGTCTGCGACCGATTTGCTGACTCAACCCGCGCCTATCAGGGCGCGCTCGGGAAATTGTCCGAAAGCTTTATTGATGGGCTCGAAAAGGTGACGATCGGGGAGGTGCGGCCGGATCTCACATTCGTGCTCGATCTGCCGGCGGAAGAGGGACTGGCCCGGGCGCAAGCTCGCAGAGGGAAAGCCAGCATCGACCGTTTCGAAGCGGAGGATATGGCGTTTCACCGCGCGCTTCGCGACAGTTTCCGGGCTATTGCCGCCAAGGATCCGAAGCGCTGCGTGATCGTGGACGCGACCGGGAGCGAAGAAGCAGTAGCGGAAGCGATCTGGCGACAGGTCGAGGTTCGCCTGCGCGAGCGCGGAGCCATCCAATGAAGCCTCCGCGCGAGATCGAATCTCCTCCGGAGAGCGATCGCTTTATGGATGCGCCGCATCCGCGCATGACCCAGGAGCTTTTCGGCCATCAGGAAGCGCAAAGCACGCTCCTGGAAGCCTATCGCTCAAAGCGGTTGCCGCATGCCTGGATCATTGGCGGACTTGAGGGCGTGGGGAAGGCGACGCTTGCCTGGCGCTTCGCTCGTTTCGTGCTTGCGTATCCCGATCCCTCGTCGCCGGAAGTACAGTCGGCAACGGACCTTTCGGTGCCCGCCTCGCATCCGGCGGCCCGCCGGATCGCAGCGCTCTCCCACGGCGACCTGTTGCTGGCCAGGCGCGAATGGGACAGCAAGACCAAGAGGCACTTCACCGAAATCCGCGCGCCTGAGATCCGCCGCATCATCGAGTTGTTTCGCCATTCCGCCGGGGAGGGCGGCTGGCGCGTGGTCATCCTCGATTGTGTCGACGACCTCAACCGGTTCGGAGCCAATGCGCTCCTGAAGATGATCGAGGAGCCGCCGTCCAAGTCACTGTTTTTATTGATATCTCATAGGCCCGCACACATCCTTCCAACGATCCGCTCACGCTCGCGGATGCTCCATCTTATGCCTCTGGCCGCGCCTGACATCGTTCGCGCCATGAGACGGGGAGGCGAACCGTGGTCCAGCGCCTCGGACCAGGACTTGGCGGCAGCGGCGGAGCGCGGCCAGGGCTCCGTGCGTTCGGCCATGCGACTTCTCGAAGGCAAGGGGCTGGTTTTATCTCGGCGGCTTGAGGGGCTGCTGGCGCGGCTGCCAGATGTCGATTGGTCCGCGGTTCACGACCTGGCCGACACATTGGGTGGTCGGGAGGCGGCGGATGATTTCGAGACGACCCTTGCGACCGTTTTCGACTGGCTAGACACACGTGTTCGGGCAGCCGCGCCCGGCCATCCGTCCCGCCTTGCGCCCTTGGCCGAGGTATGGGAGAAGATTGCCGCGTCGGCGCGGGAAACCGAGGCGTTCAACCTCGACAGACGACCGCTCATCCTGTCGATGTTCTCCGATCTCGCGGCAGCCGCGCGGGCCGCTCGTCCGTAACGGCGCCGACAAGCTGATCCGACGGGACAATCCCAGATCCGACAGGGAATACAATGGCTGCGCGCCAGACCTTTTACATCACGACCGCCATTCCTTACGCCAATGGCGCCCCTCATATCGGCCATGCCTATGAGCGGATCGCGACCGATGCGATCGCCCGGTTCCATCGCCATGACGGCCGCGACGTCCTTTTCGTTACGGGCATGGATGAACACGGGCTCAAGATGCAACAGACCGCGCAGCGCGAAGGCTTGACCCCGCGGGCGCTGGCTGATCGCACGGCCGCACAGTTCGAGGCCATGGGCGACAAGCTGAACGCACGAGCCGACGACATTGTCCGCACCACGCAAGACAGGCACAGCAGGGCGAGCCAGGAAATCTGGTCGCGCATGGAGCGCAAGGGCGACATCTATCTTTCCAAATATTCTGGCTGGTACTCGGTTCGCGATGAGGCCTATTACGACGAGAGCGAACTCGCCGAGCGCGACGGCAAGCGATTTGCCCCCACGGGCACTCCGGTTGAATGGGTCGAGGAGGAGAGCTATTTCTTCCGTCTCTCGGCCTATGCTGATCGGTTGCTCGCGCATTACGAAGCGCAGCCTGATTTCATCACGCCGGAAAAGTACAAGAACGAGATCGTGGCCTTCGTGAAGCGCGGGCTGAACGATCTTTCGATCAGTCGCACCACATTCGACTGGGGCGTGCCAGTGCCGGGCGACCCCCGGCATGTCATGTACGTGTGGGTCGACGCGCTGACGAACTATATCACTGGCGCTGGCTTTCCGGACGAGAGCGCGGAGCGCTGGAAATTCTGGCCTGCGAACGCCCATGTGATCGGCAAGGATATCACCCGCTTCCACGCGGTGTTCTGGCCGGCTTTCCTGATGTCAGCAGACATCGAGTTGCCGAGGCAGATCGTCGTGCACGGGTTTCTGTTCAACCGCGGTGAGAAAATGTCGAAGTCGGTCGGCAATGTGATCGACCCGTTCACCCTCGCCGACCATTACGGCGTCGACCAGCTCCGCTATTTCTTTTTGCGCGAAGTGCCGTTCGGACAGGACGGAAATTATTCGCATGAGGCTATCGTCAATCGCATCAATGCCGAACTTGCAAACGACCTCGGCAATCTGGCGCAACGATCCCTCTCGATGGTGGCGAAGAATTGCGAGGGAATGGTTCCGACGTCAGGCGCCTTGACCGACGACGATCAGAAGATGATCGACGAGGCCTATAAGCTCGTCGATCTCGCGCGTCAGGAAATGCAAAGCTTCGCCTTGCACAACATTCTTGCCGGCACGTCCGCGACCGTGGCGCAACTCAACCGCTATTTCGCGTCTCAAGAGCCCTGGAAATTGACCAAGACCGATCCCGCCCGGCGCGACACGGTGCTTTACGTGACGATAGAGTCGCTCAGGAACGTCGCTCTCGTGCTTCAGCCGTTCATTCCTGGGTCGGCCTCGAAATTGCTCGATCTCCTCGCAGTTCCAGAGACCGCACGACAGTTTACGTCCTGCGGTCAGAGCGGAAAGCTGGTGTCTGGTTGCGCTCTGCCTGCTCCTGCGCCCGTCTTTCCACGATACATAGAGCCAGAGGCGACGCCGTCCTGATGCTGATCGACAGCCACTGCCACCTCGATTTTCCTGAGTTCGCTCCGGAGCGCGACGCCATTGTGGCGCGCGCGAAGGAGGCGGGCGTCGGACGGCTGATTACGATCTCGACGCATGTCACACGCTATGAGACGTATCGGGCGATCGCGGACGCCTATGACAATGTGTGGTTCACGGTCGGCACCCATCCGCATCAGGCGCATGAGGAGCCAGACGTCTCAATCGAGGAACTTGTGTCTCTGTCGAGACATCCGCGCTGTGTAGGGATCGGCGAGGCGGGCCTCGACTATCATTACGATCGCAGTCCGCGCGATGTCGCCGCCCGCGTCTTTCGCAGGCATATCGCAGCCGCCCGCGAGACGGGTCTGCCGCTGGTCATCCATGCGCGCGATGCCGACGACGATGTCGCGAGGATCCTGCGTGAAGAGATGGGGAAGGGGACTTTCAAGGCCCTGCTGCATTGCTTCACCGCCTCGAGGGCTCTCGCGGAGACCGGGCTCGATCTCGGGCTCTACGTGTCCTTTTCGGGCGTGCTTACCTTCAAAAATTCGCAGGAATTACGGGACATTGCGCGCGACGTGCCGATGGACCGGCTGCTTGTCGAGACTGACGCGCCGTTCCTGGCGCCCGTCCCGAACCGCGGCAAGCGGAACGAGCCAGCCTTCGTGGCGGCGACCGCTGCGGTCCTCGCCGAGGTGAAGGGCGTCACACCGGACGCCATGGCGACGGCGACGACAGAAAACGCGCTACGGCTTTTCTCGAAAATGCCGCCGCTGGAAAGCCGTGCGATCCCATGAGCTTCGCAATCACCATCCTCGGCTGCGGGTCTTCGGGCGGCGTGCCGCGGGTGGGGGGCGACTGGGGAGCCTGCGACCGCGATAATCCGAAAAACCGACGCCGTAGATGTTCGATCCTCGTCGAACGTATGTCCGGTGACGCCAAAACCGTCGCGCTGGTCGACACGGGACCGGACCTCCGCGAGCAATTGCTGGCCGCAGAGGTCAAACGACTGGACGGCATCCTGATGACGCATGCCCATGCGGACCACACGCATGGCATTGATGATGTTCGGCCTCTGGTTATTTCCATGCGCCGCAGAATCGAGATCTTCATGGATCTGCCGACGTCGCAGGACATGAGGGCCAAGTTTTCCTACGTGTTCGAGACGCCGCCCGGCAGCCTCTATCCACCGCTGCTCGACGAGCGCCGGTTGTTTGCTGGCGAAACGTCCCGCATCGACGGGCCCGGCGGGGCGATAGACGGCGTCCCGTTCCGACTCGAACACGGCGAGATCGACGCGCTCGGCTTCCGCTTCGGAAATGTCGCTTATACGCCTGATCTCAATGGGGTTCCGAAAGCGAGCCTGGACTATCTGAGCGGTCTCGACATCTGGATCGTGGACGCCCTGCGCTACACGCGTCATCCGAGCCATCTCTCGCTGCCGGAAACGCTGGACTTGATCCGTCAGTTCAAGCCGCGACGGGCCATTTTGACCAATCTGCACACCGACCTGGACTTTGAACGACTGCGCGCCGATCTGCCGGCGAATGTCGAGCCGGCTTTCGACGGGATGCGCATCGCGTTCTGAGGCAGCCGGTTGTCCGGTCAGCTTCCTGATACGGCGTGGGAAATCGGTCGCGAGACAGGCGCAATTAAGATATGATGATCGTGTTTCACAGAAGGAGCCCGTAAAAAGGGCGTACCCCACCCCTTGTTCGAATTGATCGTTGCTGCGCTTCTCATAGCGCTGAATGGTATCTTCGCCCTTTCGGAACTTGCGCTTGTTTCTTCACGCGCTTCCCGCCTCAAATCGCTGGCCGAACAGGGCCGCAGAGGCGCCAAAACGGCGCTCCGGCTCTCCGAAAACCCCGGCAAATTCCTGTCTACGGTGCAGATTGGAATCACCCTGATCGGCATTGTGGCGGGCGCGTTCTCGGGCGCGGCGCTGGGCGCGACTCTCTCGGACATCTTGCGCGAAAGCGGCCTGCGCGAGGGCCTGGCCGAGCCGATCGGTTATTCCATCGTCATCGGCATCATCACATACCTGTCTGTCGTGGTGGGCGAACTCGTCCCCAAGCAGTTGGCTCTCCGGCATCCGGAAGGGATCGCCTGCGCGGTCGCCCCTGCAATGCTCCTGCTGTCCAAGATCGGCGCGCCGATCGTCTGGATTTTGGACGCGTCGACACGCCTGATCTTTCGTCTTCTGGGATTGGCCGAGCCCGTGCCGAGCGCCGTGACGGAAGAAGAAATCAAGAGCATGGTTGAGGAGGCGACCAGCGCCGGCATCATCGAGATCGATGAAAGGCGAATGATTTCAGGTGTTTTGCGTCTCGGTGACCGGGCCGTGCGGGCAATCATGACGCCCCGGACCGACGTCGACTGGATCGATATCGCGGATGAGCCCGACGCTATTCGCGCCAAGCTGGCGCAGACGACGCATTCGCGGCTGCCGGTCGGCGAGGGGTCGCCGGACAATATCGTGGGCATCATCCAGCTGCGCGACCTTCTGCCGGCCTATATGAACGGCGTCGAGGTGGACCTGCGCAGCCTGATCCGCGAAGCGCCGGTACTGCCCGATCGCATCGACGCTCTGGAGGCTCTGAACGCCCTGCGGGAAGCCCCGGTACCGATCGCGCTGATCCATGACGAATATGGACATTTCGAAGGGCTGGTGACGCCGGCCGATATTCTTGACGCGATTGCGGGCGCCTTCAAATCCGACGAGACCACGGCGGAGCCCGAGGCGGTCGAACGCGACGACGGGAGCTGGCTGCTGGCTGGCTGGATGCCGGTCGATGAAATGTCGGACCAGCTCGGCATCAACCTGCCGCGCACCCGCGCGTACGAGACGGTGGCCGGCTTGATCATTGACAAGCTTCATCATTTGCCCGCCACGGGCGAATTTATCGACACGCTCGGATGGCGCTTCGAGGTCGTGGATCTCGATGGACGGCGCATCGACAAGGTGCTGGCGCGCAAGCTGGACGAGGGCGAGATCGACGGCTGAGGGGCAGGGCGTTCGCGGGGAGGGCACCCTCTTCCGTCCAGCCCTTGAAATCTGGCAAATTGCCGCGTATATCTACGGCATGTTGCCGGAGCATGTTGTATGGCCAGCTCATCGCCAATCATTTCTGAAGTCGCGC
>JAIEQX010000107.1 GCA_019747375.1 Beijerinckiaceae bacterium | reverse complement strand
AGACCGTGTCTGGTTCCCCAAGGGTCCGGACGACCCAGAAATCACGCTTCTGGCCGTCGATGTCGAAGAGGCCGAATATTGGGACGCGCCGTCTTCCGCCATGATCATCGCCTTCGGCTACGCCAAGGCGCGGCTCACGGGCGAACCGCCCCAGATGGGCGAGAACAAGGTCGTCAAGTTCTGACGCCTCCGACCTGAAAAGGCTGCTCGACAGCTGCGCGCTCTCGCCCGTCCGCATGGGACGGGCCCGCGCCACGCTGTCGGGCAAGCGGCCCCAACCTATTTGGCCGCCTCTTCGATCGCCTCCATGTCGTCGTCGGAAAAACCGAAATGATGACCTATCTCATGCACCAGCACATGCGTGACGATGTCGCCGAGCGCTTCGTCATGCTCGGCCCAATAATCCAGGATCGGCCTGCGGTAGAGCCAGATCATGTTGGGAAACTCGCCGGTTTCCATCGAAGCGCCGCGCTGCGCCAGTCCGCGGCCGTGAAACAGGCCCAGCAGATCGAATTCTGAATCGCACTCCATCGCCTTCATGGTTTCCGCATCGGGGAAATCGTCGATGTGGATGACGATTCCGTCGCAGAGGGCGCGGAATTCCTCCGGCAGACCTGCGTAAGCCGCGTCCGCCAGAGCCTGAAAATCCTCCAGCGACGGCGCCTTTCGCGAAGCCCAGAGATCGGCGCTCGCGGACGTGTCGGCCTTGGTTGAAGCAGCAGTCATGGAAAGCGTTGTCCCTGGCGTCAGAAGAACCAGCCAGTCGCAAGATTGACCAGCAGCAGGATGAGAAACGCCAATCCGAGCAAACGGCCGATCCGGCGCCCCCAGACTTCGACGCGATCCTCCGCCGGCGCGTCGCGTCCGGCGAAATGATCGGCGCCGCGCTGGAGCGCGGACTCGAAAACGCCGCCCGATGCGGAGCTCATCTCTTCGAGCGTGCGGCGGGCGTCAAGTGCGCGGCGCGCATCCTGAGCGCGCTGGTCGTGATCGGGATCGCGGTTCATCTCCGGCAATCTAGCACTGACGGCCGGTCGCCGGAAATGACGTGACGCTTACCGCACGAAACAGGTTTTCGTCACCACCACCTTGAACCAGCCCAAGCCCAGATGATCGCTGTTGCTGTCCTCGGTGCAGCCAGGCTGGAACGGCAGCGGCTTGCCCTCGACGACCAGCAAAGAGGGAGCCTTCGGCACGACCTTGAACCCGCGGCTCTGGCGACGCGGCTCCTGCGCCGGAATGGCGGCGGCCGCATGGCTGTAGATTCCCGGAATGACCATCGGGTCGGAGCGGCGGGCCGCATGGCGCGACGTCTTATGGCTCCGGCCTTTTCTCTCGATCCTCGGGGCGCGATGGCGGGCGTCCGCGACCTTGAAGGACGCCGAGGCGGGTTCGGTGCTGAGGATCCTGAGAGGAGCGCCGGCCGGCGTGGACATGGAAAGGCCGAGACCCGCAATGAATGACGCTGAAAAAACGAACGCACGAAACATATCAAAACTCCGGATCAAGAAGCGGCCCTGACTGGGTCGCAAAAAACTTGAATTCAGGAGCCTGTCCGCCGCCGCAGACACAAGGTTCAAGACATGAAAAAGCCGGCCCGAAGGCCGGCTCTATCCATGGCCCAGCTTGAGCTTCAGGTAAAGTCGCGAATGTCGACAAATTTGCCCGCGATCGCCGCCGCGGCCGCCATGGCGGGCGAAACGAGGTGCGAACGACCCTTGAAGCCCTGACGACCCTCGAAGTTTCGGTTCGACGTCGAGGCGCAGCGCTCGCCCGGCGCGAGCTTGTCGGGATTCATCGCGAGGCACATGGAGCAACCCGGCTCGCGCCATTCGAATCCGGCTTCAAGGAAGATCTTGTCGAGGCCTTCGGCCTCGGCCTGCAGCTTCACCAGACCAGAGCCCGGCACCACCATGGCGCTGACGTGATCGCTGACCTTCTTGCCTTCCACCACCTTGGCGGCGGCGCGCAGATCCTCGATGCGGCCGTTTGTGCACGAGCCGATGAAGACGCGGTCGACCTTGAGGTCGGTCATCTTCTCTCCGCCCTGCAGGCCCATATAATCCAGCGCGCGCTGGATCTTGGCGCGGCCCTGCTCGGTCGTCGCGTCCTCGACGCGCGGCACCGTGCCCAGGATCGAGACGACATCTTCGGGGCTCGTGCCCCAGGTGACGGCCGGCGGCAGCGACGCCGCGTCGAGACGGATTTCCGTGTCGAAATGCGCGCCTTCGTCGGTCTTCAGCGTCTCCCAATAGCGCACGGCCTCGTCCCAGGCCGCGCCCTTCGGCGCCTTGGGGCGATCCTTGAGATACGCGTAGGTCTTCTCGTCCGGCGCGATCAGGCCGGCGCGGGCGCCGCCTTCGATCGTCATGTTGCAGACCGTCATGCGGCCTTCCATCGACAATTCGCGGATGGCTTCGCCCGCAAATTCCACGACATGGCCGGTGCCGCCCGCCGTGCCGATATGGCCGATGATCGACAGGATGATGTCCTTAGCGGTCACGCCGGCCGGCAGCTTGCCGTCGACCGTGATGCGCATGTTCTTGGCCTTGGACTGGATCAGCGTCTGGGTGGCGAGCACATGCTCGACTTCCGACGTGCCGATGCCATGCGCCAGCGCTCCGAAGGCGCCGTGCGTCGAAGTGTGGCTGTCGCCGCACACGATGGTGGTGCCCGGAAGGGTGAAGCCCTGCTCCGGCCCGATGATGTGGACGATGCCCTGGCGCTTGTCGAAGGCGTCGTAATATTCGAGCCCGAAATCGGCCGCATTGGTGGCCAGCTGCTCGATTTGCGCCTTGCTCTCCGGATCGTCGATCTGGGCGCGATTGCTGGTCGGCACGTTATGGTCGACCACCGCAAGGGTCTTCTGCGGCGCGCGGACCTTGCGGTTGGACAGCCGCAGCCCTTCGAACGCCTGCGGGCTCGTCACTTCATGCACGAGATGGCGGTCGATATAGAGCAGGCAGGTGCCGTCCGGCTGGACGTCGACGACGTGGTCGTCCCAGATTTTATCGTACAGGGTGCGCGGCTTGGCCATGTGGTTCGTCCCGGAACGCCCGCTTGGATGCGGAGCTGTCACATAAGATGCGTCTTCATATCCGAAAAGTCCGTCCGGTGGAAAGATCCATCTCGCGGTCCGGCAGGGCCGCCGAAGCCGCCTAAAGTCGTCCGAGAGAGCGGCTGCGCGCCCCACGAGGGTCTGTTAGGGTTGCGGCTCCTCGAGAAATGGAGCCGACACGTGCTCGAACGCCCGCGCGTTGCGCCATACCTGACGGTCTCCCCCGCAATGGCCGCCATCGCCTTCTACACGACAGTCTTCGGGGCCCAGCAGCGCGCCCTCATGCCCGCCATGGATGGCATGCGGATCATGCATTGCGAACTCCTCATCAACGGCGGCTCGGTCATGCTGTCTGACGCCTTCCCGGAATTCGGCCATATCCGCACGCCGATCCCGGGCGAGCCCGTGACCATGTCGGTCAGCCTCGAATTCGAGACCAGCAAGGAAGTCGATGACGTCTTCGCCAAGGCCACGAGCCTCGGCGCCAAAGGCGAGACACAGCCGACCAATTCCTTCTGGGGGACGCGTTTCGCGGTCATCAAGGACCCGTTCGGCCATCGCTGGATGCTGAACGCTCCGGCGGGCAAATGATGTCGCCCGCACTGCACGGCAAATCTTCGTGACCTCCCGCTTTTGGCCTTGCCCGGCAACGCCAATGGCATGACTTTCCCTACGGCTCGGCTGCAGCGCCGCGGCGAAAAATCCGGAGGAAATTCATGACGAAGATTTGGCAGGACACGACGCGACGCGGAGCCTTGCAGACGCTCGGCGCCGGAGCCGCCTTTGCGGCGACTTCCGCGGCCGGGCTCGGCTCCGCCCTTGCGGCCGCCCCGCCGGTCGGCAAGCAGGCGCCGGGCGTCTATCGCCAGAAGGTCGGCGACATCGAAGTCACCTCCGTGACCGATGGCGGACGCAGCTTCCCGCTTGCCGACAATTTCGTCCGCAACGCCCCGCGCGCAGACGTCAACTCCGCCCTCCAGGCCGCCTACATGCCGGCCGACAGGATGACCATCGTGTTCAACCCGATGGTGCTCAACACCGGCGGCAAGCTCGTGGTGATCGACACCGGCAACGGCCCCGACCCCAAGGGGGAAGTCGGCCATTTCATCCCCAACATGACCGCGGGCGGCATCGATCCGAAGTCGATCGACATGGTGGTGATCTCGCATTTCCACGGCGACCATATCAACGGCGTCCGTCTCGCGGACGGAAGCCTTGCGTTCCCGAACGCCGAGATCAAGGTCCCGGCCGCCGAATGGGCGTTCTGGATGAGCGACGAGAATATGGCCAAGGCGCCCGACGCCATGAAGGGCGCGTTCAACAATGTCCGCCGCGTCTTCAAGGATCTGGGCGATCGCCTGACGCGCTACGAGATGGACAAGGAAGTCGCCGCCGGCGTGACGCCCTTCGCGACGCACGGGCACACGCCCGGCCACACGTCCTTTGCGGTTCAGTCCGGCTCGGGCCGTTTCCTGATCCAGTCGGACATCACCAACCATCCGGCCCTGTTCGTCCGCAACCCCGGCTGGCACGCCATCTTCGACATGAACCCGACGGAAGCCGAAGCGACCCGCCGCAAGTTCTATGACCGCGCCGTCGCCGACAAGACCCCGGTGGCCGGTTTCCATTACCCCTTCCCGTCGGTCGGCCACGTCGAGAAGGCGGGCGACGGCTACCGGCTGGTGCCGATCGCCTGGAGCCCGGCGCTCTGATCGCCGGCCTTTCAAAGCAGAGGGCGCGGCTTCGGCCGCGCCTTTTTCATGCGGGCGTCGCAGCATGAATATCCTGCACGGGGACTTGAAGAAGAGCCACTTGCCGCGCCCGCGTCCCTGCCCGATGCTGAGCAGGTCTGCGCCGGGAAACGAGCCAGTCGCACAGCGAGGAAACGACATGACGAATCCGGTTCTGAACGATCCGACGCGCCGGGCGGCGCTGGCCGCGCTGGGCGGCGGCGCGGGGCTGGCGGCCGCGTCATCGGCCCTTGGACCGAACGCTCATGCGCAGTCCGCCCCGACCACCCCCGCGGCGAGCGTTCCGGCCGCGCCCACCCGGCAGGGCGGCGGTTTCTATCATCACCGGATCGGCGACATTTCCGTCACCCAGATCGTCGACGGCGCCCGCACCATTCCGCTGGCCGACGGCTTCGTGCGCAACGCCTCGCGCGACCAGATCAACGCCGCTCTGGGCCAGGCCTACATGCCGGCCAACAGCATGACGCTGGTCTACAACCCCATGGTTGTGACCACGGCCGGCAAGCGCGTCCTCATCGACACCGGCAACGGCCCCGATCCGAAAGGCGCTGTCGGCCAGCTGCTCCCCAACATGATGGCGGCCGGCATCGATCCGAACACGATCGACATCGTCCTTCTCACGCATTTCCATGGCGACCACGTCAATGGCGTGCTGAAGGCCGATGGATCGCTGGCTTTTCCGAATGCCGAAATTCTCGTTCCGTCCGCCGAATGGGCTTTCTGGATGGACGACGGCAACTTGAGCCGCGCGCCCGAAGGCGGCGTGAAGCAGACCTTCGTCAACGTGCGCCGCGTCTTCAAGGGGCTGGACCGCCGCATCACCCGCTACGAGATGGACAAGGAAGTCGCCGCCGGCCTGACGCCTTTCGCGACCTTCGGGCACACGCCGGGCCATGCCTCGCTCAGCCTCCAATCGGGCAATGCGCGCCTGCTCATTCAGGCGGACGTGACCAACCACCCGGCCCTGTTCGTGCGCAATCCCGGCTGGCATGCAGGCTTCGACATGGACGGCCCCAAGGCCGAGGAAACCCGCCGCCGCCTCTATGACCGCGCCGTCGCCGACAAGGTGCTGATCGCGGGCTTCCACTACCCGTTCCCCTCCCTGGGTTATGCGGAGAAGGACGGCGACGGCTACCGCGTCGTTCCGGTGGCGTGGAATCCGGTTCTCTGAACGGCGCGGGCCTGCGACGTCGACAAAAGAAAAGCGCGGCCGAAGCCGCGCTTTTTTATCTCTCGTCCCTGCGGAAAACTTATTCCGCGGCGGCCTTGGACTTGGCCGCCTTGGCGACCGACTTGGCCTCGACGCGAGCCGCCTTTTCGGCGGGCGTCTCCATCTTCTCGGCGATACGGGCCGACTTGCCGCGACGATCGCGCAGGTAATAGAGCTTGGCGCGACGCACCTTGCCGCGACGCACGACCTTGATCGAATCGATCATCGGCGAATAGATCGGGAAAACGCGCTCGACGCCTTCGCCATAGGAAATCTTGCGGACCGTGAAGCTCTCGTTGAGGCCGCCGCCGTTGCGGGCGATGCAGACGCCTTCATAGGCCTGCACGCGAGCGCGCTCGCCTTCCTTCACCTTCACGTTCACGATGACCGTGTCGCCGGGCTGGAAAGCCGGAATGGCGCGGACGGCTGCGAGCTTGGCGGCCTGTTCGGCCTCAAGCGTCTGAATGATGTTCATCTCTGTCTCTCCGTTTCGCCCTTTGCGGGCGAGCGTTTCGGAACGCTGTTTTGATTGAGACCGGGCCTATACACGAGCCCCGGGGCTTTGTCGATTCCCGGCGGCGAGATCGGCTTACTTGAGCAGGTCGCGGCGGCGCTCACGCGTCAGGCGCTCGGATTCGGCCCTTCGCCATTTCTCGATCTTCGCATGGTCGCCCGACAGCAGGATGTCGGGAATGGCCCGTCCCTCCCATTCGCGCGGCCGCGTATAGTGCGGATATTCCAGCAATCCGTTCTCGAAACTCTCTTCCGAGCCGGAGACCAGCTTGCCCATCACGCCCGGCAGCAGCCGCACGCAGGCGTCGAGCAGCACCATGGCGGGGATTTCGCCGCCCGACAGCACGTAGTCGCCGATCGAAACCTCCTCGAGGCCCCGTCCCTCGATCACCCGCTCGTCGACGCCCTCGAACCGCCCGCACACGATCACGACGCCCGGCCCCGCCGCGAGTTCGCGCACGCGCGCCTGCGTCAGCGGACGTCCGCGCGGGCTCATCAGGAGGCGCGGGCGCGCATCGCCATCCGGAATGCCGGCGTCGAGGGACGCCGCCAGAATATCGGCCCGGATAACCATGCCGGGCCCGCCGCCCGCCGGCGTGTCGTCGACGGCGCGATGGCGCCCCTGGCCATGGTCGCGGATATTGCGCGTCTCAAGCGCCCAGACGCCGCGCGCCAGCGCATCGCCGGAAAGCGACGCGCCGAGCGGACCGGGAAACATGTCCGGATAGAGCGTGAAAATCGAGGCGTGGAACATCCCCGGTTGTCTAAGGCATTTGCTGGCGCGCCGCTAGCGAGCCGAGACCCTGCAGGCAAAATGCGCCAGATCGCTTTTCGACGACCCGCTAACAAGATCGTACCATTTCCCGAGCGAAATCTTCATCTTCGTGGGACTGTCTTCGCTGTAGCCCAGATCGCGAATTTTCATCGTCCGGCAGTTGATTTCGCTTCGCGAAAACCCGACGCCGCTAGGTCCCTCACGCCTGTGCAGCGTCGTCGCGACGTCGCCTTTGCGCTGATGGTCCATGAGAAAATACGCACCCTTGTCGCCCGGCGCACTGCGCGGGATGGGAAGATCGAGCGCCATGGCGGCACGCGGAAAAAACAGAAACAGAAGAAACAAGAGGGCCGAACGCATCATGTCGACAAACTCCACGCCAAGGCCAAGCCTAAGCCGCACCGTGGAGGAGCGCAATCGTGTCAGCTTTCATCGTCCTCGCGCGCCAGGACTTCGACCGGCGGCGCGATGACGACGCGGCCGCCCTTCACATCCACGACCGGCACGACCGCCCGGGTGAACGGCAGCAGCAGCGCCTCCCCCATGTCGGGACGCACCTCCAGAATGTCGCCCGCGCCATAGTTCAGCACGTTGGCGACGAGTCCGATGCGCTCGCCGTCCTGCGTTTCCGCGCGCAATCCGATGAGATCGGCGTGATAGAATTCTTCCTCGTCAGCGGGCGGCAGCGATGCGCGCGAGATCGCGATGGCGACATTGGTGAGTTTCTCGGCCGCGGTCCGGTCGCCGACGCCCTCGACGCGCACGACCAGCAGATCGTCCTTCACGGGACGCGCCGACGTGATCTTGAACGAGCGCTGCCCGCTTTCGTCCGTCAGTCCCTTGTAGGACGCGATCGACATCGGATCGGCCGTATAGGACTTCAGCCGCACTTCCCCGCGCACGCCATGGGGCGCGCCGAACACGCCGACGAGCAGGCGGTCTTGCGGCACGGAAGCCTCCGGAACATTCAAAGAAAGCCGGCCGCTTCTCCGCGTTGGAGAAGCGGCGAGCGGGACGTCTTACTCGGCCGCTTCGGCGGCGGAAGCAGCGGCGGCGGCCGCGGCGGCGGCGCGTTCCTGCGCCTTCTTCTTCGGCTTCGCCTTCTCGGGGTTGACGCGCGGCTCGCGCTTCAGCGCGCCCAGGCCGTCGAGCAGACGCGACACGCGGTCGGTCGGCTGCGCGCCCTTGGTGATCCAGTCCTTGGCCTTCTCGACGTCGAGCACGAGGCGCGCCGCGTCATCCTTGGCCTTCAGCGGATCGAACGTGCCCAGACGCTCGATGAAACGGCCGTCGCGCGGCATGCGCGAGTCGGCCACGACGATGCGGTAGAAGGGGCGCTTTTTCGCGCCACCGCGCGACAGACGGATTTTCAGGGACATGCGATTTCCTTTCGATTGGATCTTGTTTCAGGCGTTTTCGTAATGTGCGTTCAGTCCGTATGGTCTTCGACCAACTGCTCGATCGCGGCCCAGGGATCGTCCTTCATGCCTTCCGACTTGAAGACCTCGACATCCACGGAACCGTCCTCGCGCACGTCGATCTCCCAATATTCGCCGGGCACGTGCACAAGGAACGAAAACGCATCGTCGCGATACGATTTCGTGTCGTAGTAGATATTCGCGCTGTCCAGCTGCACCTTGATGCTGCGGAACACCTCGAACATGTTCACTTTCATCTCCATCGGGATCACTTTTTCTTCCCGAACGGATTGAGGCCGGGCAGGCCGCCGAGCCCCGGCAGCTTGCTGCCCAGGCCCGGCAGTCCGGGCAATCCGGGCTTGGGCGCGAAAGCGCCCGGCGGCGGCGCATCGGGCAGCTTCGGCAGGGATGGCGCAGCGCCGCCCATCTGCTTCTGCATCGCCTCGATCTGCTCCGGGCTCGGCTGCGGCATGCCGCCGCCCAGACCGAACATCTGCGCCATCTTCCCCATGGGACCGCGCTTGTTGGCGCCCCCCATGGCCTTCATCATGTCGGCCATCTGTCGATGCTGCTTGAGCAGCCGGTTGACCAGTTCGACGCTCGTGCCCGATCCGGCGGCGATGCGCTTCTTGCGCGAGGCCTTGAGGAGGTCGGGATTGCGCCGCTCCTGCGCGGTCATCGACAGGATGATCGCGCGCTGGCGCTTGATCGCCTTGTCGTCGAGATTGGCCGCCGACAATTGATCCTTCATCTTGGCCATGCCGGGCAGCATGCCCATGATGCCGTTCAGGCCGCCGATCTTTTCGACCTGCGCGAGCTGCTCGGACATGTCCTCGAGATCGAACTTGCCCTTGCGCATCTTGTCGGCGATGCGCTGCGCCTTCTCGGCGTCGATCGACTGCGCGGCCTTCTCGACCAGCGAGACGATGTCGCCCATGCCGAGAATGCGGTTGGCGATGCGCTGCGGATGAAATTCGTCGAGATCGTCGACCTTTTCGCCCGTGCCGATGAGCTTGATCGGCTTGCCCGTGACGGCGCGCATCGAGAGCGCCGCGCCGCCGCGTCCGTCGCCGTCGACGCGCGTCAGCACGATGCCCGTGATGCCGACGCGCTGGTCGAAATTGCGCGCCAGATTGACGGCGTCCTGGCCCGTCAGGCTGTCGGCCACGAGCAGGATTTCATGCGGATTGGTGGCGGCCTTGATCTCCGCCATTTCGGCCATCAGCGGCTCGTCGATATGCGTGCGGCCCGCCGTATCGAGGATCACGACATCGAAACCCTGCAGGCGCGCGGCCTCTTCGGCCCGGCGCGCGATCTGCACCGGCGTCTGGCCGGCGATGATCGGCAGCGTGTCGATGCCGATCTGGCGGCCGAGCACCGCAAGCTGTTCCTGCGCGGCCGGGCGCTTCACGTCGAGCGAGGCCATCAGCACGCGGCGCTTCTCGCGGTCGCGCAGGCGCTTGGCGATCTTGGCGGCGGTCGTGGTCTTGCCGGCGCCCTGCAGGCCCACCATCATGATGGCGACCGGCGGGGCGGCGTCGAGATTGATCGGATCGCTGGTGTCGCCCAGCGTATCGATGAGCACGTCGTTGACGATCTTCACGACCATCTGGCCGGGCGTCACCGACTTGACGACATTGGCTCCGATGGCGCGCGAGCGCACCTTGTCGGTGAAGGACTTCACGACGTCGAGCGCGACATCGGCCTCGAGCAGGGCGCGACGCACCTCGCGCAGCGCGACGTTCACGTCCTCTTCGCTCAGCGCGCCGCGCCGTGTCAGCGCGTCGAATATGCCGGAGAGCTTTTCGCTCAGGCCTTCGAACATGCGGGTCCATCCTCGTTGGTCGTCGGCGCGGGCGCCTGAAACTCCGAAGGGGCGAACCCCAAAGGACATCGCGCCCGGGGGCGCATCGCGCTGCCGGGCGTGGGCCTCCGGCCTCAGGGGCCGGGCGGCGGATCGGGTCGTCAGAACTGACGAGAATGGCGGGTTTGTAGGCGCAGGGGTTGGTTTCGTCAACCCAGGCCGGCGTCAGGCCTTCATGCGGGATAAAGCCGGTGGTGATGGTCGAGCCAGATCACATAGAACGTGTCGTCCACGATGATCCCGTGTACGCGGCCATGTTCGTTCGCGGTAATGCAGAATTGCCAACCCGGATACGCCCGAT
>JAIEQX010000118.1 GCA_019747375.1 Beijerinckiaceae bacterium | reverse complement strand
GGACGGCGGAGAGGCGCCGGGCGCAGGTCGCCACCCGGATTTCGGCGCTCGAGGAATCGGTGACGCGTTTCGCCGAAAACCGCGACGAGGCGCTGATCAAGAAGAGCGACGCCGAGACCGCGCTGAAAAGCCTGGCGGCGACCCAGCAGATGACCAGCAAGCTGGATCGCGCCCGCGCGGAGGCGGCCCAGCGCCGGGCCGAGGCGGCGGAAGCGCGCGCCGCCATGCAGAATTTTCTGCGCGAAGCCGAATCGCGCCAGCGCCGGCGCGAAGCCATCGGGATCGAGCGTCAGTCCTGGTCGGAGCGGCGCAACCGCGCCACCGCGCAGATCGACGAGATCGAGGCGCGCATGGAGGAGACCCGCGAAGAGCAGATCATTCTCGCGGAAGCCCCGAATGAATTCATCGCGCAGCGACGCGCCTTGATGGACGGCGTGGCGCAGGCCGAACAGGCGCGCACGGAAGCCGCCGAAAAGCGCGCGGCCGCCGAAAACGACCTGGCGGAAGCCGACCGGCTGGCGCGCGGCTCGATCGACGCCATGGGCGCGGCGCGCGAGGAACGCGCCCGGACCGAAGCGCGCGTCGAGGCGCTGACCAACCGGCGCGAGGAAATCGTCAAGACGATACAGACCGAACTCGAATGCGCGCCCGAAGGCGTGGCGGCGCTGGCGGGCGTGAAGCCCGGCGACGACCTGCCGGAAGCCGCCAAGATCGAGCGCATTCTCGAAGGGCTGAAAGGCGACCGCGAGAGGCTGGGCGCCGTCAATCTGCGGGCCGACGACGAGCTGACCGAGATCGAGGAAAAATTCGCCGCCATGGTGGCGGAGCGCGACGACCTGACGGAAGCCATCCGCAAGCTGCGCATCGCCATCCAGAATCTCAACAAGGAAGGGCGCGAACGGTTGCTGGCGGCGTTCGACGTCGTCAACGGCCATTTCAAGGAGCTGTTCACGTCGCTGTTCGGCGGCGGCGCGGCGGAGCTGCAACTCGTCGAAAGCGACGACCCGCTGGAAGCCGGGCTCGAAATTCTCGCGCGCCCGCCCGGCAAGAAGCCGCAGACCATGACGCTGCTGTCGGGCGGCGAACAGGCGCTGACCGCGATGTCGCTGATCTTCGCGGTGTTCCTCACCAATCCGTCGCCGATCTGCGTGCTCGACGAGGTGGACGCGCCGCTGGACGATTCCAATGTCGAGCGCTTCTGCGACCTGCTCGAGGAAATGCGCAAGCGCACCGACACGCGCTTCGTCACCATCACGCACAATCCCATCACGATGGCGCGCATGGACAGGCTGTTCGGCGTGACGATGGCGGAGCGCGGCGTGTCGCAGCTCGTCAGCGTCGACCTGCAGCAGGCCGAGAAGTTTCTGGAAGCCGTCTGATCCGGCGGGCTTTTCAGCCGCGCCAGATATCGTCGCCGGAAACGTCGGCGACGCGCTGCTTGCCGATATAGGCCATGGTGCGGCGCATCTCGTCCTTCAGGATGGCGAGCGCCTTCGTGGCGCCGGCCTCGCCGCCCGCGCCGATGCCGTAGAGCGTCGCGCGACCGGTGAGCACAGCCCTGGCGCCCAGCGCCAGGCATTTCACGATGTCGCTGCCGCGCCGCACGCCGGAATCGACGATCACGGTGGTCTTGTCGCCGACCGCCTCGACGATGCCGGGCAGGACGTGGATGGTCGGCGGCGCCGAGTCCATGTTGCGGCCGCCATGGTTGGAGACCACAATTCCGTCGACGCCGTGATCGACGGCGCGGCGCGCGTCGTCGGGGCGCATGATGCCCTTGATGACGAGCTTGCCGGGCCAGATCTCGCGCAGGCGGTCGACGTCGGCCCAGCTCACCTTGTCGGCGCGCAACGCCTTGGCGGCGGAGGCCTTGCCGGTGATCTTGCCCTGGTAATGCTCGGGATAATTGGCGTGCACCGGCATGCCGGTCGTGGCCACGTAGCGGCCGATGACGGTGGCGAGCCATTCGGGATGGCGCATCACGTCGACCACGCTGCGCGCGTTCATCTTGTAGGGCTGGCTGAAGCCGTTGCGCGCATTGTGCTCGCGATTGGCGCCGTGGCCGATGTCGACCGTCCAGACGAGCGTCTCGAAGCCCGCGGCGGCGGCGCGGCGCACGAGTTCGTAGGACAGCTCCTTCTCGCGCCACATGTAGAGCTGGAACCACGGACGGCCGCCGCCCGCCGAAACCTTCTCCATCGGGGTGTTGGAGCCGGTGGCGAGCGTGAAGGGCACGCCGGCTTTCGCCGCCGCCTTGGCGAGTTCATATTCGCCCTCGTACCAGCACAGGCCGGCGATGCCGGTGGGGGCGATGACGAGCGGCAGCGACGAGGGCTTGCCGAAGATCTCGGTGTCGAGCCTGACGTCCGAGACGTCGACGAGCACGCGGTTGAGCAGCTTCATCTCGTCGAAGGCGCGGCGATTGCCGCCCAGCGCGACCATGTCCTCGGTGCCCTTGTCGAGATATTCGAAGACGCCCTTGGGCAGGCGGCGGCGCGCGACGTCGCGAAGATCGGCAATATTGTAGCAGCGGTCGAGACGACCCATCATTCCCCCTGTCGCGCAGCTTCCGCGCCACGTCTTGTCGGCTGCAATCTAGGGGTGAGCAGGAGGGCGTGTAAAGGGCGGCGACTGTCCGGACCGCCGGCGCGTCCGGACGCCGTTCCAGAAAAATACGTAATAATATTGTTAATTAAAATATTTCACACACAAATCCGATTTATGCTACAGACGTCTCCACTCATCTGTTCGGAGATCGTCATGCGCGTGTTTTCACTGCCGGTTGCGGCCGCCGCCCTCCTGGCCGGGCTGGCTTCCGGCGCGGCCCAGGCCCAGACGCAGGTTCGCGTCGGCTTCATTCCGGTTCTCGGGACAGCCCCGATCTTCGTCGTCGACAAGGAGGGCTGGGCCAAGGAAGCCGGGCTCGACTTCAAGTTCACGACCTTCGAATCCGGCCCGGTGATGATCCAGGCGCTGGCGTCCGGCACGCTCGACGTCTATGTGGCGGGCGTCGCGCCGCTCGGCGTCGCGCGCTCCAAAGGCATCGACGTGACCGTCGTGGCCGCCACCGCGATCGAGGAAATGACCGTCGCGGCGGGCGCCAAGCTGGCGCCGAGCTTCAAGGAAGGCGTCTCCCCGGCCGAGGCCTTCAAGGCGTTCCGGGCGGCAAACGGCAAGCCGGCCCGCATCGCGACGCAGCCGCCGGGCTCGGTGCCGCATACGACGCTCAATCACTGGCTCTTCGAGGTGACGAAAACCGACAAGGCCGATGTCGAGATCGTCCCGATGGGCATCGACGCCACGCAGCAGGCCCTGCTGACCGGCGCGGTCGATGGCGCGACGATCCGCGAGCCGACCGATACGATCGTCCAGCAGCGCGACAAGCGCATCAAGATCGTGGCGCTCGGCGGCCAGATGTTCCCGAACCAGCCCGGAACCGTGGTGGCGGTGTCGGGCGCGTTCCTGAAGAAGAACCCGGACGGCGTGCAGAAGATCGTCTCGGGCGTCGTGCGCGCGGTCGATCTGATCAAGGCCGATCCCAAGCGGGTCGCCCCGGCGATCGAGGGCGCGCTCGGCAAGGGCCTGCTCGACACCGCCACGATCGTGGCGGCGCTCGGATCGCCGGCGTCGAAGTTCGAAGCCAATCCGATGACGATCGTCGAGGCCACCAAGAAGATGCAGGCCTACCAGGTGTCGATCGGCACGCTCGACAAGGACGTGCCGCTCGATGGCCTGTTCGACGCCTCCTTCTTCGAGAAGGCCGGGAAATAAGCGCGTCGCATCCTCCCGCGATGGCGTGAGCGCCGCCCTCCCGACGAACGGCGAGGGCGGCGCGATTTAATTGTCCCGCATGCAGCGCGATTTGAATGACGGCTGCCTCCCGCCGCCCTATGTCATGGCTCCGCGCCTTCTCGAACCACGGCTCACTCCCCTTGCACTATCGACCCACACTTTACGCTGCGGCCGGGCTTGCGCTGTTCCTGCTGTTCTGGGAATCCGTGCCCCGGCTCGGCCTCGTGCAATCGAGCCTGCTGCCGCCGCCGAGCGCCCTTCCGGAAGCTTTCCTGCGCGAATTCCGCAGCGGCCAATGGAGCCATTACGTCGGGTTGAGCCTCAACCATTACGTTCTGGGCTTTCTGGTCGGCTCTGGCCTGGGCACGCTCATGGGCGTGCTGACCGGCATGTCGAAAAGTCTCGAATGGCTGCTGGCCTGGGTGGTGCGGCTGCTGCGCCCGATTCCGAATCTCGCCTGGGCGCCGTTTGCGATCATCTGGTTCGGGGTGGACGAAGCCAACGCCGTCTTCATCATTTCCATCGGGGTGTTCTGGATCGCGTTCTTCGCCGCCCACGGGGCGATCCGCAGCGTCGATCGCGACCTCGTGGAAGTGGCGGACGCGTTCGGATTCCGCAGCGGCCCGGAGCGTCTCTTCAAGGTGCTGCTGCCGGCGGCGACGCCGGGCATTCTGGTGGGCGTGCGCACGGCCCTCGGCCAGGCCTGGATGGCCGTGGTGGCGGCCGAACTTTCGGGCGTCAGCGGACTCGGCAGCCGCATGATGCAGGCGTCGAGCCTGCTCGCGACCGACATTGTCGTGGTCTACATGCTCACCATGGCGGCGCTCTACGGGGTGATGGATGCGGGCTTCATGTATGCGCAAGGGAAATTGCTGAAATGGAAGCCGTGACGCAGACGGCCGCCGCGCCGGTGATCCATATCGCGGGCCTCGGCCTCGCCTTCGAACAGGACGGGCGGCGCACGCAGGTGCTGCAGGGCCTCGACCTCGACGTGCAGCCCGGCGAGTTCGTCGCCATCGTGGGCGCATCCGGCGTCGGCAAGTCGACGCTGCTGCGCGTGCTGATGGACCTTGCCGCCCCGACCTCCGGGACCGTGCGGATCGCGCCCGACCCGGCGGCGGAACGGCCCATGGCCATGGTGTTCCAGGACGCCCGCCTCCTGCCCTGGCGGCGCGTGCTCGCCAATGTGGCGTTCGGGCTTGAAAAGACGAAGCTCGGCAAGACCGAGCGCCTGCAGCGGGCGCGCGAGGCGCTGGCGCTCGTCGGACTGGCCGAGATGGCGGATCGCTGGCCGCATCAATTATCGGGCGGCCAGAGGCAACGCGTCGCGCTCGCCCGGGCGCTGGCGGTGCGTCCCTCGATCCTATTGATGGACGAACCGTTCAGCGCGCTCGACGTGCAGACGCGCGAAAGCCTGCAGGACGAGCTGGTGCGCATCCGGCGGGAGACCGGCAAGACGATCCTGTTCGTCACGCATGACATCGACGAGGCGGTCTATATGGCCGACCGGGTGATCGCGCTGGCCGGCAAGCCCGGCGAAGTCCGGGCCGCGCGCGTCATCGACGTTCCCCGGCCGCGCAAGCGCGGGTCGATCCGGCTCAACGAGATCGCCCAGGAGGTCAAGGCCGACATCAGCAGCGAGCCGCGGCTGCGGGGAGCCGATTTCGTCATCTGATCGCCGGCGCGCGCCAAACGATTCCCGAAGCCTGTGCAAAGCGCGCCTGCGACCTTCGTACACGGCCATTTTTCGCGCCAGAAGTTCTTTTTGTATCAGGTAGTTATGATAATATCACGACTCCTTGACACAATCTCGCCCCGACAATATGTTGCGCGCGTCTCACAGGGGCACTCCAGCCCCTTGGGATCGCGCCTCACAGCCGGTCCGCAACGCCTGATTCCGATCACCCGCCGCACTCGCCGGCCCCGTTCCGCCAAAGCTCGCCTTTCATCGCTTCAGGCCCTATAGGGTCGGACAGGAACCTTCCTGCGATGCGGGGTGCAGATGGCCGGGATCGAGGACGGAAAGGCCGGGGCTGACGCATCCGGCGACGAGGATCGCGCCATGAAGGCGCGGCTCGAAAACCTCGCGGCCGATCTCGGCCGACATCGCCAGGATCATCCCGATCCGAACGCTGACGAGGGATCGAGAGTGCAGACGAGCCGTGCGATGAGCATGGGTTTTCGTGTGCTCACGGAATTTGTGGCGGGCGTTGTCGTGGGCGGGCTCCTGGGCTGGCAGTTCGACAAATGGTTCGGCACAGGGCCGTTTCTGCTGATCATCATGTCGATGCTCGGCGCTGCGGCTGGCTTCTGGAACGTGTATCGCCTCGCAGCCGCTCCCACGGGATCGCCGGGCGCGAAGGATGCGGGCTCCGGAAGCTGACGACGCGCCCTCGGCGCGAACATATGAACCGCATTCTCGCGCCCTTCGGGGCGCGAGCCGCATCAGATCTCCGCGCCCCAGGGCGCGACCAGACAAGGGCTTGAAACAGTGGCGACACCGGGCAAGGCGATCGATCCGATCCATCAATTCATCGTCGAACCGCTTGCGCGCATCCAGCTGGGCGGCGTCGACGCCTCCTTCACCAATGCGTCGCTGTTCATGGTCATCGTCCTGCTGGCCATCACGTTCCTGATGATCATCGGCACGGCCCAGAAGAGCGTCGTGCCGGGACGGCTGCAGTCGGCGGCTGAAATCTCGTATGAATTCGTGGCCAATACTGTGCGCAGCACCGCCGGCCAGGAAGGCATGAAGTTCTTCCCGCTCGTGTTCTCGATCTTCATGTTCGTGTTCTTCTCGAACATGATCGGCCTCGTGCCCTACACGTTCACGGTCACCAGCCAGATCATCGTCACCTTCGCGCTCGCCGCCATCGTGATCCTGACCGTGATCATCTACGGCCTCGCACGTCACGGGACGCATTTCCTCCATCTCTTCGTGCCGTCGGGCGTGCCTGCGGTTCTCCTCCCCTTCATCGTGATGATCGAAGTGATCTCGTTCGTGTCGCGGCCGATCTCGCTGTCGGTGCGTCTGTTTGCGAACATGCTCGCCGGCCACATCACGCTGAAAGTCTTCGGAGCCTTCGTGGCCATGCTGATCGGGGGCTCCGGCGCCGCCGCGATCCTGTCGCCGCTGCCGCTCCTCGCCATCGTCGCGCTCACCGGCTTCGAACTGCTCGTCGCGTTCCTGCAGGCCTATGTGTTCGCCATCCTCACGTGCGTCTATCTGAACGACGCGCTCCACCCGGGTCACTGATAAATATCTTAACAACAGCCAGATTGACCCAAATCTAAAAACCTCACAGGAGTTCAAAATGGATCCCGTTGCAGCAAAGTACATCGGCGCCGGCCTCGCCACTCTCGGCATGGGCGCCGCCGCCATCGGTGTCGGCAACATCTTCGGCAACTTCCTCTCGGGCGCCCTGCGCAACCCGTCGGCCGCCGACGGTCAGTTCGGCCGCGCGTTCATCGGCGCCGCGCTCGCGGAAGGTCTCGGCATCTTCTCGTTCCTGGTCGCGATCATTCTCCTGTTCGTGGTCTAATCCTGAGCGCGCGACCGGCGCGCCTGCGGGCGCCCGGTCGCGTGTTTTCGTTTCCCGTTCTCTTCAATCGGACGATCCATGGCCACGACCGACAAAGCCGCCGTCACGGCTGGCACAGCGGCGCCTGACGGAGCCCATGCGCAAGGCGTCTTCCCGCCTTTCGATTCGACCACTTTCGCGCCGCAGCTGATCTGGCTGGCGCTGATTTTCGGCGCGCTCTACCTCCTCATGTCGCGCGTCGCGCTTCCGCGGGTCGAACGCATTCTCGAAAATCGCCGCGCCCGCATCGCCGGCGATCTCGACGAAGCTTCCGCGATGCAGCACAGGGCGCAGGCCGCGAGCCTCGCCTATGACAAGACGCTCGCGGACGCCAAGGGCAAGGCGCAGACGCTCGCCCAGCAGATGCGCGACCAGCTGGCCGCCGACTCGGACGCCAAGCGCAAGGCGCTGGAAGCCGACCTGAACGCCAGGCTCGTCGCCGCCGAGGCCTCGATCTCGCAGACCAAGGCGCAGGCGATGACGCATGTGGGCGAGATCGCCGCGCAGGCCGCGTCCGACATCGTGCGCCACATCACCGGCAAGCCGGCCGACGAGCAGGCGATCGCCCGCGCGATGGCTGCGACCAAGACCGTTTGAGGAACACGACATGGCTTTGAACGACTCGTTTTTCGTCGCCGTAGGCTTCGTCCTCTTCGTTCTGCTGCTCGGCTATCTCGGCGTGCACAAGAAGCTGACGGGCGCGCTGGATGAGCGCGCCGACAAGATCCGCGCCGAACTGGCGGAGGCCCAGCGCCTGCGCGAGGAAGCCGCCGCGGTTCTCGCCTCCTACGAAAAGAAGCGCGCCGAGGCCGAAGCCGAAGCGCAGGCCATCGTCACTCAGGCGCGCGCCGAAGCCGAACAGCTGTCGCGCGAGACCGCCGAGCGCATGGCCGATTTCGTCGCCCGCCGCACCCGGCAGGCCGAGACGAAAATCGCCGCCGCCGAGGCGCAGGCCGCGCTCGACGTGCGCGCCGCAGCCGCCGACGCCGCCGTGAAGGCCGCCGAGATCGTGCTGGCGGCCGACAGCAAGGGCGCGACCGGCGAGCAGCTCGTCGCCAAGGGCATCCAGGATCTCAAGACCCTGATGCACTGACGCCTGCCTCTTCATCGCGACAAGAAAAACCCCGGAGCGCCGCTCCGGGGTTTTTCGTTTTCAGCGCGGCGACCGGCGCGGCCGCGCCCGCCTAGCCTTCGATCGGCGCCGGTTTCGTCCAGCGCAGGATCGGGTTTCTCGCGGCGCGCGTCTCGTCGAGGCGGCGGCGCGGGGCCAGATAGGGCGCGCCGGAGAAGCGCTCCGTCTCGCCGTTCAGCGCGCTCAAGGCGAGATCGCGCAGCGTCATGATGAAAAGATCGAGCGAGGCGCGGGACTCCGATTCCGTCGGTTCGATCAGCATGGCGCCATGGACGACGAGCGGGAAATACATCGTCATCGGATGATATCCCTCGTCGATCATGGCCTTGGCGAAATCGAGCGTGGTCACGCCCGTGTCCTTGAGCCAGGCGTCGTCGAACAGGGCCTCGTGCATGCATGGCCGGTTGCCGAACGGCAGCGACATGAGATCGGCCAGGCAGGCGCGAATGTAATTGGCGTTGAGCACCGCGTCTTCCGACGCCTGCTTCAATCCGTCCGATCCGTGCGACAGCATGTAGGACAAGGCGCGCACGAACATGCCCATCTGGCCGTGGAAGGCCGTGAGACGGCCAAAACTCTGCGAGCCGTCGACATGCTCGACGAGGCTCAGGGCGTCGCCGTCGCGGCGGATGAAGGGCACCGGCGCGAAGGGCGCGAGCCGCTTCGACAGGACCACCGGACCCCAGCCCGGGCCGCCGCCGCCATGCGGGGTCGAGAACGTCTTGTGCAGGTTGATGTGCATGGCGTCGACGCCCAGATCGCCGGGCCGCGCCTTGCCCACGATGGCGTTGAAATTCGCGCCGTCGCAATAGAAATACGCGCCGGCCTCATGCAGGATCGCGGCGATTTCCACGATGTCCTTTTCGAACAGTCCGCAGGTGTTTGGATTGGTCAGCATGATGGCGGCGACGTCGGGGCCGACGAGCGCGCGCACGGCTTCGGGATGCACGGTTCCGTCGGCGCCGGCCGGCACCGGCTTGACGATGAAGCCGATGGCGGCGGCGGTCGCGGGATTGGTGCCGTGCGCGCTCTCCGGCACGAGCACGATGCGGCGCGTGGCGCCCTCGCCTTTCGCATCGATGGCGGCCTTGATGGCCGCCATGCCGCACAGTTCGCCATGCGCGCCCGCCTTCGGCGACATGGCGACGGCTTCCGTGCCGGTCAATGTCATGAGCCAGCGCGCCAGTTCCTCGATCAGCGCGAGCGCGCCCTGCACGGTCGACTGCGGCTGCAGCGGATGGATGTCGCCGAAGCCCGGCAGGCGCGCCATGGCCTCGTTGAGCCGCGGATTGTGCTTCATGGTGCAGGAGCCGAGCGGATAAAGCCCCGTGTCGATGGCGTAGTTCTTCTGCGACAGGCGCACGTAATGGCGCATGGCCTCAGGCTCCGACAGGCCCGGCAGGCCGATGGGCTCGCTGCGCGCATGCGCGCCGAGGCGCAAGGCGAAGGGTTCGGGTTCGTCGAGATCGACGCCCGTGACGTCATGACGCCCGGTCTCGAAGATCAGCGCCTCTTCCATCTGGAGCGCGCGATTGGACGTGAAGGTCTCGCGCGCGCGCGGCTGCGCCTGGCCTGCCGAGGTCGGGCGTCCCTGCTGGTTCAACATCACAGAACCTCCTGCAGCGCAGCCACAAGGCTGGCGCGGTCTTCATCCGTATTGACTTCGGTGCTGGCCAGAATGATGAGGTCGTCGAGGCCCGCGCCCGGCAGGAGGCGCGACGCCGGCACGCCGCCGAGCACGCCTTTCTGCGCGAGCTTCTCGACGACCTGCGCCGCATCGCCCTTCACCCGCACGGTGAATTCGTTGAAGAACGACTCGTTGAGCACGTCGACGCCCGGCACGTTCGACAGAAGACCGGCGAGTTTCACGGCGTTGGCGTGGTTGATCCGCGCGAGGCTGTCCAGTCCCGTCTCGCCGAGCAGGGTCATGTGGATCGTGAAGGCGAGGCAGCAGAGCCCCGAATTGGTGCAGATGTTCGATGTCGCCTTGTCGCGGCGGATGTGCTGTTCGCGCGTCGACAGGGTGAGGACGAAACCGCGCTTGCCCTCGGCGTCGACCGTCTCGCCGCACAGGCGCCCGGGCATCTGGCGCACGTATTTCTGGCGCGTCGCGAACAGGCCGACATAGGGCCCGCCGAAATTCAGCGCATTGCCGATCGACTGGCCCTCGCCCACCACGATGTCGGCGCCCATGGAGCCCGGCGTGCGCAGGGCGCCGAGCGACACGACCTCGGTGAAGACCGCGATCAGCAGCGCGCCGTTCGCGTGGCATTTCTCCGCGACGGCGGTGAGGTCGCGCAGGTTGCCGAAGACGTCGGGCGTCTGCACGACGACACAGGACACGTCCTTGTCGATGGCGGCGAGCA
>JAIEQX010000121.1 GCA_019747375.1 Beijerinckiaceae bacterium | reverse complement strand
GGCGAGCCCGCCGGGCGTCATCGCGATGTCGATGAAGCCGGCGAGCTTGGGCGCCAGATACATGGCCAGAAAAACCGCGTAAAGGCCAAGCGCCGAAGCGGCCGGAAACAGCGCCGTGTCTTCGCCGTCCAGCGGCTTCAGCGCCGACAGCGCGAAAATCGCCGTGAAGGCCGGAATGCCGATGAACATCATGATCGCCCAGAGCAACTGGAAGCGGCTCGTCGGCTTCAGGCCCGGCATCCCCAGCAGCGCCCAATATTGCATGTTGCCCTGGCACCAGCGCAGATCGCGCCGCGTGAATTCGAGCAGCGTCGGCGGATTGTCTTCATAGCTGCCCGTTTCTTCCGGCAGCACCCGCACCTCGAAGCCGGCGCGCCTCATCAGCACGGCCTCGACCTGGTCGTGCGACAGGATCTGCCCGCCCAGCGGCGATTTTCCGGGAATGAGCGGCAGGTGGCAATGGTCGCGGAACGGCGCGATCCGCACCAGCGCGTTATGGCCCCAGAACGGCCCGCAATCGGCGGTCCACCACGCGCTGCCCATCGTGTAGGGCCGCATGCCGTGGCGCATGCCGAACTGGAAGATGCGCGCAAAGCCCGAAGACGCCGGCGCGCCCACCACGAGGCTCTGCAAAATGCCGAGGCGCGGATAGGCCTGCGCCATGCGCACCATGCGCAGGATGGTTTCGCCCGACATCAGGCTGTCGGCGTCGAGCGGCAGCATGAATTCATAGTCTGCGCCCCAGCGGTCGCAAAATTCGCGCAGGTTGCCGGCCTTGTACCCGGCATTGTCGGTGCGCCGCCGATAGATCAGCCGGTCCGCAAAGGCAGGATGCCGCGCCTTCAAGGCTTCATGCGCGCGCTCTTCAAGCGCGCCGACATCGGCCTCGCTCGTATCGCTGAGGATGAAGAACGAGAAGGACGAGTCTTCGCCGGTCGCCGCCAGCGATGCGATCACGGTCTCGAGCCGCGCATAGGCGCGCGCCGGATCCTCGTTGCGCACCGTCATCACGACGGCGGTGCGAAGCCGGATCGGCGTCTTTGCGTCTCCGGCTTCGGCATAAGGCGCCACGTCGGCCATCGCATGGCGGCGGCCGTGCAGAAGCCACAAGCCGATGAGCGCATTCCAGACGCCCAGCACGCTCCACGGAACCGCGACGGCGAAACAGGCGAAGATCGCCATGTCGATCGCGCTCCAGCCCTGCGCGCCGAGAATCTGCGCAACCCAAGCGAGCAGCAGCGCGTAAGTCGAAAGATTGAGCGCGACCACGACGGCGCGTCTTCGCCACAGCGCCGCGGTGGGCTGGATGCCGGCTGGCGTGAGGGAAGGGTCGTCGGCGGGCGGCGAAGCCGAAGGAAGCGTCGTCATCTGCGATACTCGATCCGGGATGGAGCCTGCCCGCACTTCGGCTCGATTGGCTATTGCTAAGTCGGGGCGGACATTAGTAGGTGAAGCGATGGCGGTCGAGACGAAAAACACACGGGCGGCGGCCCCCGCGCGCAACCGGGCTCTCTGGTATGCGGGCAAGGGCAGGGCGGAGCTTCGTCCCGTCTCGGTTCCTCAACCGGGCCGCGGCGAAGCGCTCGTCCTCACCCTCTGGTCAGGCATCAGCCGTGGCACGGAGCGCCTCGTCTTCGAGGGTCGCGTGCCGCTGTCGGAATACGACCGGATGAAAGCTCCCTTCCAGGAAGGCGAGTTCCCTTATCCGGTTAAATACGGCTATTGCGCGGTCGGCATCGTCGAAGTCGGCCCGAAGGATTGGCTTGGCATTCCGGTTTTCGCGCTGCACCCGCACCAGACACGCTTCGTCGTGCCGGTGGATCGCCTCGTCGCCATTCCGGAGAAACTGCCGCTGCGCCGCGCCGCGCTCGCCGCCAACATGGAAACGGCCCTCAATGGCCTGTGGGACTCCGGGGCCGGCCCCGGTGACAGGATTGTGATTGTCGGCGCGGGCCTTGTCGGCCTGCTGGTCGCCTATCTGGCGGCGCGGCTGCCGGGCGCCGATGTGAGCGTCGTCGACATCGATCCGTCGCGCGCCGACATCGTCGCAGCGCTGGGCGCCTCGTTCCGCGCGCCGCACGAACTCGCCGGCGACGCCGACGTGGTCTTTCACGCAAGCGCCAATGCGGAGGGGCTTTCCGTGGCGCTGGGGGCGGCCGGACTCGAGGCGACCGTCGTCGAACTGAGCTGGTATGGCGACCGACAGGTGCTGGTGCCGCTGGGCGCGGCCTTTCACAGCCGGCGCCTCAAGCTGGTCTCGTCTCAGGTCGGACAGGTGGCGCCCGCACGTCGCCCGCGCTGGAACTATGCCCGGCGCCTGCGCAAGGCGCTGGACCTGCTGCAGGATGATGTGCTGGATGCGCTCATCACCGGCGAAGTCGCGTTCGAGGCCCTGCCGCAGGTCTTGCCCGAGATTCTCGCCCCCTCCGCGCCCGCGCTCGCAACCGTCGTGCGCTACTGACTTTTTTGGAGTGTTCACATGTACGCCGTCGAAGTGCGCGAGCACATCATGATCGCCCATAGTTTCAAGGGCGAGTTTTTCGGTCCCGCACAGAACATGCACGGCGCGACATTCGTGGTCGATGTGGCGTTCTTTCGTGAACAGCTGACCGAAAATGAAGTCGTGGTCGACATCGGCCGCGCGCATGATGCGCTGAAGGCCGTGCTCGGTCCGCTGAACTATCAAAACCTGGATGCTCTGCCGCAATTCGCCGGGCGCCAGACCACCACGGAATTTCTGTCGAAGCATATTTTTGACGCCATGGCGAAAGCCGCGCGCGACGGCGCGCTGGGTCCGGGCGGCGAGGGCATCGCGCGCATCCGCGTCACGCTGCACGAGTCGCATGTCGCCCGCGCCTGGTTCGAAGGCCCGGTGGCCTGACCCGTGGCCTCGCACGCGGTCTTCGCCATTCCGGGCGATCTCGCGAGTCGGACGGGAGGCTACGCCTATGATCGCGAAGTGCTGGCGCGCGCCGGCCGGTTCGGCATAGAGCTCGAGCATCTGGCTTTGCCGCAAGGATTTCCTGCGCCGGACGCGCGGGATCTCGCAACCACGCGCGAGTTGCTGGCCCGCGTTCCGCAAGGCTCCGTGCTGCTGGTCGACGGGCTGGCCTTCGGGGCCTTCCCGCGCGACCTCGTGGCCGCGATCGCCCGGCCAATCGTCGCGCTGGTGCATCATCCGCTGGCGCTGGAGTCCGGGCTCGACGACACGCGTCGCGCCGCCTTGCTGCACAGCGAACGTGAAGCGCTCGCCCGGACGGTTCATGTCTTGGCGCCCAGCGCCGCGACCAAGGCTGCGCTCGTCGCCGATTATGACGTGGCGCCGGAGCGTATCACCATCGCGATGCCGGGCACGGATCCGGCGCCCCGGGCCCGGGGCGGCGGCGGCGGGGCGTCGTCCCTGCTCGCGGTCGGATCCGTGGCGCCGCGCAAGGGTTACGATGTCCTCATGGAGGCGCTGGCCGGGCTGCTGCATCTGGATTGGACGCTCACGGTCGCCGGGAGCCTGACGCGCGCGAGACCCTGTGCGGAAGCTCTGGCCCGTTCGATCGAGGACAAGGGCTTGGCCTCGCGGGTCCGCCTGGCGGGCGAGGTGGAGCCCCGGGCGCTCGAGGACCTCTACGCCGCCGCCGACATTTTCGTGATGTCCTCGCATTTCGAGGGCTATGGCATGGTGCTGGGCGAAGCCATGGCGCGCGGCCTTCCGGTCGTGACGACGCGCGCCGGGGCCGCCGGCGACACCATTCCGGACGCCGCCGCCCTGAAGGTGGCGCCCGGCGATGCGCCGGCGCTGCGGGCCGCTTTGGCGCAGCTTCTCGGCGAACCGGAGCTGCGCGCCCGCCTCGCCGATGCGTCCTTTACGGCCGGTCGCGCATTGCCCACTTGGGACGACACGGCGGCGCGCGTCGCAGACGTTCTGCGCGCTGTCCATCAGGAGAGTACATCATGAGCGGTTTTTCGCCCGACTGGCTCGCCCTTCGCGAGCCGGCCGATCACGCCGCCCGCAGTGGCGATCTGGCAGCGCGCGTGCAGGCGCATTTCCAGAGCCTCGACCACATGACGGTGGTGGACCTCGGCTGCGGCTCAGGCTCGAACCTGCGCGCGCTGGCGCCTGGCCTGCCGCTGCGCCAGACCTGGCGGCTGGTCGATTGGGATCCGGCGCTGCTGGCGGCGGCGCGCGAGACCCTCAGGGACTGGGCGCTGGGCGAAAATGGCGAAGCCCATGACGAGGGCGCGGCGCTGCGGCTGCGTCATGCCGGGCGCGACATCGACGTTCGCTTCGAACAGGCGGACCTCGCGCAGAACCTCGCCAAGGTGCTGGACGCCAAAGCAGACCTGGTGACCGCCACGGCCTTTTTCGACCTCGTCTCCGCTGACTGGATCGCCGTCCTGTGCGAGGAGATCGCGCGGCGCGGCCTGCCGCTCTACGCCATCCTCACCTATAATGGCGAAGAGACCTGGGAGCCGCCGCATGCGGCGGACGCCATGGTGCTGGCCGCCTTTCACGCGCATCAGCAGGGCGACAAGGGCTTCGGGCCGGCGGCCGGCCCGTTCGCGGCCGCCCATCTGCAGCGTGTGCTGGAGTCGCACGGCTATCGTGTCTCGGCGGCGCAGAGCCCCTGGCGCCTCGGGCCGGATCAGGCGGAGCTCCTGCACGAACTCGTCGGGGGCATCGCCGCGGCGGTAGCCGAGACGGGGCTTGTGCCGCCCGAGCAGCTGAAATCCTGGCGCATGGCGCGAGCCGAGGGCGCCACCGTGTCCATCGGACACACGGATGTCTTTGCGGCGCGCGACTGATCAGTTGCGCGGCTGCATGAAACCGTCCGGCAGCATGCGCGCCAGGACGCCGTCGCGCTTGATGAATCCATGCATCAACGCGCCCCCGATATGGGCCGCGAGCACGCCCGCCATGGTGAAAGCCGCGATCTTGTGGCCGAGGATCAGGGTCTTGAACAGGTCTTCGTTGGCGGGCGCGATCATCGGCAGGTTGAACAGCCAGAACACCGACACGGTCACCGGATAGGCCGAGGTCGCCGCCCAGCCCAGCATCGGCGTCACGAAGATCAGCACATAGAGCGCCATATGGGCGGCCTGCGAGGCGATCCGCTCGAACGGCGTCAGGCCCGCATAAGCCGCTGGCGCGCCGTAATAAAGCCGAACGCCGACGCGCAGGATCGCGAGACACAGAACCACGAAGCCGAAGGATCTGTGCAGATCGTAGAACGTGTTCTGGATGACGCCTTCGGGCAGATGTTCGAGCGATAGGCCCGAGGGGATCAGGAAGAAGATGCAGGCGGCCGTCAGCCAATGCAGCCATTTGGAGGCCGCCGAATAGCTCTCCGGGGCGCGGCGCAGGATCGTCGGGCGTTCACTCGTGCTCATGCGCCTCAGGCCCCCGTGCGCGCCTCGCGCAGATCGCAGTCGAAGAGGAATTCTCCGCCTCCCAGCGAATAGACGCAAGTCGACGGACGCAGAGCCTTGTCGAGTTCCGGCACCGGATGAAGATCGAGCCCCGTGCGGCCCGACCCGATGATCAAAGGCGCGATCAGGAGATGCAGCCGATCGACGCAGTCCGCGTCGATGAAGGCCGAAATGGTGCGGGCGCCGCCCTCGATCAGCAGGCGGCTGAATCCACGTCGAAAAAGCGCCTCGACAATCAGGCGCGGCGGAATCACGCCATCGTGCTTGTCAATCCGGATGCGCTCGATGCCGGGAATGTCATCGCCTTCGCAGGCGCTGATCACGATGCAGCGAGCGCCGTTCTGTTCGTGCCATTTCGCCGGGCCTTTCAGCCGTCCGGACGGATCGATGACCACCCGCGCCGGGCTTTTTCCGGGAACGCGTCTTACGGTTAATTGCGGATCATCCGCCACCACCGTGCTCGCGCCGACCACGACGGCGTCGACATGCGCGCGCATGTGATGCAGGTGGTCGAGCGCAGGAGCGCCGTTGATATAGCGGCTTTCTCCCGAAACGGTGGCGATCCGGCCGTCGAGCGATTGCCCGAGTTGCGCCACCACGAATGGACGCGTCGGATCCGCAGCCCGGAAGGCCGCGAAGGCGTCCGTCGCGGGGAGCGGCAACGCGGATGCGAGATCATGAGTCGCGCCGCGCTCCTTGCTGACTGACATGCAGGCTCCTAGTTTCTTCACGGAATATGAGATATGAGCGTGGCCGGGAGGCTCGGGAAGCCCGGTCGCGGCCGGATTTTCGAAATAGAGGTTCGAGTGACGGATCAACAGCGCATTCTAGTCACCAGTGAGGCGTTCGGCCAGATCCAGGTCGAGCGCGCCGTCGCCGAGTTCCGGGCCGGTCGCCCGGTTTGCATCGCCGGACAAGACACTTCCATCCTGGCCCTGAGCGTCGAAGCCGTGGACGCCGATATGGCCGCCCGGCTTGGCCATCTGGCTGAAGGCCGCGCCCGTCTGGCCGTGCCCGCGCCGCGACTGCGCAGGCTCGGCTTGGAGCGCAGCGAAGGCGGCGTCATCGCGCTGCCGCAGCTGGACCTTCGCCGCATCGCCACTCTGAGCGTGGATGTCGACGCGCGCATCGACGCGCCGGTCGCGGCCCTGTCTCCTCTGGATGCGGCGGCCCTCGAACTGGCCCGCATCGCGCTCGTGCTGCCCGCCGTCATCATCGTTCCGGTCGCCGGCGAGCAGGCCGGACTTCTCTCCGTCACGACGGAAGCCATTGCGCAGTTTCGTACGATCGAGGCCGATGATCTGAAACTCGTGGCGCGTGCGCCCGTGCCTCTGGAAGGCGCGGCCGATAGCGAATTCGTGATCTTTCGCGGCGGCGAGGGCATGCGCGATCAGGTTGCCGTGATCATCGGTCGCCCGGATTTTTCCCAGCCCGTCACGGTGCGCCTGCATTCCGCCTGCCTCACCGGAGACCTGTTCGGCAGTCTCAAATGCGATTGCGGCGATCAGTTGCGCCACACCGCGCATTTCATGGCCGAGAACGGCGGCGGCGTGCTGCTCTACCTCGATCAGGAGGGCCGCGGCAACGGCATCTCGAACAAGATCCGCGCCTACAAGCTTCAGGCGCAGGGTTTCGACACCTATGACGCCGACGAGGTTTTGGGGTTCGATCATGACCAGCGGCGTTTCGCCTTCGCGGCCCTGATGCTGAAGCAGCTTGGGGTGACGTCGGTGCGCGTCATGACGAACAACCCGATCAAGATCGCAGCGCTGGAAGACGCCGGCCTGAGGGTTGCGTCCGACCAGCGCATCCAGGGCAGGCTCACGGATCAGAACGTCCGCTATCTCGCATCCAAGCGCGACCGCGCGGGCCACTTCCTCGATGTCGAAACCGAGGCCGTCATCGTGCCGCCGCCCATCCATGGCGGCGCCAAGGATTGAGCCGGCCGAACATGGCCGGCGACCCACCTTCACACGCCGACATTATCTCGGCGCCGGGCTCGTTTTCACGATCTGCGCCGCGCTTCTCGCATCGCCCTGGCTGACGGGCCGCGTCACGATCCCGTGGGATGCGAAGGCGCATTTCTACCCGCAGCTCGTCTTCCTGGCCAATGCGCTGCATGGACCCGACTCGCCGTTCTGGAACCCGCATGTCTTCGCCGGTTCGCCCCAGATCGCCGACCCGCAATCGCTCATCTTCACGCTGCCCTACCTGCTGCTGGCGCTGTTCGATCGCGCGCCTGGACTGATCGCCGCCGATGCGGTCGTCTTCGTCACTCTCGCGCTTGCGGGCCTTGCGATCCTCGCCTTCTTTCGCGATCGCGGCTGGCATCCGGCCGGCGGACTCGTGGCGGCGCTGTCCTTCGCGTTCGGCGGATCGGCGGCGTGGCGCATCCAGCATATCGGCGAAGTGCTCAGCATCGCCTTTTTCATCATCACGCTCTGGCTCCTGTCCCGCGCGCTTGACCGCAATTCATGGAAAGCCGGATTGGGCGCGGGTTTTTTCGCGGGCCTGATGGTCATCGGCCGCGATCAGATCGCGTGGCTGTGCACGCTCGTTCTGGTCGGCGTCGTGCTCTGGCATGTGCTGGCCGGCGCGGGACGCGTGGCGCGCCTGCGCGCGGCGCTGCCGGCCCTGCTTCTTGCCTTCCTGGTCGGCTCGCTCGTCATCGTGGTTCCGATCGCGCTCACCATCGCGCTCGCCGAGCAATCGACGCGCGTCATGATCGATTATGCCGGCGCTGCGCGCGGGTCGCTGCATCCGGCCGCGTTGTTGACCTCCATCGTGGCCAATCTTTACGGCGTCGATGGTCCCAACAATGATTTCTGGGGGCCGCCCAGCACGCTGGTCTGGGGCGAGAACCAGTATGTGCTGGCGCGCAACATGGGGGCGATCTATTTCGGCGCCCTGCCGATCGTCGCGCTGGTCGCCGTCGGGGTGATGCGCGGCGTCCTCTGGTCGCGCGAGATCCGCGTTCTCACCGTCGCGCTCGTCGCCATGCTGCTGTACGCGCTCGGCGACTTCACCCCGTTTTTCCGGCTCGCATTTGAAATCCCCGGGTCGGACCTGTTCCGTCGTCCCGCCGACGCGACCTTTCCGCTCTGCGCGCTCGCCTCCCTCCTGGCGGGCTACGCCGTCCATCGCATGCTGACGCGCGACATCGTCCTGCGGCCGATGCATCTTGCGCCGGTCATTCTGGCTTTCGCCGTGGCTTTGGCGATCGCAGTCCTCAAGGGCCGCATCGCGCAGGCCGCCTTGCCGCTCGTGATCGCGGCCGCCTGTCTCGTCGTGTCGGCCGCGCTGCTTTTGCTGGCGCGCCGGTTCAGCCACGGTCGGTCCATGCTGCTGCTCGCCGCCATCGGCGCCTGCATGACGGCCGATCTGGCGATCAACAACGGGCCGAATGAATCGACCGCCCTGCCGCCCGCGCATTTCGACGTCATGCGCCGCGAGACGCAGAACGACACGATCGCGCTGCTGCGCAAAAAACTCGACGAGACGAACGGGCCCGATCGTCGCGACCGCGTCGAACTCGCAGCCGTGGGGTTCGACTGGCCCAACCTCGGAATGATCCACGGCTTCGATCACGATCTCGGATATAACCCTGTCCGACAGGCGCTTTACGCCGCCGCCACCGGGGCGCAGGATCACGTGGCCGTGCCCGATCAGCGTCAGTTCTCACCGCTGTTTCCGTCCTACCGTTCGCTGCTCGCCGACATGCTGGGCGTCCGGTTCATCGCCACCGGCGTCCCTGCCGAGCAGATCGACAGGAAGCTCGCGCCCGGCGACCTCGTGCAGCTCGCCCGAACGAAGGACGCCTACGTCTACGAGAACCCCCGCGCCCTGCCGCGCGTGCTTTTCGCCCATCGGGCGCAGGCGGCGGATTTCGACTCCTTGCTGAAAACCGGAGAGTGGCCGCAGTTCGATCCGCGTGAAACCGTGCTGTTGCCGTCAGTCACGGAAGCCGCGCCGCTTCGGCCGGGCGTCGCCCAGCTGACCTCCTATGCGAATACGGCGATAAGGGTCGCGGTGGACTCGCCCGATGGCGGCTGGGTGGTGCTGAACGATCTGTGGCATCCCTGGTGGCGCGCCGAGATCGACGGCGTCCGCGCCCCCATTCTTCAGGCCAATGTCCTGTTTCGCGCCGTCCGGGTTCCGGCCGGCCGACATGAGGTCCGCTTCATCTTCACGCCGTTCGAAGGCCTGCTGGCCCGCTTGCGCGCCGGCCCAGGCCACGCTCGACCGGAAGCGCCCGCAGAGGCCGGCCGGTGATGCGCCATCTTTCCGCCTCGCCGGCGCAGCTAGCGCTTTTGTCCGTTATCGACGTTTCACAACGGGGCGCCGCGCCCGCTTGCGGGCTTGCTCTCGTCATGATCGCCCCGCATAAACCCGGCCCAACGCCTTTCAAATCTACAAAGCCAGAGAAACGATGACCAGGTCGACGCGCGAGGAACCGGAAAAGCAAGGCCCGGGCGACACGCCCGGCCCGGCCGGCTCTGGCGCGCATGCGCTGGTGGCGCAGGAGCCCACGCACGACCGCTGGCGTCTATGGCGCCGCCTCGGCATGGCCTTCAGCATCGCCATCCTGCTTCTCTCCGTCTTCGTTCTCGGGCGCACCCTGACGGCCGTGAACTGGAGCGAGCTGCGTTCCGCCATTGCGGCCACCAGCGCCGAACAGATCGTGGTCGCGAGCCTCTTCACGGCGCTCTCCTATATGGTCCTGACCGGCTATGACGCGCTGGCGCTTCGACAGTTGAAGATCAGCGTTCCCTATCGGACAACCGCGCTCGCATCCTTCACCAGTTACGCCATCTCGTTCACGCTGGGTTTCCCGCTCATCACCGCCGGGACCGTGCGCTACTGGATCTATTCGCGCGTCGGGGTCTCCGCCGGCAAGGTCGCGAGCCTGACGGTTATCGCGGGCGTCACCTTCTGGCTCGGCATGGCGCTCGTCATCGGCATCGCCCTCACGGTCCAGCCGGATGAGATCGCCGAGGTGAACCGGCTGAAGGGCTGGGTCAATTTGCTGATCGGCCTCGGCGTCCTCGTCGCCATCATGTTCTATCTGGCCTGGGTGTCGCGCGGCCATCGTCGCGTCAGCCTGCAGGGCCTGCGGCTGGAGTTGCCGGGCCTGACGCTGACGCTGGCGCAATTGATGCTCGGCGTGATCGACCTCTGCTGCGCGGCTGCGGCGCTCTACGTCATCCTGCCGGGCAATCACGGGCTTGATTTCATCAGCTTTGCGGCCGCCTATGTCTTCGCCTGCCTGCTCGGCATCGCCAGCCATGTGCCGGGCGGCATCGGGGCGTTCGAGGCCACGATGCTGAAAACGGTGCCGTCGCCATCGCCCGAGGCGCTGCTCGCGGCCCTGCTGCTTTTCCGCGTGCTTTATTACGTCATTCCCTTCGTGCTTGCGCTGGCGCTGCTCGGCGCCAATGAA
>JAIEQX010000059.1 GCA_019747375.1 Beijerinckiaceae bacterium | reverse complement strand
GCGAAGCGCCCGCCACGCGAGAAGCCCCGGCCACGCGTGAAGCGCCGGCGGTGAAGGAGCCGCCCGCCCCGCGGGCAGCGCCGGCGCGTCCCGAGGCCCCGGCACGAGCTGAGCCGCCGGCTCGCCCCGATGCTCCGGGCCGGACGGATGCTCCCCCGCGGCCAGACGCCCCCGCTGGCCGTGAAGCGCCGCGACCGCGCAGCGACGCTCCGCCGGCTCCCGCAGGTCGCCCCGACGCGCCGCGTCCACCCGCGCCTGCCGATCGCACACAGACCGAAATTCAGCGCTACGGAGCGCCGCAGAATTCCGCGCCTGTGCAAAACACGCCCCCGGGCGCTACTGGCCGGCCCGATCAGCGTCCGCAGCCTGGGGCGACCACCGCTCCGACGCGTGATCAGGATCAGCGCGGTTCGAGTGATCGTGACGGCCGCGACCGGATCAATGCAGACCGCGACCGTGATGGCCGGGACCGCGATGGCCGGGACCGCGACGGTCGCGACAATGCGGGTCGTGATCGCGATGGACGCGACCGGAACCAGGCGTCGGATTTCCGTGACCGTCCGCGGTTCGAGGAGCGCGATGGACGCACTTTCACGCGCCAGGACGACAACCGGATCATCATCCGACAGGGTGATCGCGAGATCATCCGCCACGACGAAACAGAACGCCTGCGCCGCGGCAACCGTGACGTCGATGTCATCGATCGTCCGAACGGACGCCGTGAAGTGGTGATCGTCCGTCCGAATGGCGACCGCGTCGTGACCATCGTGGATCGCGACGGGAACTTGCTTCGACGCATTCGTCGTGACCGCAGCGGATCGGAGTTTGTCCTGATCGACAATGAGCGTCGCCGGCCAGCCAGCGGATTCTATGCTCCGGTTGAACTGCCGCCGTTGCGTCTCAACATCCCGCGAGAGCGTTACATCGTTGAAGCGGATGAAGCGTCTTACGATGTCATCGAGGATACGCTGATGGCGCCGCCTGTCGAGCGCGTGGAGCGGGCTTATTCGCTCGACGAGGTGCGAAACAACCAGCGTCTGCGAGAAAAGGTTCGTCGTGTCGACATCGATACGATTAACTTCGACACGGGCTCAGCCGCAATTGCGCCCACTGAGGCGGCGCGCCTCGATAATATCGCGCGGGCGCTTAACGACGCGATCCGCAAGAGTCCGAACGAAGTATTCCTTATCGAAGGTCATACAGACGCGGTTGGCAGCGACACATCCAACCTGTCGCTGTCAGATCAGCGCGCAGAAAGCGTCGCGACGATCTTGTCCCAGAACTACCAGATACCCCCAGAAAACCTAGTGACACAGGGATATGGCGAGCAATATCTGAAGGTCCAGACAGAGGCGGCGGAGCGGCAGAACCGACGCGTTACCCTGCGTCGGATCACCCCTCTGCTGCAGGAAAGCCAAGCGAAGTAAGTCCAACAAGGGAGAGCCGGCTTAATCGCCGGCTCTTCTCGATTTCCTGCAACCGCCAACTCAGCCGCAAAGTTTGAGTTTACCCTCAAGCGGGTTTGACCATTCCTTAAGTAGCCAGTGCACGCGTGTGCTCGCGACGGGGCGGGAGAACAGATATCCCTGCCCGAAGTCACAGCCCATTTCCCGCAGGTAGTTCGCCTGCCCGCGCGTCTCGATGCCTTCCGCCACAACATCGAGACCAAGATTGGCGCCGAGACCGACAACGGCCGAGACAATGGCGACGTCCTCGGGACGAATCTCCAGACCTCTCACGAACGACTGGTCGACCTTGATCTCGTCGACAGGAAATTGCTTCAAATGTGTAAGTGACGCGTAGCCCGTGCCGAAATCGTCCAGCGATATGCGGATGTCCATTTCATGCATGCGCTTCAGGGTCCGCGTGACAAGATCGGAGTTATGGCCCAGGAACACCGTCTCGGTGACCTCCACCGCCAGACGCGACGGCGAAACCCGCGCGTCCAACAGAATGCTTAAAACATTCTCGGCTAGCTCAGGCTGCTCGAACTCGGCTGAAGACAAATTGACGGCGATTCGTCCGCAGTCGAGGCCTGAATCCTCCCAGGGACGGATGTCCAACGCCACCTGCTCGATCATGCGTTCGCCAATTGCGACCGCCAGTTCAGCATCTTCAAACACCGATGCGAAAGCTGCGGGCGTCAACAAGCCGTCGCGCGGATGCTGCCAGCGCGCAAGCGCTTCGAAGCCTATGATCTTTCCGGTGCGCAGAGACACTTTCGGCTGGTAGAACGGCACAATGTGCCGTGCTTCAAGGGCTCCGCGAATGTCCCGCGCGACCTTGACGCGACGTTCCATGCCTGCCCGCATATTGGGGCAGTAAACCATCGATCGATTGCGCCCGCGCGCCTTTGCGGCATAGAGCGCGAGATCGGCGTCCTTCATCAGTTCCACGGGATCGCGGTCATGTTCCGGCGACGCCGCAATCCCTATGCTCGCACGCGCTGTCATCATCCGATCCTTGAACTGGATCGGTCGCGACAAGGCTTTCAAGACAAAGTCAGCCAGATCGACTGCATTCTCGAGTGTGAAAGGGTCGCGCAGGAGAATCACGAACTCGTCGCCGCCAAAGCGCGCAACAGTCTGGTGATCAGGCGTGACCGCGCGCAGACATTCAGCCGTATGGCGCAACAAGGCATCACCGGCGTCATGCCCGATGGTGTCGTTGATGTCCTTGAAATTGTCCAGGTCGATCAGAAGCAGGCTGACGGCGCCGCCATTGCGGCGAGAGTCCTCAAGCGCCTGTTCAAGCCTCGTCTGCAACAGGGAACGGTTGGGCAATCCGGTCAATGCGTCATGATTGGCGGACAGCCACAGCCGTTCCTCCGCGGCCTTTCGTTCGGTGATGTCAACCGCGGCGCCGACAATGCGCACCGGTTGACCGGCTTCACGAATTTCCTGCGCGCGGCTGGCCAGCCACATGATGCGACCGTCGGGACGTTGGAATCGGAACTCCGCCATCTCATGGTCTTCATCAAAGTTCGCCTGGACGACTCGGGCTTTCACCAAATCGTCGGGGTGAATGCGAGAGCGGAAATCGTCGGATGGCCCCGACGCAATCCCCAGCAGATCCGGCGCGTTATCGGAGCGTGTCACCCAGCCGCTTTCCGCGTCCAACTCCCACGCCACTATGCGGCCAGCGCGCAAGGCGAGACGCAATCTTTGCTCGCTCGCGCGCAAGGCGCATTCGGCGCGGCGCTTGGCGGTGATGTCGCGAAAGAAGACGGTCAATCCCTCGGCTGACTTGTAGGCGTTCGCCTCGATCCAGATGCGTCCGGGGGAGAGGTATTGCTCAGTGCGGCTGGCGCTTCCGGTTTGCATCGTGGCGCGGCAAGCGTTGCCCAGGTCCGTGTCCTGCAGGCCAGGGAAAACCTCCCAAATGCATAAGCCGCGCAAGTCTCGCCCTTCAGCCATTTGGGCGCGCGCACGTTCGTTCATATAGGTGACGCGCCAATCGCGATCGAAGACAGCAACGCTATCCATCGTACTTTCAAGCACGGAAGTCAGTCGATCGGCCAGATCTCGCGCCTGCGCCTCAACTCGATTGCGCTCGGTCAGATCGACCATGGCGCCGACAACGCGGAGTGCGCGGCCACGATCGTTACGAAGCGTGAATCCGCGATCCAGAACATCCGCATACGATCCGTCGGCTCGAAGAAAGCGATATTCGGCGAGCCACGTGTCGCGGCCGTCCGCCATCGCCGACTCGAAGCTTGCGAGGACGCGAACCTGATCGTCGGGATGGATTCGCTCTTTCCACCAACGGCTTTCCAGCCCAATCGACCCCGCTGGGTAGCCGAACAGCACTTCTGCGCTGGCGCCCCAAGAAATGGTGTCGGCGATCAGGTCCCAATCCCAGACCGCGTCGCTCGTGGCCCTACACGCCAATCGGAACGTTTCAGCGCTGCTCCTGAGCGCGCGGTCCGAGGCCTTACGTTCTGTGATGTCACGGGAAATGACGAGGAGGCGTTCGATTTTTCCGTCTGCTCCGATTATCGGGCTTGCGACGACATCCCACCATTTTCGTACCCCCCGGGCGGTCGGATGGACGCCCTCGAAGCGCGACGACCTCCCGGCCCGGGCTTCGTCCAGTGCGTGGGCGGCCAGATCGCGATGGGAATCGACCCATGGAGTCAGCCAGTTGGCTCCGATGACGGTGGCCACGTCGTCGATCTCGAGACTGCGCCGGCCGGCCTCGCTCATGAATTCGAGGCGGCCGGACAGGTCCAGCACCTTGATGCAGTCCCGGCTGCTCTCCAAAATGCCGTGCAGGAGCTGTTTCGCATCCGCGGCAGGGATTTGCGCCGTGGTTAGCGATGCAGAGTGGGGGCCTGTTTCGGGCATTTCAGCTCACGGGTTTCGGGGACGGCTTGACTTGGGCACAGCTGATGACGGGCCGAGTTAAGATGCAGTCATGATTTTGATATCGTAGAAGGATCTTAGCTTCGATATCCTAAATAGCGTTTACAATACCTTCTCAAGACACGCGTCCGACGCTGTCGTTCGCCCAGCATGGGCGATTGCCACGCGCGGCGCTTGCCGCTACCTAGTCGGGCCCCACACACAGGAGAGATACGCTTGGCTAAAAAGCCGGCCGCACGGGCCGAATTCGTGCTCTTCGACGTCACTTACGAAGATGGATCCCAACGGTCGAACCGCCGCGTCCCCGGAACCGCCCTCGGCGGCCTGGACGGAGACGAGCCGGCGCGGACCATCATCGAGCAGCAGGATCGGGAAATCGCAGAGAAATCCGGCCAGCCGCCGCTGCGGATCAAGAGCCTGCAGCGGGTCGGCGCGAAGAAGAAATAGACCGCCGCTCCGGCCGCACGCGCCCCTCGCGTGACGGGCGGCGCCGAAACAGATACGGGCAGCCGGCGGATCCGCGGGCTGCCCGTTTCTTCCTGACGCGCCGGGCCCCGACGGGCTCAGCCGAAAAGTCCGGCCAATCTCAGGATTTGGCCGCGTCCTCGTCTTCTTCTTCCTCGTCGTCGATATCGATCAGGAAGACGACCGAAGGCTCGTCGCCGTCGCCTTCTTCCTCTTCTTCCTCATCCTCGATGTCGTCGGCGGATTCGAACTCCTCTTCCTCATCCTTGGTGGCCGGGCGAAGACCGATTTCCGTCTTGCCGTCCCAGACCGGCTTGCCATCACTGAGGATGACCGTGAGATCCTCGCGAAACTCTTCGCTCTCGATCAACTCGCGCGCCTGCGATTCGTCAGCGTTGGTGACGGCGATCGCGCGTCCCCCGATCTCTACAGTAAACATGGACTCTCCTCGCTTTGATCCGATGAGAACTCTCGAAGCTCCACTCGGACGGCGACACTATCACGGTTCTGCGCACGACGATGGCGGAAGGGCGAATTCGCCGATTTTTCACCCAATCCGCCCCCCGGCAACCCATTCTGTGACTCTTTTGCCACCCACGTTCGACTTGGTGAATTCGCGTCAAAAAGCGCTTGGCGAGAGGCTTGAGTCGCCCCCAGACTGACCATGTCATCAACAACCGAAAGGAGGTGATCCAGTGTCTCGTTGTCATTCGCCGGAGCTCTGCAACTGGATCCTTGCCTTCGCGGAGGTACGCGTCAGGTAAGCGCAGCCGCTGCGGTAACGACAATGGAAGGGCTGCTCTCGCGGGCAGCCCTTCTTTCTTTCGGGGATGCGCAGTTCCCGGAAGCAAGTGGCCCGGACGCAAAGCGTCTCGGATGCAAGGGTCGCGGAAGCGCAGGGCGCCGGCTGGGCGTCTCGAAGGGGCCGGTCCGGCGCAGGCGCCCGGACAGCGCCGGCACGACGAGGTCCGCGTGACTCAAGCGGGCAATTCCGCAAGACTGAGCCGCGACAGACCGGGCGTCCTGCAGGCGGCCGTCGGCGCCCCCGGCCCCCTGGCCGGGCAGCCGGTCGAAAAGAGGCGACGATCGATGATCCGCGTTTTGCGTGAAGAGGTGCTCGACGAGAGCCACTGGACCTACAAACGGGTCGTCTACGACATCGAAATCGGGGGCCGGATTCAGCAGCTCAGCCGCGAGATTCTCGATCGGGGCGATGCGGCGGCCGTGCTCCTCTACAACGCCCGCCGGGGCTGCATCATCCTGACCCGCCAGTTCCGCCTTCCGGCCTTTCTCAACGGCGGCGAGACCTCGCTGCTGGAGGCCTGCGCGGGCGGGATCGAGGACGGCGACCCCACGGCGTCGGCCATCCGGGAAACGCGCGAGGAAACCGGCTTCGAAATCGCCGCGCCCCGCCTGGCGTTCGAGGCCTATATGAGCCCCGGCAGCCTCACGGAGAAAATCTATTTCTTCGTTGCGCCCTATGAAGCCGAGGACCGGCTGCACCCGGGCGGCGGCCTCGAGCACGAGGGCGAGTCGATCGAGACGATCGAAATGCCGTTCAGCGAGGCGCTGGACCTGCTGGCGGCGGGCAAGATCCTGGACGCCAAGACAATCCTGCTTCTTCAATATGCGCAGATCCACGGCCTGCTGACGGGACCGGCCTGAGCCGAAGACGGGGCCGTCATGGCGCGCGGAGCGAAGCCATCCAGCGGCGCCGACGAACGGCGAGGCGCGCGCGGATGGATTGCCGCGTCGCTTCGCTCCTCGCCATGACGGCGGGGAGTTTGCGGCTCACGCCCTGCGTCAGACCCTGTGCGTGGGCTCGGCTATGAGCTTGTCGAAATACGCGATGGTCTTTTCCAGCCCGGCCCGCAGTTCGGTTTTGGGCTCCCAGCCCAGGACGTCGCGCGCCATGGAAATGTCGGGGCGGCGCTGCTTCGGATCGTCGGAGGGCAGCGGCAGGCTGACGATCTTCGATTTCGAACCGGTCATCTCGATGACGAGTTCGGCGAGCTGGCGGATGGTGAATTCGCCCGGATTGCCGATGTTGATCGGTCCGGTGACCGAATCGTCGGTCGCCATCATGCGCATCATGGCTTCCACCAGGTCGTCGGCGAAGCAGAAGGAGCGGGTCTGCGAGCCATCGCCGTAGATGGTGATGTCCTTGCCCTGCAGCGCCTGCATGATGAAATTCGACACCACGCGCCCGTCATTGGGGTGCATGCGCGGGCCGTAGGTGTTGAAGATCCGCACGACCTTGATGCCGAGCTTGTGCTGCCGGCGATAATCGAAGAACAGCGTCTCGGCGCAGCGCTTGCCCTCGTCGTAGCAGGAGCGGAAGCCGATCGGATTGACGTTGCCCCAATAGGCTTCGGTCTGCGGATGCTCGATGGGGTCGCCGTAGACTTCCGAGGTGGAGGCCTGCAAAACCTTGATCTTCAGGCGCTTGGCGAGGCCCAGCATGTTGATGGCGCCGAGCACGCTGGTCTTGGTGGTCTGGACGGGGTCGAATTGATAATGCACCGGCGACGCCGGGCACGCGAGATTGTAGATCTCGTCGACCTCGACATAGAGCGGGAAAGTGACATCGTGGCGCATCAGCTCGAAGCGGCGATTGCCGATCAGATGCTCGATGTTGCGGCGGGAACTGGTGAAGAAATTGTCAACGCAGAGAACGTCGTGTCCCTGATCGAGCAGTCTTTCGCAAAGGTGAGACCCGAGAAAACCGGCTCCGCCAGCCACGAGAATGCGACGTCCGAGTTCCATAGACCAATCTCCGAGGCGAGCGCGCCAATGTTTGCGTCGCGGAAACTTAGTCTCTTTCGCACCATCGAGGCAAGGTTACTTGCGCGCGGCGCCGGCGGATGTTGATTTAACGTCAATCATTTCCGACCCTTCTGTCCTGGCGAGTCGGGGCCGGCGCGGGCTCGCGGCGGCGCGCCCGGCTTGCGCTCGGGCCGGCAAGCTGCGCATAGAATTTGCGTCGTGAGGTGGGGGATGCGCTTTCTCGTTACCGGCTCGGCCGGATTCATCGGATTTCATCTCTGCCGCAGGCTCATCGCGCTCGGCCATATGGTCGACGGCCTCGACGGCATGACGGATTACTACGACCCGGCGCTCAAACGCGCGCGGCACGCCGTTCTGTCGACCACCAATCAGTTCCGCGCCCATGAGGCGATGCTGGAAGACATGGAGGCGCTGACGCGCGTCATCGGCGAAGCCCGCCCCGACATCGTCGTGCATCTCGCCGCCCAGGCCGGCGTCCGCTACTCGATCGAAGAGCCCCGGTCCTATGTCAGCGCCAATGTGGTGGGCACGTTCAACCTGCTGGAGGCGCTGCGGGCCGCGCCGGCGTCGCATCTGATGCTGGCCTCCACCAGTTCGGTCTATGGCGCCAACGCCATGCCGTTTTCGGAGGCCGACCGCACCGATCACCCGCTGTCCTTTTACGCCGCGACCAAGAAAGCCACGGAGGCGATGGCGCATTCCTACGCGCATCTCTTCAACCAGCCCGTGACGGTGATGCGCTTCTTCACGGTCTATGGCCCGTGGGGGCGGCCCGACATGGCGCTGTTCAAATTCACCCGCAACATTCTGGCGGGCGAGCCCATCGACATTTTCAACAACGGCCGGATGCAGCGCGACTTCACCTACGTGGACGACGCCGTCGAGGGCATCGTGCGCCTCGCCGAGTTGGCGCCGGCCGCGGCGGAGCCCCAGGCGGAGCCCGCGGGTTCGCCGGCGGCCCCCTTCCGGGTGGTCAATATTGCGGGCGGCGCCCCGGTCGAGCTCGACGCCTATATCAGCGCCATCGAGGCCGCGACGGGCCGCACGGCGATCCGCAACGAATTGCCGATGCCGGCGGGAGAGCCGCAAGCGACGCTTGCGGCGACCGGCGAGCTCGAGCGTCTCACCGGATTTCGGCCCCGGACGCCCGTGGAGACGGGCGTCAGGGCTTTCGTCGACTGGTATAGAGACTTCTATCGCGTGTGAGCTAGCCGGCCAGCATGACCGGATAATCGGTGTAGCCCTTCTGGTCGCCGCCATAAAACGTCTTCTGATCCGGCTCGTTCAACGCCACGTCGGACTTGAAGCGCGCGACGAGATCCGGATTGGCGATATAGAGCTTTCCGAACGCCACGAGATCGGCCCGGTTGGCCGCAACGGCCTCGGCGGCGCGCGCGCGGGTGTAGCCGAAATTGGCGATATAGGCGCCCTTGAAGGCGCTGCGGATGGCGGCGAAATCGAACGGCGCATTGTCGGCCGCCAAACCCTCGTTGACATGCAGATAGCCGAGGTTGAGCGCGCTCAGGCATTTGGCGAGATAGCCGAAAAGCGCCGCCGGATCGCTGTCGCGCATGTCGTTCGACGGACTGACGGGCGAGATGCGGAAGCCGACGCGTCCGGGCTCCCAGACTTTCAGCACGGCCTCGGCGACTTCGACCGCGAAACGCACGCGATTCTCGATCGAGCCGCCATAGGCGTCCGTCCGGGCATTGGAGCCGTCGCGCAGGAACTGGTCGATCAGGTAGCCGTTGGCGCCGTGGATCTCGACGCCGTCGAAACCGGCGCGCTTGGCGTTCAGGGCCGCATTGTAATAATCGCGGACGATCAGGGGAATCTCTTCCGCATCCAGCGCGCGCGGCATGGAGACGGAATCGAAACCGTGATCCAGATAGGTCTTGGTGTTGGCCTGAATGGCGCTTGGCGCCACGGGAGCCGCGCCGCCCGGCTGCAGAGAGACATGCGAGACGCGGCCGACATGCCAGAGCTGCAGGAAGATGCGGCCGCCGGCCGCATGAACCGCCTGCGTGACCTTCGTCCAGCCCTCGACCTGCGCGTCGGAATAGATTCCAGGCGTCAGGATATAGCCCTGCCCCTGCTGCGAAATCTGCGTCGCCTCGGTGATGATCAGGCCGGCGCTGGCGCGCTGGCGATAATAGGCGACATTGAGATCGTGCGGCGCGAGCGTGTCCGGCGTGGCGCGGTTGCGCGTCAGCGGCGCCATGACGAGCCGGTTGGGAAGTTCAAGGCTTCCCAACCGAAAGGGCTGGAACAGGATCGAGGGATCGGACGACATGAAGCGTTCTCCTGAACGGGTGCGGAACCATCAACGGATGAATGATCCTGTCCCATATGGGGGCTCGGCGTCGATCCACAAACCCGGCTATTTCTCAACCTGACGCGGCCTCATCTGCTTCGGCCACCAGCGCTCGAGATTCGTCGCGGGAGGGTGGTCGGCCGTCTCGGCCTGTCCGATCCTGTAGATATAGGCGCCAAGATCGCGCAGGCGGGTCAGTTCTTCGGCCAGGAGGTGCGAGGCGATGCGGCTCTGCTCGGCCACAAGCCCGCGCCCGTGAATGGCGCAACGCTCCAGTTCACTCGCCGCATAAGACAGGTCAATCAATGCTACGCCGAAATGTCGGCGCGCCGACTCATGGTCGACATATGAATCTTTCATAATTCGTCCCCTCCCCTCCTAACGGCCGTCGCTGTTTTCCTCCTGCAGTCCACGTCAGGAGAGCGGAAAGCCCACTTCCAGCAGCCAAGTCCAAGATAAGCCGAGAGAGGTGATTTTCGTGGTTACTTTCTTATTTTTTTTCTTTTGTTCTATGTTTTCCACACTTTGTGCAGTGCGTATTGCTTCTCTGTCAGGATTTTCCCTACATCTTGCTGGGCGTGAATGTGCAGGCCGCGGCGAATGTAGCCTTTTGGTTAAGACCTGTCGGGTAAGCATAGCGCATTGTCCGGCGCATTTTTTCAGGCCATTCCATTGCTGTCGTTCGAGCGGCTTTTGTCCGCGAAAAAACGCATGTGCATATTCGCGCGCGACCGCTCCGGCGGCGCGGCTCTGATCTTTTCCATCGCGCTGCCGACGCTGATGATCGGCGTCAGCGCCTGCGTCGACATTTCCAACCTGAACGCGCAGCAGTCGCGGCTGCGCAGCGTCGCCGACAGCGCCGCGCTGGCGGCGGCCCGC
>JAIEQX010000222.1 GCA_019747375.1 Beijerinckiaceae bacterium | reverse complement strand
TCGACATTTCCAACCTGAACGCGCAGCAGTCGCGGCTGCGCAGCGTCGCCGACAGCGCCGCGCTGGCGGCGGCCCGCGAGGTGCGGCTGGGCACGTCCAATGTCGCGTCGATCCAGCGGATCGCCGAGGCCTATGTCTATTCGATCGTGCCGCCCGAGCGGCTGCTTGGCCCTCCCGTGGTGACGACCTCGATGGCGCCGGACCGCAGCACCGTGCAGGTCAGCGTGTCGCAGACGGTCGGATCGATGCTGGGCGTGAATCTCCTGCCGCTGCCCGACAGGGTCACGTCGTCGTCCACGGCGCGGATCATGGCCGGGGCGCCGATCTGCATGGTGGCGCTGGACAATGACCGCAGCGACCCGGCGCTGGCCTCGACCGAGCAGGCGCGGCTGACCGCGTCCGGCTGCTCGATCTATTCCAATGCGCGCGGCCCGGAGGGCATGCTGGCCGGTCCCGGCGCCTGGCATGACGTGGCGATGGCGTGCAGCGGCGGCGGCGTGAAAGGCGCGGCGCGGTTCAGCGCGCTGCCGCGCCTCGACTGCCCGCAATTGCCGGATCCGCTTGCGGCGCGGCCGGAATATGCGACGGCGGGCTGCACCCAGACGAAGCTCGTCGTTTCCGGCGCGGCGCTGACGCGGCTGAGCCCGGGGGTTTATTGCGGCGGCCTGACGATCAACGAGGCCAGCGTGGAGCTGAATCCCGGCGTGTATTTCATCAAGGGCGGTCCGTTCCGGTGAAGGACAGGGCGCGCGTGAGCGGCGTGAATGTCGGGATTTTCCTGGCAGGCGCGGAGACCGAAATCCGCTTCATCGATGCGAGCGTGATCGACCTCAGCGGCCCGACCGGAGGGTGGATGGCCGGAATGCTGTTTCAGGAAAAGCGGCGCGGCAGATCGGAGGATCTGAAGACGCACCTGATCTCGACGCCCAACGCCCGCAAGCTTCTGGGCACGATCTACCTGCCGGCCGGGCGGCTGAAGATCGAGACGAGCAGCAGCGTGGCGGGGGCGTCGGCCTTCACGATCATCGTGGCGGCGCGGATCGCCATGTCGGGGCGTTCCAACCTGGTGCTCAACACCGGTTACGCCTCCGTCGACGTGCCGGTGCCCGACGGGGTCGGGCCGGCGAGCGGAGGCATCCTTCTCGAGCGATGATCAGGCGTCGGGCGTCTTCTCGGACTTGCGGCCGGCCAGCACCGCGCCGGCGTCGGCCGGCAGGCTCAGAAAGCTGAAGATCGAGGTCGCGGAGATCATGCCGATGAGGAGGAACGCCCAGGTGAAGGCGCCGACCGGCACGGGCGTGACGTCGCCGGCCGCGCGATGGAGGATCAGCGCCGACAGCGCCACCCCGAGGGTGAGCGACAGGCGCTGCGCCATCTGCGAGAAGCTCATGGCGTGGCTCATTTCGGCGCGTTCGACATCCGCGAATGCGATGGCGTTGAGGCTGGTGAATTCGAGCGAGCGGAACACGCCGCCGAAGAAGATCACCGCCATCATGACGGCCTCGGGCGTATCGGGCCGGAAGGCCGCGCAGGCCGCCATGAAGGCGCTGGCGATGAGCGAGTTCCAGATCATCACGTTGCGGAACCCGTAGGCGCGCAGGATGCGGCGCGCGATGGTGCGCATGCCGAGCGACCCGGCGGCCGACACGAAGGTGAGAAAACCCGATTGCACGGGCGAATAGCCGAAGCCTTCCTGCATCAGCAGCGGCAGCAGGAACGGCATGGCGCCGACGCCGAGCCGGAACACAGAGCCGCCCGTCACGCTGGTGCGGAAGGTGCGGATGCGCAGCAGGCCGAGATCCATGATGGGATTGGGCACGCGCCGCGAATAGGGCACGTAGAGGCACAGGCACACGACGCCCGCGACCAGCAGCGCGAGGCCGAGCGGATCGGCCTGCGTCCGGGCGAAGGCCGTATCCATGCCGAAGACCGTGGCGGCGAGGCCGAAGGCGGAGAGCGCGAAGCCGATCCAGTCGAACGGCTTCACATTTTCCTCACGCACGTTCTCGATGAAACGGCTGACCAGGACGAAGCCCAGCACGCCGACCGGAACGTTGATCCAGAAGATCCACCGCCAGTTGGAATAGGTGGTGATGAGTCCGCCGAGAAGCGGGCCGATGATGGGTCCGATCAGCGCCGGCATGCCCATCAGCGCCATGGCGGCGACGAGCTCCGACTTCGGCACCGAGCGCACCAGGATGAGGCGGCCGACCGGCACCATCATGGCGCCGCCGATTCCCTGGCAGACGCGCGCCGCAATGAGCTGGTTGAAATCCTGCGCCATGCCGCAGGCGATGGACGACAGAGTGAAAACCAGGATGGCGAGACGGAAGATGTTGCGCGCGCCGAAGCGGTCCGCCACCCAGCCGCTCATCGGCAGGAAGGCCGCCAGCGCCAGCATGTAGGCGGTGATAGCCATGTGGAGCCGCAAGGCCGGTTCGCCGAAGGCCGCCGCAATGGCGGGAAGCGCGGTCGCCAGTGACGTCGAGTCGAGGTTCTGCATGAAGAGCGCGCAGGCGACGATCAGCGGGACGATCACATGGCTGGGCAACCGGCGCCTCCAGACTTCGTAACGCAAGCCGGTCCCGCCTCCGGCAGGCCGTCGCGGAGGACCCGCGCGCCGATGCGGCGCCGCACAAGCGTTCTACACGAGCCGTGTTGCGCAAACCAGCGACGCGTCGCCGCTGGCGGTCACGCGGGACGCGACAGGACCACCAGAGCGTCGAGCGCGACGCCGCCGCTTTCGCCCAGCAGATAGGGATTGACGTCGATTTCGGAGATCGCGCCCTGCGCGTCGCTCATCAGGTCGGAGACGGCGAGCAGCGCGCGCACGAGCGCGGCGCGATCCAGCGCCGGCTTGCCGCGATAGCCGCCGATGAGCACGCTTGCGCGCGTGCGGTCGATCAGCGCGTGGGCGCCGGCCTCGTCGAGCGGACAGGCGGCGAGCGCCACGTCGCGCCACAATTCCAGGTTGACGCCGCCCGCGCCGAACAGGATGACGGCCCCCATCTCCGGATCGCGCGTGGCGCCGAGCACGAGCTCGAGCCCGCCCGTGGCCATTTCGGCGATCAGCACGCCTTCGACATGCGGCGCGTCGGGATGGGCTTCCGCCGCCGCCATGATGGCGTGGAAGGCCTCGCGCAGCGCCGCCTCGTCCTTCAGGCCGACGCGCACGCCGCCCATGTCGGACTTGTGCGGCAGGGCCGCGCTGACGATCTTGGCGACGACCGGATAGCCGATGCGCGCCGCAGCCGCGACCGCCGCATCCGCGTCGGCGCAGAGCGTCTCGCGCGGCGTCGCAAGCCCATAGGCCGAGAGCAGACGCTTGGACGCGACTTCGTCCAGCGTGTCGGGTCCGCCGCCCTCGGAGAGTTGCGCCAGCAAGGCCCGGCCTTCCGCCGAGGGCGCGCGCACGCGCGGGGTCGTCGCGTGACGCAGGGCTTCGGCATGGGTCGCGATGATCCGCATGGTGCGCAGCGACTTGTCGACCTCCTGCAAAAAGGCCAGATGGGGCAGCTGCGCGCGCAGCTGGCGGCTGTAGTCGGTGAGGCCGTAGGAGATCATGCTCACGAAGGCCACCGGCTTGCTGGCCTTTGCGGCGAGCTCGTTGACGGCGCGCAGGTTCTGCTCCTTGCGCTCGGTGCCCGGCCCGCGCGGCAGTTCCTCCTGCAGCAGAAGGATATCGATCTCCTCGTCGGCGAGCAGTATCTCGACGCAGCGGATATAGGCGTCGGCGCTGCTCAGCGCGGCAAAGCCCGCATCCAGCGGATTGCCCACGATGGAGCCGACCGACAGGATCTCGGACAATTTCGCATGCGTCTTGTCAGACAGCGGCGCATAGGCGAGGCCGTTGGTGTGGGCGGCGTCGAGCAGCAGTCCGCGCAGGCCGCCCGAAAAGGTGATCGAGCCAAGACGATTGCCGCCCGGCAAAGGCGCGTGGACGAGAAACTCCACCGCCTCGGTCATTTCGTCGAGATTGCGCACGCGCAGCGCGCCCATCGCGCCGGCGACGGCGTCGAAGGCTTCCATCGACCCCGCCAGAGCGCCCGTGTGGGCGGCGGCGGCGGCGCGGCCCGCGTCCGACGCGCCGAGCTTCATGATGACGACATGCTTGCCGGCGTCGCGCGCGGCGCGCAGCGCGTCGAGAAAGACGTCCGCGTCATGCACGGATTCGAGATAGCAGGCGATGACGCGGATCTGCGGCTGCGTGGCGAAAAAAGCGATGTAATCGGCGGTGGTCAGCCCCGTCTCGTTGCCGCTGGTGATCGCCGCATCGGTGTCGACGCCGCGTTCCTCGAGGGTCCGCTTGATCGCCATCACGATGCCGCCCGACTGGCCCAGCACCGCCACGGGGCCGCGCGACAGACTCTGCATGCGGTCGTCCGGCATGGTGAAGAAATTCGCCGCAGCGTTGAAATTGCCGAGGCAATTCGGGCCTGAAACCGCCAGTCCGGTGTCCTCGATGGCGCGGCGCAGATCGACGCCGAGCTGCTGGCCCGCCTCGTCGGGCGCTTCCTCGAAGCCCGAGGTCATGATGGTGGCGCTGCGCGCGCCCGCCGCCGCGGCTTCACGCAACAGGGCCGGCACCGCTTTGGCGGGAGCCAGGACCACGAGATGATCGGGCGGCTCGGGAAGCTCCGCAAAGGCCCGATAGCAGCGCGTCTCCCAGACGCTGTCGCGCGAGGGATTATACGGGTAGACGCCGCCCGCATAATTGAAGCGCTTCAGGTTGCGCCAGACGCGTTGCGGCCAGTTGCCGGGCTTGTCGGTCGCCCCCACGATGACGACGTTGCGGGGATTGAGAAGCGACTCGATCTTTTCGTTGATGGTGCGCGCGCCTTGCGGCGTCTTGTCATGAGCCATGTCGAAATCCTCAGGCCTGCCCGTACATGCCGACGCCGGAGCGACGTGCGAAGAAATAGAAGATCAGCGCGATGGTCGTCATGGCGAGGCTCCAGAGCAGGCCGAGCGCGGCGAGTTCGGGCCCCTGCCCGTTGCTCCAGAGATCGAACATGGCCACCGCCATGGTCTGCGAACTCGGACCCGACAGCAGCACCGGCAGGGCCAGGACGCGCGTCGCCAGCAGGAAGATGAAGAGCCATCCGGCGATGAGCGAGGGCGCCAGAAGCGGCATGACCACGCGGCGGAAACCCGTGAAGGGCGAGGCGCCCGAGATGGCGGCCGCCTCCTCCAGCTCGCGATGCACCTGCAGCATGCCGGCGAAGGAATAGCGCGTGCCATAGGGCAGATAATTGATCACGAAGGCCCAGACGATGATCCAGATCGTGCCGTAAATGCCGATCGGGACCTGCAGGAACAATTGCATGACGCCGACGCCGAGCACGATGCCGGGGAAGACCAGCGGCACGGTGCCGAGCTGGTCGAGCGCCTTGGCGCCGGGCACGCGGCGTACGGTGAGCCAGGCGGCGACCGCGGTCAGCGACATGACCACGGTGGCGGTCACGATGGCGATCAGGAACGTGTTGCCGAGCAGGTAGAGATAGCGGTCGGATTCGAAGACGCGCGCGTAATTCTCGAAGGTCAGCAGCCTGAAGGCCGACGAGCGCACCGTCTGGTAGAACGGCAGCAGCGAGGCCCAGACCAGGATGAGGATGGGCAGCACGAGCAGCAGCAGGAAATTGAGCACCAGAATGGCGGCCGCCGGATAGCGCATCCAGCCGAGCGCCAGCTTGTTGGGGCGGAAGCTCTTGCCCGTGATGGTGGCGAATTTCTCCGCATTGCGGGTCATGCGTCCGTAATAATAGAGCAGCACAGCGACGACGCCGAGCAGCACCAGCGACAGCGTGCTGGCGGAGCCGATGTCGGGCGGCATCGTGCGGTGCATCAGGTCGTAGATGTCGGTCGTCAGCACATGCACGCGGCCCGGAAGTCCCACCAGCGCAGGCACTTCGAACGCCTCGATGGAGCGGATGAAAACCAGCATGGCGAGCGCCAGGATGGAGGGCAGCGACAGACGCATGGTGATGCGGCGGATCGTATCGAACGTGCCGGCGCCGCTCATGCGCGCGGCTTCCTCCAGCTCCGGATTGAAATTGCGCAGCGTCGAGCCGAGCAGCAGGAAGACGAGCGGCGACCAGAGCAGCCCCTCGATCAGGATCATGCCGCCAAGCCCATAGACGTTGATGAGCACGCCGGTCTCGCCCGTGACCTCGCGATACCAGCTGTTGATCGGCCCCGAGCGCGCCAGCAGCAGCAGCCAGGCGCTGGTGTAGAGCACATAGGGTGTGCCGAGCGAGATGATGGTGGTGAGATAGGCGAGCGGCTTGAACGGCGTGTCGGTGCGCTCGACCAGCCAGGCGTTGACGCCCCCGATGAGGATCGCCAGCACGGCGCTGCCGAGCGCGAACAGCACGGAATTCAGCGCGCTCGTCCAGATGCCGCGCTCGGCCAGAATGCGGGTGAAACGCTCGAGCGAGAAGCGCGTCACGCCGTCGGCCGTCACCGTCAGGGCGCCCTTGGCGAGAAAGAACAGAGGCGGCAGGACGAGCGCCGCGAACACGACGCCCAGAAGCAAGGCGAAGATCACGCGCTCGTCCTGCGGAAGAAAGCGGCGCAGGCTCCTGTCCTCGACCAGTTCGCGCTCGTTGTTCGCCGTCCACTCGGTCGTCATGTTTTTTCCTGGCCTCTGTGACGCGCGTTCATCGGAAGATCGACTGGTAGAGCTGGGTCCACCGGGGCATTTCGCGATCGATCTCTTCCGGCGTCTTGAACACAACCTTGAACTTCTCGCCGTCGGGCCGCAGGCTCAGATCCTTGGGCGGCACGTTGGGATCGACCGGCAGATAATCGGCGGCGCGATAGATTTTCTGGCCCTCTTCCGAGATCAGGAATTCCAGGAACAGCCGCCCGGCATTGGGATGTGGCGCATCCTTGGTGACGGAGATCACCGACAGGACGCCGAGCGCCGGCTGCATCGGAATCCAGTCGACCGGCGCGCCCTTGGCGGCGCTGATGACCGCATGGTTGTTGAAGATGTTCAGGGCGATCGCATATTCGCCCGCGATCACCTGATCGAGCACCTGACGCGCCGCCACCGCGAGCCCCGCGACATTCTGCTTGGCGAGTTCGCGCAGATAGGCGGTTCCCTTCTCCTCGCCCATGGAGGCGAGCACGACCGCGACGAAGCCCGGCGCCGCCGACGAGGACGAGGTCGAGTTCCAGACGAGCTTGCCCTTGTATTTGGGATCGAGAAGATCCTGAAAGGTGCGCGGCTCGGAGCCCTTCTTCACCAGTTCGGTATTGTAGCCGGGGGTCAGCACGTAAAGATTTGTGGCGACCCAGTAGCCTTCCTGATCGACATATTCCTTCGGCAGGCGGCTGACGTTGTCGGGCAGCCATTTGGCCACCAGCCCTTCCTTCTTCAGCGAGGCGGTGGCGGTGGTGCCGTCGAACACGTCGGCCTGCATGTTGCGGGCGCGGCCTTCATTCAGCACGCGCAAGGCCACTTCGTTGGAATTGGCGCGGACGTAATTGACCTTGATGCCGTATTTCTTCTCGAAGGCTTCGGCGGCGGGGCGCGCGAACTGGTTGATGATCTGGGTCGTGTACCAGGTCAGCTGGCCTTCCTTTTTCGCGGCCGCGATGAGCGCGGCGTCGGCCGCCCGGGCGGGATGCGAAAGGGCCGCGACGGCCAGAAGGCAGAGGCTGGCCAGCCAGGCACGTGCGAAGACTCGAGCGGCGCCATGCGACATGGTCAAAACTCCCTTGCGGAGCGAGAGATCGATGGATAAACGCAAGCCGGCGCCACAGCCTCCGCGGAGGCCGTGCGCGCCGGTCATGCGGGGTTCAGCGCTTGAACTCGCCGAGGCCCGGCTTGAAGACCTTGTCGTCGAGGAACATCTTCATGGCCTTGGCGCGGCCGCCTTCGGGATCGACGTGCTTGAGCGCGTCGCTCTTGGCGTTCAGATAATCGAGCGCCTGATCCTTGGTCATGCGGCGCACGGAGCGCACGGCTTCCTTGGTGTAGCGCACGGCGGCCGGGCTCTTGGCCTCGAGCTTGCGGGCGAGTTCGAGCGTCGCCTCGCGCAGCTGATCGACCGGCACGGACTTGTTGACGAATTTCATCGCGGCCGCCTCCTTGCCGCTGAACTTGTCGCCCGTGACCGAATAATAGATCGCGTCGCGATAGCCCATGACTTCCGTCACCGCCCAGGCGACGAGGCCGCCCGGAATGATGCCCCAGTTGACCTCCGACAGGCCGAATGTGGCGTCATCGGCCGCGATGGCGAAATCGCACGCGATGACGGGCGTGAAGCCGCCCCCGAAGCAATAGCCGTGCACCATCGCGATGGTGGCCTTGGGGAAGCTGGAGAGCCGGTCCCAGCGCCAGGTGTGGGCGGCGCGGCGGGCGCGCACGCGCGCCTTGGGGTCGCCCTCGGTGCCGCGGAAATAGAGTTTCAGATCCTGCCCGGCGCAGAAATTGCCGCCCGCGCCCGTGATGACAACGACCTTGGTCTCGTCGTCCATCTCGGCCCAGTCGAGCGCGTCGCACATGTCCATGTGAAGCTGCGGCGACATGGCGTTGCGCTTGTCGGGGCGATTGAGAATGATGAAAGTCGTTCCGCCGTCGCGCTCGATCTTGACGTTCTCGAGTGTGATCAGATCATGCGGCATCAAATCCTCCCCTTGTGCGCGGGTCATTGTCGCCCCGGTTCGGGCCGCCCGCGTCTTGGGAGTCATTGTGCATCCGCGAGGACGGCTCTGTAAAGCGCGGGGCCGCGGAACAATGCGTCCGGCCGGCGCGTCAGAGCGCCGGCGTGCTGTGCTCGTGGTGATGGCCGTCGTCATCGTGGCGATGGCCGCCGCCGTCGCTGCGAATCGGCACGAGATTGACCTGGCCGAAATGCACGCCGCGCTCCGCCATCGTGTTGGCGGCGAGGCGGCGGACCGCGTCGGTATGGCCGCGCAGCAGCGTCACCTCCATGCAATGGCGATGATCGAGCCGCGTGCGCATGGACGAGATGGTGAGATCGTGATGCTCGTGCTGGGCGCGGTCGAGCCGCATGGCGAGGTCGCGGCCGTCGTAATCATACACATAGGAGACCGCCGCGACGCAGAGATGCGTCGAGGGGGCGGCGCCTTCCATGCGCACCAGCGCGTCCCGGACAAGATCGCGGATTGCCTCGGAGCGGTTGCTGTAGCCCTGCTTGGCCATGAAGGCGTCGATGGCGGCGGCGATCGTGTCGTCGAGGCTGATGGTGAGACGCTGCACGGCGTGGCTCCTTCACGGCGCCGATACAGCCGGCGCGCTCCTGTGGCTATTTAGCAGCCGGAGGGAAAAGCGCGCAGGAAAAAACGCGAATGGCGCCGCCCGTGGTCGGGCGACGCCATCCGGCAGTCGGGTCTCTTCTGGGCGTCAGGTCTTGCGCAGGCCCGTGGAGGCCGTGCCGCGCTCTTCGCCCGGCTCGACATGCACGTCGATCAGGCAGACGCCGCCGGCGCGCATGATCTCGACGCCGCGCTTGATCGCCGCATCGAGCTCCGCCGGGGTTTTGACCGGGCCGATGCCGGTCGCGCCCTGGGCCTCGACGAATTTCGCGAAATCGAGTTCCGGGTCGAGCATGACCTGGCCGATCCAGCGGTTCTCCGTCGGGCGGTTGCGGCGGCGCGCGACCGATTCCTGGTGCAGCTCGTCGTTGAAGTAGGAGCGGTTGTTGTTGAGCAGGACCAGCAGCGGAATGCGGTGACGCACCGCCGTCCAGATCGCATGGCCGCCCATGGCGAAGTCGCCGTCGCCCAGCACCGCGACCGTGTCGATGCCGCGCGTGTGGTTGCCGAGCGCGGCGCCGACCGCCAGGCCCGGGCCCGAGCCGATGCCGCCGCCGCCGTCCTTGCCCAGATAGGCCTGGGGGAAGCGGAAGGGCCAGAGATCGGCCGGCCAGCCGCGGCAGAGGGCCGCGAGGCTGACCTTGTCGGGGTTCTCGAACGAGGCCCGGAGCGTGGTGGCGAGCTGGTCCATGGTGACGCGCGACGGGTCGACCTTGACGTCCTTGCGGATCGCCTTCTGCCACGGGTCCTTCTTGCCGGCCGGCAGGTCCGCGAGCAGGTCGTCGACCACGGAATCGGCGGCGGCCGCCATCCAGAGGTCGATTTCAGGCAGGGCCTGGTAGTTCGCGTGGGCGCCGTTGTGGAGGTACTGGTCGAGGCTGGTGGCGATCACCTTGGCCTCGAGCGGGCCGTCCTTCTTGATCTTCATGACGCTGGCGAGATCGGTCCATTCGAGCGCCAGGATGACGTCCGCCTGTTCGAGGATCTCGGCGACGCGCTTGGGGGCGCGGCCCACCTGGTTGAAGGGCGAGACCGCATGGGCGGGATGATCGGTCGGGAAGGACGCGCGGTTCTTCAGGTCGGTCATCACGACGGCGCCGAGGCGCTCGGCCAGCGCGACGCGGGCGTCCCAGCTTTCCTGCGACCACGAGGTCTTGCCGACCAGCATGACGGGACGCTTGGCGCCCTTCAGCAGCTTCACGGCGGCGTCGAGATCGGCCTTGGCGGCGCGCGGCGGGGCCGGCGGCTTGAGGCGCGACAGGTTCGGCCAGGACGGCTCCTTGTCGAGCGAGGATTCCTGCAGGCCGGCGTCGAGGCAGATATAGACCGGCGCCTTGGGCTCGCTGCGCGTGATGATGTTGGCGCGCGCCATGGCTTCGACGAGCGCGTCCGCGGAGGTCGGCTGGTCGTCCCACTTGATGAAGTCGCGGATCAGGCCGCCCTGATCGGCGGAGGTGTGGATCCAGTCGATCCAGGGGCGGCGCTG
>JAIEQX010000314.1 GCA_019747375.1 Beijerinckiaceae bacterium | reverse complement strand
AAGGGGCATTTCCCGAAGTTCAAGGTCTGGTCCAAGGCGCAGGCCGATATCGACCGCATCACCGAGATCTGGCGCGATTGCCTGTCGACCTATGGCGGGCCGTACCTCTTCGGGCCGAAACTCACCATTGCGGACGCCATGTATGCGCCGGTGGTGACGCGGCTGATGACCTATGACGTGACCCTCGACAAGACGTGCCGCGCCTATTGCGACCTCATCATGCAATGGCCCGCCATGCAGGAGTGGATCGCCGACGCCAGGGAAGAGGTCGAGGAGATCGAGGAACTCGAGGTGGAGTTTTAGGAGAGGGGCGGGGCCGCGTTCAAACATCAACCAAGTGACTTCCAATGTACTGCGCACTCCCGTCGGCACGTTCTTTGATTCCAGGAGGGTTGGTCACTGCGTCGAGAATTGCTGAAGGACTTACGCCTCGGTTGAGTGCTTGGTTGATCCCGTGCTTCGTGAAGCCATTGATCTCCGCAACCTGTTCCAGCTTGGCGAAATCGTCGCGGATTGCATCGCTGATCTCCGGAAGTGTTGTCTCGATCTCACGGATGAATAAGGATTTATACCTATTGCCCTCTGCGTTGTCGGGTTTTGCGACGCATGCGCTTGACCCGCCCCCCCCCCATCCCCTAGAAGAGCGCCTTCACCCGAGATCGCGCGCGCTCTGGGGCCTTGGTTCGTTCCAAGACTGCCCTTAAAAGCCACGTTCTCTCACCCCCGCATAGGCCGGCCTCCACCGGCGCGGGGTATCCGAAGCTGCTGCTCGTCAGCACCACATGGAGACGGCCGAAATGGCTCGTATTGCAGGCGTCAACATCCCGACGAACAAGCGCGTCATCATCGCGCTTCAGTATATTCACGGCATCGGCGCCAAGAATGCGCAGGAAATCTGCGAGAAGGTCTCGATCCCGGCCGAGCGCCGCGTGGCCCAGCTGACCGACGCCGAAGTGCTCCAGATCCGCGAGACGATCGATCGCGACTATATGGTCGAAGGCGATCTGCGCCGCGACGTCGCGATGAACATCAAGCGCCTGATGGACCTCGGCTGCTATCGCGGCCTGCGTCATCGTCGCCAGCTGCCGACCCGCGGCCAGCGCACGCACACCAACGCCCGCACCCGCAAGGGCAAGGCGAAGCCGATCGCCGGCAAGAAGAAGTAATTTCCGGCTTTTCAGCCAGAATATCGGGCGCGCGGTTTTCCGCTCGCCCACACCTCCGCTCATTACCTCCATCCCGAGCGCCTGGCATGACGGGCGCGCCTGAAGGACAAGATCCATGGCAAAAGAAGCAACACGCGTCCGCCGCCGCGAACGCAAGAACATCGTGTCGGGCGTGGCTCACGTGAGTTCCACCTTCAACAACACGATGATCACCATCACGGACGCGCAGGGCAACACGATCTCCTGGTCGTCGGCCGGCACGATGGGCTTCAAGGGCTCGCGCAAGTCGACCCCCTATGCGGCCCAGATGGCTGCCGAGGACGCGGCCCGCAAGGCTGCCGAGCACGGCATGCGCACCCTCGAAGTCGAAGTTTCGGGCCCCGGCTCCGGACGCGAGTCCGCGCTGCGCGCCCTGCAGGCGGCGGGTTTCACCGTGACGTCCATCCGCGACGTGACGCCGATCCCGCACAACGGCTGCCGCCCGCGCAAGCGCCGGCGCGTCTGACGTTTCGCACGTCTTCACGATTTGCTCTCCCGGCTGACGGGCCGGGAGGGCTTCTACCTGTTTCATCGAGGGCGCAGGGCCATGGTCGACGGACCGATATGCCTTGCGCTGCATCATGAAGGACAAGACCCGTGATCCAGAAGAACTGGCAAGAACTCATCAAGCCGAACAAGCTCGAAGTCGCCCCCGGGGATGACCCGAAGCGCATGGCGACGGTCGTCGCCGAGCCGCTCGAGCGCGGTTTCGGCCTGACGCTGGGCAATGCGCTGCGTCGCGTGCTGCTCTCCTCGCTCCAGGGCGCGGCCATCACGTCGGTGCAGATCGACGGCGTGCTGCACGAGTTTTCCTCGATTCCCGGCGTGCGCGAGGACGTGACCGACCTCGTCCTCAACATCAAGGACATTTCGATCCGCATGCAGGGCGAAGGCCCGAAGCGCATGGTGCTGAAGAAGCAGGGCCCCGGCGCCGTGCTGGCTGGCGACATTGCGGTGACGGGCGACGTCGTCGTGCTGAACCCGAACCTGGTGATCTGCACGCTCGACGAGGGCGCGGAGATCCGCATGGAATTCACGGTCAACACCGGCAAGGGCTACGTGCCGGCGGACCGCAACCGCGCCGAAGACGCGCCGATCGGCCTCATTCCGATCGACAGCCTCTATTCGCCGGTCAAGAAGGTCAGCTATCGCGTCGAGAACACGCGCGAAGGCCAGATCCTCGATTATGACAAGCTGACCCTGACGGTCGAGACCAACGGCTCGGTGAGCCCCGAGGATTCGGTCGCCTATGCGGCGCGCATCCTGCAGGACCAGCTGAACGTCTTCGTGAATTTCGAGGAGCCGCGTCGCGAAGAGGCGCAGCCGTCGATCCCCGAGCTCGCCTTCAACCCGGCGCTGCTCAAGAAGGTCGACGAACTCGAATTGTCGGTGCGTTCGGCGAACTGCCTGAAGAACGACAACATCGTCTATATCGGCGACCTCATCCAGAAGACGGAAGCCGAGATGCTGCGGACGCCGAACTTCGGCCGCAAGTCGCTCAACGAGATCAAGGAAGTGCTCGCCCAGATGGGTCTCCATCTCGGGATGGAAGTCACCGGCTGGCCGCCGGAGAACATCGAAGAGCTGGCCAAGCGCTTCGAGGAGCATTACTGAGCTTCGTTTCCCGCTTGAGGGAAGCCGAGATCTGCGGACGAGGGGCTCTTGCTCCTCGTCCGCGCCACCCCGATCCCGAAGGGACGGGGACTAAAATGACCAGCCGTACCTTGGCCCGGCGGCTGGAGACCCAATCAGGAGAAAGCCATGTATCACGGTCATTCAAAGCGTCGTTTCAACCGCACCGCCGAGCACCGCAAGGCGATGTTCGCCAACATGTGCCAGGCGCTCATCAAGCACGAGCAGATCGTCACGACGCTGCCGAAGGCGAAGGACCTGCGTCCCGTCGTCGAGAAGCTCGTCACGCTGGGCAAGCGCGGCGACCTGCATGCGCGCCGCCAGGCGATCGCGCAGATGAAGGACGTCGTCCTCGTCCGCAAGCTCTTCGACATTCTCGGACCGCGCTACAAGGACCGCAACGGCGGCTACACCCGCGTGCTGAAGGCCGGCTTCCGGTATGGCGATAACGCCCCGATGGCCGTCATCGAATTCGTCGACCGCGACGTCGACGCCAAGGGCAAGGATTCCGGTCCGGTCCAGAACCAGAATGACGACGCGGAATAATCCGCGACTCATCTGTCACGACTTTCGGGGCGGTCCTTCGGGGCCGCCCTTTTTGTTTGGCGGAGACGACGCGTTGGCTTCATGGGTCGGCGCGCCTATATAGGCCAAGCCTGATTCCGGAGACGACCATGTTGCGATCCATCGCCCTCACTGCTCTCCTGCTTGGCGGCCTGTTGCCCGCCGCGGCCCAGCAACCCCTGCGCGTGACGCCCGAGTCGCGGGCCCAGGTGACGCTGTCCTATTCGCCGCTGGTCAAGAAGGCGCAGCCGTCCGTCGTCAACGTCTATGCGTCGCGCACGGAGCGCCGGCCGAGCAATCCGCTGTTCGACGATCCGATCTTCCGCCGCTTTTTCGGCGACCGCGAGCAGCGGCCGGGCGGCCCCACGGCGCAGTCGCTCGGCTCCGGCGTCATCGTCGACGCCAGCGGGCTGGTCATCACCAACAATCATGTCATCGAGGGCATGACCGAGGTGAAGGTCGCGCTGTCGGACCGTCGCGAGTTCGAGGCCGAGATCGTGCTGCGCGACCCGCGCACGGATCTTGCGGTGTTGAAGATCCGCAACGGCGCGGCGACCTATCCGGCCATGGATCTCGGCGATTCGGACGCGCTCGAGGTTGGCGATCTCGTGCTGGCGCTGGGCAATCCGTTCGGCGTCGGACAGACGGTGACGCAGGGCATCATTTCGGCGCTGGCCCGCACGCAGGTCGGCATCACCGACTACGGCTTTTTCATCCAGACGGATGCGGCGATCAATCCGGGCAATTCCGGCGGCGCGCTGGTGGACATGAACGCGCGTCTCGTGGGCATCAATTCCGCGATCTTCTCGAAGTCGGGCGGTTCGATCGGCATCGGTTTCGCGATCCCGGTCAATATGGTCAAGATCGTCGTGGCGGCCGCAAAGGGCGGGGTGCGCCAGGTGCGTCGTCCGTGGCTCGGCGCCTCGCTGCAGGCGGTGTCGAAGGAGATTGCGGATTCGCTCGGCATGGATCGTCCGGCGGGCGCGCTCGTGTCCGACCTGTTTCCCAAGAGTCCCGGCGCGGAAGCCGGCTTGCAGCGCGGCGACGTGATCACGGCGGTCGACGGACTGGCGGTCGACGATCCGGAGAGCTTCGGTTATCGCGTCGGCGTGCGTCCGCTCGGCGGCATGGTGCCGATCACGGTGCTGCGGCGCGGCAAGCCCGTCGTGGTGCAGGTGAAGCTTGCGCCGGCGCCCGAAATTCCGCCGCGCGAGTCGGTGACGCTGGCGGGCCGTTCGCCCTTTACGGGCGCGACGGTGGTCAATCTTTCGCCCGCGACGGCGGAAGAGTTTTCAATCGACGCCGTGAAGGAAGGGGTGATCGTCGCCGAGGTCGAAGACGGGTCGCCGGCGTCCGCGGTGGGCATCCAGAAGGGCGATGTCGTCATTGCGGTCAACGACGCGCGCATCACGCGGACGTCGGAGCTGCGCAGCGCCACGGCGACGCGGCAATATTACTGGAAGCTGACGATCGCGCGCGGCGGGCAGATCTTCAACACCGTGGTGGGCGGCTGACCGTCCTGGCCGGCGGACTTCGGCGGACGAGGACTTCGGCGCATGAAAAAGGAGGCGGGCCCAAAGGTCCGCCTCCTTTTTAAGTCGGTAGAAAATCAGGCGGCGCGGCGGACCGGCTGCTTGATCTTGGCGAGACGGCGCTTGGTCGAGGACCAGAGCTTGCGCATCTCTTCGGCGGCGTCGCCGTAGGGCGCGAGTTCGGTGACGCCCAGACCGTGACGGGCGGCTTCCTGGAAGTCGACGCGGGCCGAGATCAGCGGGGTCAGCAGTCCGCCCATCGACTCGAGAGCCTTGGAGCCCTGTTCCACGCGCGCGCTCTGGTTGGAGGGCGGGCACTGGTTGAGCACGAAGACGAATTCGCGGCGGGCTTCCTTGGCGGCCTTGCGGGTCACTTCGCTGGCCCAGAGGTCGAACACGTTCGGCCGGGCAGGAATGATGCAGAGATCCGAGGCCTTCATGGCCGCCGTGGTGGCGTGGCTTTCAGTGCCGGGCGTGTCGATGATGACCAGTGTGATGCCCTTGCGCTCGAGCGCGGCAAGCACCTGGGTCAGCTTGCCGGACGGCACGGCTTCCACCGCGATATCGGACTCACCGCGCAGCTTCGACCAGTTGACCAGCGATTTGAGCGGATCCATATCGATAACGAATACGCGCTCGCCGGCTTCCTGAGCGGCGACCGCGAGACATGATGCGAGAGTACTCTTCCCGGAGCCTCCCTTTTGGGTCACGAGTGCAATCGTACGCATGCTACGGCCTTTCCCTTCGTGTGCCGCGAATCAATGCCGGTCGACCATTGAGATTATGCCGGTGGAACGCGAGCCTATGTACGACCCTGACGAGTCGCAAGACGTTTCCAATCTTGGCGATTAAGAATAACGAAGAGTTAAAGGGGTGCGTTCTTCTGCGCACAGTGTGGCTCCATGAGCGATCTTTTCGAAAGCGCCGGCCTGCATGAAGGCGCGCCGCGGCCGCTGGCGGACCGCATGCGGCCGGCGCGTCTGGATGATGTTGCGGGGCAGGATCATCTTGTCGGACCCGAGGGCGCGCTGACGCGGCTCGTGCGTTCGGGCTCCATCGGTTCGCTGGTCTTCTGGGGGCCGCCCGGCACCGGAAAGACCACGGTGGCGCGTCTGCTCGCGCATGAGACGGATCTCGAATTCGCGCAGATCTCGGCCATTTTCACGGGCGTGGCGGATCTGAAGAAAGTGTTCGAGGAAGCGCGCCAGCGACGTCGGGTCGGACGCGGAACGCTGCTCTTCGTCGATGAGATTCATCGGTTCAACCGGGCGCAGCAGGATTCGTTTCTGCCCGTCATGGAAGACGGCACCGTCACGCTGATCGGAGCCACGACGGAGAATCCGTCCTTCGAACTCAATGCGGCGCTGCTGTCGCGGGCGCGCGTGCTGACCTTCAGGGCGCTGGATGCGCCTGCGCTGGAGCGCCTTCTGGCGCGCGCCGAGCAGATGGAGGGCAGCGCGCTTCCGCTCGATGCGGGCGCGCGCGAGGCGCTGGTGCGCATGGCAGACGGCGACGGGCGCGCGGTGCTGACACTGGCCGAAGAGCTGTGGCGGGCTGCGGGAGAAGGAGAAATCTTCGATACGGCCAAACTTTCGGAGATCGTGCAGCGGCGCGCGCCGATCTACGACAAGGCGCAGGAGGGGCATTACAATCTCATTTCCGCGCTGCACAAGAGCGTGCGGGGATCCGATCCCGACGCCGCGCTTTACTATCTCGCGCGCATGTTCGACGCCGGCGAGGATCCGCTGTTCCTGGCGCGGCGCATCGTGCGGATGGCGGTGGAGGATGTCGGCCTTGCCGATCCGCAGGCGCTCGTCGTCGCCAATGCGGCGAAGGAAGCGTATGATTTTCTCGGCTCTCCGGAGGGCGAACTCGCGATCGCCCAGGCGGTGATCTATATCGCCAGCGCGCCGAAATCGAACGCCGCCTATGTGGCCTACAAGGGCGCGATGCGGCTGGCCAAGGCGCACGGGTCGCTGATGCCCCCAAAAGTCATCCTGAACGCGCCCACCAAGCTGATGAAGTCCGAAGGCTATAGCGAGGGCTATGCCTACGACCATGACGAGCCGGAGGCGTTCTCGGGCCAGAATTACTGGCCGGACGCGCTGGGACGGCAGAAGCTCTACGATCCGGTCGAGCGAGGTTTTGAGCGCGATCTGCGCAAACGTCTCGACTATTGGGCCAAGCTGCGGAAGGAGCGGGAGGGCGAGTGAAGCGTCCCGCCGCACTTCCAACGTGACGGCAAGGGGGGCTTCGGCTATAGGAAGCCCATGCAAGCAGCGCTTCTCGTCTTTTTTGGCGCCGGTCTGGGCGGCACGCTCCGGCATGGCGTCAATCTGGCTGCGCTCCGCCTTGGGGCGGGGTCCTTTCCGTATGGAACGCTGTTCATCAATGTCGCCGGGTCATTCGCCATGGGGCTTCTGGCGGGCTGGTTTGCGGCGCGCGGCGAATTCGCCTCGCAGCCCATTCGCCTGTTCCTGATGACCGGCGTGCTCGGCGGCTTCACCACCTTCTCGGCGTTTTCGCTCGAGACGGTGCTTCTGTGGGAGCGCGGGGAGGGGGCGAGCGCCGCCGCCTATGTCGCGGCTTCCGTTTGCCTGTCGCTCGCGGGCCTCGTCGCCGGGCTCGCTGTCGTAAGGTCGCTGTCGTGAAGAAACCCATGCAAGAAAAGTCCCGCTCGGGCCGTCCCGGCGCCAAGGCCGGCGCCCGACCGGGCGCCAAGGGCGCTCCCAAAAGCGGCGCGAAGCCCGGCGGCGGATTTGGCGCGAGACAACACCGCAAGGGCGCGGACAAGGATGATGGCGCCAAGCCTGCGGCGCGCACGTTCCGCAAGCCCGCCGAGGCCAAAGCTCCGAGCCGCAAGCCTTCGGGCAGTGAGAACGCCTACGCCAAGCCGGGGTGGAATCCTGCGGCCGACGCGCCCAGGACCGAGGCCAGGCCGACGAAGCCCGACGCCGCGAGCGCCGTGCAGATGCTGGTCGTGACCGCCGACGAGGACGGGATGCGGCTCGACCGTTGGTTCAAGCGACGCGTGCCGGATCTTTCGCTCGGACATCTGAACAAGATCGTCCGCACCGGCCAGGTGCGGGTGGATGGCGCGCGCGCGCAGACGTCGACGCGGCTCACAGAAGGCGTCACCGTTCGGGTGCCGCCGCTGCAGATGTCGGAGCCGGACGTGGCTTCGCCTGCGGTGAAGAAATACGTCACGTCGCCCGACGATGCGCGCACCATCAAGCAGATGGTGCTGTTCGAGGACAAGCACGTGATGGTGCTGAACAAGCCGTTCGGCCTCGCGGTGCAGGGCGGGTCCGGGACGACGCGGCATATCGACGGCATGCTGATGGGCATGGCGAGCGAGAGCGGCGACAGGCCGGTGCTGGTGCATCGGCTCGATCGCGACACGAGCGGCGTCCTGCTGATCGCCAAGACGCGCAAGATGGCGTCGGATCTCGGCGAGATTTTCCGCTCGCGCCAGGCGCGCAAGATCTATTGGGCGGTGGTTGAGGGCGTGCCGAAGCCCTCGCAGGGACGCATCTCGCTGTTCCTCGCCAAGGGGCCGGGCATGGGCGACCTGCGCGGGCCGCGCCGTCCGGGCGAGGCCCCTGCGGGCGCGCGCCGCGATCCCGAGAAGATGCGCGTCGCCCGCCATGGCGAGGAAGATGCGCAGCATTCGGTGACCTATTACGCGGTGGTCGACAAGGTTGCGCCGCGGCTCGCCTGGCTGTCGATGAAGCCGATCACGGGGCGCACGCATCAGTTGCGCGCGCATGCCGAGGCCATCGGGCATCCGATCATCGGCGATCCGAAATATGGCGAGCGCAGCGAGAATGATCCGCGCCGCACCGATCCGCTGCGCGCCGTGCCGGCCGCCGTGGAACACAAGCTCCATCTGCTGGCGCGCCGGCTGATCCTGCCGCATCCCAAGGGCGGGACGATCGACGTGACGGCGCCGCTGCCGAGCCACATGCAGGCGACGTTCGACCTGTTCGGTTTCGACGTGAAGACGCACGACCCGATTGAAGACGCCCCGGAGGAATGATGAGCGAGACCGAGACGCCACGCATGACGCCGCTTTCGGCGGCGGATTATTCGGCAGAGCAGGCCGAGGCGGCCGTGCAGTTCGAGGCGACGCGCGGCGTGAAGGTCGCGGGGCCGTTCGCCCTGCTGATCCGCAGCCCGGAAGTCCTGAAACATGCGCAGGCCCTGGGCGCCTTCCTGCGCTATCGCTGCTCGATCTCCGGCCCCTTGTCCGAATTCGCCATCATGGTGATCGCGCGCGAGTGGACGCAGAATTACGAATGGCACATCCACAGCGCGATCGGGCTGAAAGCCGGCATCGACGCGGGCGTGATCGAGGATCTGCGCGTCGGGCGCCGTCCGTCGAACATGTCGGCGGAACAGACGGCGATCTATGATCTGTCGACCGAACTGATGCGCGACCGCAAGGTCAGCGACGACACGTATGCGCGCGCGCTCTCGCTCTTCGGCGAAAAGGGAATCATCGATCTGGTGGCGATCAACGGCTATTACGGCCTCCTCGCCATGGCGATGAACACGGCCCGCATGGCGCTGCCGGAGGGCGCGACGCCACTGCCGCCCTTGCCAGCCACGCGCGCGTGAAGCTCGTCATTTTCGATGTCGACGGCACGCTCGTCGACAGCCAGCATTTCATCGTCGAGGCGCAGCATCGCGCCTTCGCGGCGCAGGGACTGACGGCGCCGACGCGCGAGCGGATGCTGTCGATCGTGGGCCTGTCGCTGGTGCAGGCCTTTGTCGAACTGGTCGGGCCTGACGGGCCCGCCGAGGCGCTGGCGCAATCCTACCGCGAGGCCTGGCAGACGATGCGGCTCGACCCGGCCTTCGCGGATCCGCTTTATCCGGGAGCGGCGGACGCCATCGCGACGCTGGCGGCGCGCCCCGACCTGATGCTCGGCGTGGCGACCGGGAAATCGCGGCGCGGCGTCGCGCACCTGTTTCACGAGCAGGGCTGGGAGACGACCTTCGCGACCGTGCAGACGGCGGACGACCATCCCTCTAAGCCCGATCCGTCGATGATACTGGCGGCGCTGGAGGAAACCGGCGTGGCTGCGCGCGACGCGCTGATGATCGGCGACACGAGCTACGACATGGCTATGGCGCGAGATGCGGGCGTTCGCTCGATCGGCGTCGCCTGGGGCTATCATGCGCGCGAGCAGCTCGCGGCGCATGGGGCGGGGCGAATCGTCGAAACCTATCCCGAGCTTATGGCCGTGCTCGCCTCCGACGCCTGTTGGTGCTAGATCCTGCGCATGCGCGAAGATCTCTTCAAGGCCCTACTGCCCACCCATGGCGAGCCCATCGACCCTGTCGAAATGGCTCGCCGCGACCTGCGCAAAAACCTGCCGAAGCGTTTTTACAAGAACGCATCCATCGAGCGGCGCCCGGAGGGGTTCGCGCTGTTGCTCGACGGGCGTCCGGCGCGCAGCCCGGCCAAGACGCTGCTGGCGCTGCCGACGGAGGCCGCGGCCCTGGCGCTGGCGGCCGAATGGCAGGCGCAGGGCGAGACGATAGATCCCGCCTGCATGCCGATCACCCGCATCGTCAATTCGGCGCTCGACGGCGTCGCCCGCGAGGTCGAGGCGGTTCGCGCGGAAATCGTCAAATATGCCGGATCGGACCTGGTCTGCTATCGCGCCAGCGCGCCCGAGGGACTGGCGCAGTCGCAGGCTGCGCTCTGGGATCCGGTGCTTGATTATGCGCGCCATGATCTGGGCGCCCGCATGGCGCTGGCGGAAGGAATCGTTTTCGCCGAGCAGCCCGACCACGCCCTGGCGGCTGTGTCGCG
>JAIEQX010000173.1 GCA_019747375.1 Beijerinckiaceae bacterium | reverse complement strand
CTCGGCGCGATGGCGGCGACGCTGATCGTCGGACTGACCTTCCTGCTGGCGTGGATCGCGCAGCGCGCCATCCCGCGCTTCGGCTGGATGCTGGACCTGCTGGCCTTCCTGCCGATCGCCTTTCCGAGCATCATCGTGGGGGCGAGCATCCTGTTCGCCTATCTGATCCTGCCGATCCCCGTCTACAACACGATCTGGATCCTGCTGATCGCCTATGTGACGCTCTACATGCCCTATGGCATGCGCTTCGCCTCCGGGGGGCTGGTGCAGATCCACAAGGAGCTGGAAGAGGCCGCGCATACGAGCGGGGCGAGCTACGGGCAGACCTTCCGGCGCATCCTGCTGCCGCTGCTGATCCCGGTCGCGCTGTCGGCCTGGATCTATATTTTCGTGCTGGCGGTGCGCGAGCTCGGCGCCTCCATCATGCTGGTGGGTCCCGGCACGCATGTGCTGGGCACGATCTCGCTGACCATGTGGGAAGAGGGCGGCAGCTATGGCGCGGTCTGCGCGCTGGGCGTCATCCAGATCGTCCCGCTCATTCTCATCGTGGCGCTGCTGCGCAGGCTGGAACGCCGCGTGCAGGGCGGCGGGCACGGCTGAGCCGCCGCGCCGCCGGGGCCGACATTCAAGGGGAGACAATGCATGAAAATCTGCCGTTTCGATAATGACCGGCTCGGCGTGGTGATCGGCGACAAAGTGCATGACGTCACCGCCGCGCAGGACCAGATCCGCGCCGCCGCGCCCTACGCCATGAAGGGCGACGCCGTCATCGCGGCGCTGCCGGACTGGCGCGGACGCCTCGAGGAGATGGCCGCCAAGGCGCCGGGCGTGCCGCTGTCGCAGGTCAAGCTGCTCGCGCCCGTCGCGCGCTGGACCAAGACCATGGCGGCGCCGACGAACTATCAGAAGCATATCGCCGAGATGGAGGCGAACCGCGCCGGCGCGCCCTCGAAAATGGGCTCCGACATCGGCAAGGCGGGCCTGTTTCTGAAAGCCAATTCGTCCGTTGTGGGCGCATCCGAAGGCATTCCGATCCGGTTTCCCGACCGCCGCAACGACCATGAGGCCGAACTCGTGGTGATCATCGGCAAGACGGGGTCGGACATTCCGCAATCGCGCGCGCTCGACCATGTGGCGGGCTATGCGCTGGGCCTCGACATGACGGTGCGGGGGCCGGAAGACCGGTCGTTCCGCAAGTCCGTCGACGGCTATTCGCCGCTCGGCCCGTGGATCTGCACGGCCGACGAAATTCCCGATCCCGACAACGTGCCGTTCACCCTGCACGTCAATGACGAGAAGCGGCAGGATTCGAACACCGCCAACATGGTCTACAGCGTGCGGCGGCTGATCGAATTCGCCTCGTCCTTCTACACGCTGCATCCGGGCGATCTGCTCTACACCGGCACGCCCGAAGGCGTCGGCCCCGTCAAGCCGGGCGACGTGGTGCGCGTCAATTCCGTTCCGGCTCTCGGGGAATTGCGGATCGAGGTCCGGGCTCATGAGATGAAGAATTGATCTGAAAGGTTCGAGGAAGAAACCATGATCCAGGTAAAGCGACTGGCGCACGCCACATTGACCACCACCGATCTCGAGCGGCAGCTCGATTATTACACGCGCATCGTCGGATTGAGCGTCGTGGCGCGCGACAAGAAGACGGCCGTGCTGGCGACCAAATCCGGGCAGGAAGCGATCGTGCTCGAACAGGCCGATACGGCGGGACAGCTGACGCGCCTGTCGTTCCAGATCAAGCCCGGCTCCGATCTCGGCGAACTGGCGAGCAAGCTGCAAAAGGAAGGCGTCAAGGCCGAACTGCGCTCGGGCATCACGCCGGGCGTCGCGCAGGCGCTCTGCTTCAACGACAACAAGGGCACGATGCTGGAGATCTACGCGGATTATACGTTCGCGCCGGACGACAAGCAGCAGACCGGCATCATGCCGGTGAAGTTCGGGCATGTCGCCTACCGGGTGCTCGACGTGCAGCAGACGGTGAAGTTCTACAATGAAATGCTGGGTTTCCGCACGTCGGACTTCCGCGGCGACTTCTTCGCCTTCCTGCGCTGCGGCGTCGATCACCACACGGTGAATTTCGTCGTCGACAAGGAGCCGACGCTGCATCACATCGCATTCGAGGTGAAGGACTGGGGCGAGATTCATCGCGCCGCCGAGACGCTGGCCAAGAACGACATTCATCTCGTCTGGGGGCCGGGGCGCCATATCATCGGCCATAATGTCGCGTGCTATCACCGCAACGCGGATGGCGTGCGCGTCGAGTTCTTCTGCGAGATGGACCAGATGAAGGACGAGGATCTCGGTTATTTCGAGCCGCGTCCCTGGCATCAGGACCGGCCGCAACGGCCGAAGACCTGGGGACCGGACACGCTGCGCAATTATTGGGGCTTCGGTTCCGAGCGCACCTATCCGGGCTATCCGTAAGAAATCAAAAAACTACACTCGGGAGGACGCTACATGAAGATGTTTGCAAGACGTACGGCGCTGGCCCTTTCGCTCTGCGCGCCCTTCGCGGTCGCGGGTGTGGGGCAGGCGCAGGCCCAGGCGGCCGCGCCTGCGCCGACGCCGATCAAGATGATCGGCTTCGGCGGGGCGACCAATATTCCGGTCTGGGTAGCGCTCGACAAAGGCTTCTTCGCCAAGGAAGGCCTGGCGGTGACGCTCGACCGCACGGCCGGCTCGAGGGAGCAGATCGCCGACATCATGTCGGGCAAATATCAGTTCGCCACCTCGGCCTTCGACAATATCGTGGCCTATACGGACGGGCAGGGCGCGACCAAGTTCGACGATTTCGACATTGTGGCGGTGCTGGGCGTGCATTCCGGCCTGAACAGCGTCCTCGTGCGGCCTGAAATCAAGACCTATGCGGACCTGAAGGGCAAGACGGTGGCGGTCGACGCCGTCGCGTCCGGCTATGCGACGGTGCTGTACCAGATCCTCAAGAACAAGGGGCTGGAGAAGGACAAGGATTACAAGATCATTTCGGTCGGCGGCACAGAGGGTCGCGTCAAGGCGCTGAAGGACGGGACCGCCCAGGTGGCGATCATCTCCTCGCCGCAGGACAAGGACCTGGAAAAGGAAGGCTTCAAGATTCTCGACGACGCCGCTGCGGCGATCGGCGATTATCAGGGCAGCGCCTATGTGGTGCGCAAGAGCTGGGCGAAAGCGCATGAAAAAGAAATGATGGCGCTGGTGCGCGCCGTGATTGCGGCGCAGAATTACGTCTTCGACAACAAGGCGGGAGCCATCGAGGTGCTGAAGGCCCGCACCAAGGGCCTGACGGATGCGGAAGCGGACGCGCTCTACCAGCGCCTGACGGGACCGGGCGGCCTCAGCCGCAATGCGGAACTGAACCCGAAGGGCGTCGAAATGGTGCTGAAACTGCGCAGCGTCTACGGAAACGCCAGCCCGTCGTCGCCGGCCAAATATATCGACACCAGCTATCAGGACCGCGTGCGGGGCAAATAAGCCTCCGGGGTCCAAGGAACGTCGGCGGGCCACGGCTCCGGCGCGCAAATGCGCCGGGGCTGGCCCGCCTTCTTTTTGCGCGCGGCGGCTCCTTTCCGGTTGCGCGGTCCGTCTTTCCCCGGCGCGCTTGCGCGCCGGGCCCGCGGCTCGACCTTCGTCCCTGCCGGGCTCCCCTTGCCAGCGGCGCCGGTCGCCCTCTACAAAGATCGGCGGAAAGCGGTTTCGAGAGGGGACGAAATGAGCGTGATCAAGAAGGCGGCCTGCGGGCTCGCGGCCGGCGTGTCGATCCTGTGCCTCGGCGGCGCGGCGGCGGCGCAGGAGCCGCTGAAGATCGGCATGGTGACGACGCTCTCGGGCCCCGGCGGCTATCTCGGACAGGACATTCGCGACGCCTTCAACCTCGCGGTCGAGATGGGCGGCGGCAAGCTGGGCGGAACGCCCGTGCAGGTGCTGGTCGAGGACGACGCGCTGAAGCCCGGTCAGGGCAAGCAGATCGCCGACAAATTCATGAAGACCGACAAGGTGAAACTGCTCACCGGCATCGTGTTCTCGAATGTCGCGCTCGCGGTGGTGCCGGACGTGCTCGACAATGACGGCATCTATGTGAGCCCGAACGCCGGCCCCTCGACGCTCGCCGGGAAGGAATGCCACCGCAATTATTTCGTCGTCTCGTGGCAGAACGATTCGCTGCACGAGAGCGCCGGGCAGAACGCCAATAATCTCGGCTTCAAGAAGGCCTTCATCCTCGCGCCGAACTATCAGGCCGGCAAGGACGCGCTGGAAGGCTTCAAGCGCATGTTCAAGGGCGAGATCGTGGGCGAAGTGTTCACGCGTCTCGACCAGACGGATTTCGCCGCCGAAATGGCGCAGATCCGCAACGCCAAGCCGGATGTCGTATTCCAGTTTCATCCGGGCGGCGCCGGCATCGCGTTCCTGCGCCAGTACCAGCAGGCCGGCCTGATCGAGAGCGTGCCGATGGTCGTGCCGTCGCCCTCGATGGACGCCGTGACCCTCAAGGCGGTGGGCGCGCCCGCGCTCGGCCTGAATGTCTCGGCCCAGTGGAACAGCGATTTCGACAATCCCGCCAGCAAGGAATTCGTCGAGGCCTTCACCAAGAAATACAATCGCCCGATCACCTATTACGCGAGCCAGGGCTATGATACGGCGCTGGCCATCGGGGCCGCCCTGAAGGCGACGGGCGGCAAGGTCGACAATGCGGAAGCGTTCCGGACCGCCATGCTGAAAGCCGACTTCAAGTCGGTGCGCGGCAATTTCAAGTTCGGCCGCAACCAGCATCCGATCCAGGACTGGTACTCGATGCGCGTCGAGAAGGACGACGCCGGCAATCCGGTGATCAGGACGAAGGCCAAGATCCTGTCCGATGTCGGCGATTCCTACGCCAAGGACTGCAAGCTCTGAGCTTTGCGTCGCCGGCTCGCGCCCTGACGGCGCGCGCCGGATTTTCCTGAGGTTTCCATGGCGCTGGTGCTCGAACAGGTGCTGAACGGCGTTCAGCTCGGCGTGATGCTGTTTCTGCTCGCGGCCGGCCTGACGCTGATCTTCGGCATCATGGGGGTGATCAACCTCGCGCATGGCTCGCTCTACATGGTGGGCGCCTATGCGGCGGCCTTCGTGGCGCAGGCGACCGGCTCCTTCCTGCTCGCCATTCCGGCGGGACTGGCGGCCGCGGCTCTCGTCGGCATGGCGATCGAATATGGCGTGGTGCGGCATCTCTATGCGCGCGACCATCTCGACCAGGTTCTGGCGACCTTCGGGCTGATCCTGTTCTTCAACCAGCTCGTGGTCCTGCTGTTCGGGCGCCAGCCGATGTTCGTGCAGATTCCGCCGGCGCTCGCGGGCGCGGTCGATCTCGGCTTCTTCTCCTACCCGGTCTATCGGCTCTGCATCATCGCGGTCGGGCTGGCGACGGCCGGCGCGCTGTTCTGGCTGATCCAGCGCACGCGCCTCGGCATGCTGGTGCGGGCCGGCGCCACGCATCGCGACATGGTGCAGGCGCTGGGCGTCGACATCCGGCTGCTCTACACGGTGGTGTTCGGGCTCGGCGCGCTGCTGGCGGGGCTCGCCGGGCTGATGGCCGGGCCGCTGCTGTCCGTGCAGGTCGGCATGGGCGAGCAGATTCTCATCCTCACTTTCGTGGTCGTGGTGATCGGCGGGCTCGGCTCGGTGACGGGCGCCTTTGCGGGGGCGCTGCTGGTCGGCGTGGTGGACACGTCGCTGCGGGCGTTCCTGCCGGGCCTGCTGCGCGGGCTGATGACCGGTTCGGAAGCCGACGCGCTGGCGGGCGGCGTTTCGGCGATGGGCGTCTATCTGCTGATGGCGATCGTGCTGCTGGTGCGCCCCAAGGGATTGTTCCCCGCCCATGGATGAGCCGCGCACGCCTGCCGTGACGAAAGACGCGAAGCCGCCGCGCTGGCGCGCCTGGGCGCCCTATGCGGGCCTGCTGGCGCTGGTCGCGCTGCCCTTCGCCGCGCAGGCGCTGGGGCAGGCGGCGCTGACCACGCTCGCGACCCGCATGGTCATTCTGGCGATCGCCGCCAGCGCGCTCAACATCGCGCTCGGGCTCGGCGGACTCGTGAGTTTCGGGCACGCGGCCTTTTATGGCGTCGGGGCCTATGCGGTCGGCATCCTGACCACGCATGGCGCGTCGGGCGCGCCGTTCCTGGGCTTCATTCCGGGCAGCGAGCTTCTGGGCGTCAACCTGCTGGCCGCCATGCTGGCCAGCGGGCTCGTGGCGGGCGCCATCGGGGCGCTGGCCCTGCGCACCAGCGGCGTGCAGTTCATCATGATCACCCTGGCTTTCGCCCAGATGCTGTTCTTCTTCTTCGTGGCGCTGAAGGCCTATGGGGGCGACGACGGCGTGTCGATGCGCCGGCGCAACGCGCTGCCGGGCCTCAACATGCGCGACGACATGACGTTCTACTTCGTCAGCCTGGCGATTCTGGCGGTCTGGCTCGGGATCAGCGCGCGGCTGTTTCACTCGCGCTTCGGCCTGCTGCTCGGCGGCATCCGGCAGAGCGAGCGGCGCATGCAGGCGATCGGCGTTTCGACCGTGCGGACGCGCTGGCTCGCCTTCGTGCTGTCGGGCATGGGCACGGGGCTGGCGGGCGGGCTGATGGCGGTGTTCGGGCGCTTCGTCAGCCCCGACATGATGCACTGGACGCAATCGGGCGAGCTCCTGATCATGGTGGTGCTGGGCGGGGCCGGCACGATCTTCGGGCCGGTGCTGGGCGCCTTCGCGCTGATCGGGCTCGAAACGCTGCTGGCCGGCTGGACGGAACATTGGCAGGTGATCCTCGGGCCGGCGCTCGTGCTGATGGCGCTGACGTTTCGCGGCGGGCTGGCGCGGCTCGGCCGCCGCCGGGAGGGGCCATGAGCGCGCCCGCCCTGCGCATCGAGGCGCTGAACAAGCGTTTCGGCGGCCTGCTCGTCACCGACGACGTGACGCTCGACGTCGGCGCGCAGGAAATCCACGCGCTGATCGGCCCGAACGGCGCCGGCAAGAGCACGCTGATCGGTCAGGTGATGGGCGAGATCGCGCCGGATTCCGGCCGCGTGCGGCTCGGGGAGCGCGACCTGTCGGGCCTGTCGCAGGCGGCGCGCGTGCGGCTCGGGCTGGCGCGGACTTTCCAGGTGCCCGAAGTGCTGGGCGATTACAGCGCGCGCGACAATGTGCTGGCGGCGCTGCTGGCGCGCGGCAGGACGCGCATCTTCGCCAACCCGCGCCGCGACGGCGCGCTGGCCGTTGAGGCCGACGGGTTTCTGGTGCGCGCGGGGCTCGTGGGGCGGGGCGACGTGCCGGTCGCGGATCTGGCGCATGGCGAGCGCAAGCTGCTCGAACTCGCGGTCGCGCTCGCCACGGGCCCGCGCGTGCTGCTGCTCGACGAGCCGATGGCGGGGCTCGGCCCCAACGAGAGCGCGCAGATGATCGAGGTCCTGCGCGGCCTGCGGGGCGATGTCGCGATGCTGCTTGTCGAGCACGACATGAAGGCGGTGTTCGCGCTGGCGGACCGCATTTCGGTGCTGGTCTACGGGCGCATCATCGCGTCGGGCTCGGCCCAGGAGATCCAGGCCGATCCGCTGGTGCGCAGCGCCTATCTCGGCGCGGAGGAGGCGCGATGCTGAAGGTCCGGGGCCTGGCGGCGGCCTATGGGGCGAGCCGCGTGCTGTTCGACATTTCGCTCGACGTGGGGGCCGGCGAGGTGGTGACGCTTCTCGGCCGCAACGGCATGGGCAAGACCACGACGATCCGGGCCATCATGGGGCTTCTGGCCGCGCAGTCGGGCTCGATCGAGTTCAAGGGCCAGCCGGTGCGCAACTGGCCGGCGGACCGCATCGCGCGGCTCGGCATCGGCCTCGTGCCCGAGGGGCGGCTGATCTTCCCGACATTGAGCGTGCGCGAAAATCTGGTCGCCACGGCGGCGGACCGCCATGGCGCGAAAAATCCGTGGACGCTGGCGCGCATCTTCGCGCTGTTTCCGCGGCTCGACGAACGGCAGTCGCAATCGGGCCGGACGCTGTCGGGCGGCGAGCAGCAGATGCTGGCGATCGGCCGCGCGCTGATGACCAATCCCGACCTGCTGATCCTCGACGAGGCGACGGAAGGTCTGGCGCCGGTGATCCGCGCCGAAATCTGGCAATGTCTCGAGGCGCTCAAGGCCGAGGGGCAGTCGATCCTGCTGGTCGACAAGAATATCGCGGTGCTGGAGCGTCTCGCCGACCGGCACCATGTGATCGAAAAGGGCCGGACGATCTGGGCCGGCGCGCGCGCCGATTTCGCGCGCGACCGTGCGGAGGTGCATCGCCATGTCGCTTTCTGATTCCGCCGCCGCGCCGCGCCTCGTGCGCGTCGAGGCGCGCTGCTCGATGGACGATCCCGCCGATGCGTTGCGCATCGCGCTGTCGGACCTGATGGCCGCGCTGGCGCGCGAGGGCGCGGCGCCGGGCGACATCCGGCGCATCGAAATCCTGGCGCGCGAGCCCCTGGCGTTTCATCTGTCGAGGCGGCAGATGGATCTGGCCTGGCGCGAAGTCTGCGGCGGCTTGCGTCGTCCCGTGACCTATGCGCGGTCCGACGCCAACCTCTGCCTGCGCGCCGAGGCCCATGTGCGCGCCCCGCAGCCCGACGCACCGGTGTGGCGCGGCATGACGCGCGCCGAGATCGCGCGCGGCTATCATGCGCGGGCACAGGCCGACATGCGGCAGGTGTTCCGGCGCTGGAACTACGACGGCATGGAAGCGCGCGCCGGCCAGAGCGGGCTCGACCTCGCCTATGGGCCGGGCCGCGAGCAATGCCTCGATTTCTACCCTGCGGCGGACGCGAAGGCGCCCCTCTGGGTGTTCCTGCATGGCGGCTATTGGCAGGCCTGCACCAAGGACCAGCACGGGCAGTTCGGCGAGGGCATGCGGGCGCACGGCTTTGCGGTCGCGCAGGTGGATTATGGCCTTGCGCCGGAGACGACGCTCGTCGAGATGGTCGCGCAGGTGCGCGGCGCCCTGCGGTTCCTCGTCGATCAGGCGGAGTCGTTCGGCTTCGATCCGGAGCGCGTGCATCTGGCCGGCCACAGCGCGGGCGCGCAGCTTGCCGCGATGGCGGCGGTCGACCCGGAGGGGCCGCGGGTCGCCTCCGCGCTGCTGTTGTCGGGGCTCTACGACCTGACGCCGCTGTCCTTCCTGCCGATGGGCGAGGTGATCGGGCTTCACGATTCCGACCTGATCCGGCGGCTGTCGCCCCTGTCGTTCCCGCCGCCCGCGGGCGTGCGGATCGGCGTCGCGCTCGGGGCGCTCGAGACGGACGAATTCAAGCGCCAGTCGGCGGAGTTTGCGCAGGCCTGGGGCGCACCAGCGCCGCTGATCGTGGAGGGCCGCCACCATTTCGATCTGCTGGAGGACCTGCGCGACCCGGGCGCGCTCCTGGACCTTGCGCTGAGCGCCGCAGGCGCGCGCTGACGTCCCCCGTCCGTTCCTGACCAAAGAAAAACTTTGGTCAGGACGAAAAGAATTATCTTGGACAGAAGTCTGAACTGTTTCTAGTCTACGCCATCGAAGCCGCAGGTCGGCGAGTGGGTGACGGCTGGAGCAAGCCTCCCGATTCGACAGAGGGCACAAGCCCCGACCGAGACGGCCGATCCATAACGGGAGGGTCTGAATCCATGGCCGAGCAATTTGTTGGTCGCATCTCCGAATTCGAGGACGGCGCCCGCCAGATCGTGAAACTCGGAAATACCGAAGTGGGTATTTTCCGCCATGAGGGCGAATTCTTCGCCTACAGCAATTATTGCCTGCACCAGGGCGGGCCGGCCTGCGAAGGCCTCACCATCGCGCGCGTCGAAGAACATCTGCGCGAGGACAAGACGTCCATCGGCCTGTTCTTCTCCGAGACCGAGATGAATTTCGTCTGTCCGTGGCACGGCTACGAATATGACATGAAGTCGGGCGAGTGCATCTCCGACCGCCGCCTCAAGCTCAAGCGCTTCGATGTCATCCAAAAAGGGGATGATATCTATGTCGTCGCCTGAACGCGCGCCGACGCCGGTCGATCCCACGCTTTCGGATCGCGTCATCGCGATCGCGCGTGAGGTCGAGGCGGCGCAGATGTCCGGCCAGCTCGCGGCGATCTCGCCACAGGCCCTGCAGGCGATGCTGTCGTCGCTGTCGAAGCTCTATGGCGCCAATGTCGAGGCGGGCAACAGCTATCCGGTTCTCGCGGGTCCGCAGAGCGTGTCGGGCACGGATGTCCTCATCCTGTGCGGCGCGATGCTGAAAGCCGCCGATCTGCAGGTGTTTGAACTGGGCATGTGGCAGAGCTGGACGGGCCGCTGAACCCGAGGCGTCTGCAACAGATAAAAAATAAGGAGGGGACCCATGGACCTGATTGCCGATCGCGGACGCCGCGTCACAGTCGAGGAACTCAATACGACCAAGCTGCTCGCGCATGCCGCCGAACAGGCGCGCGACCGCAAGTTCGAGGACGTGATGATCGTCGATTGCGACGCGCATCATTACGAGAACGAAAATTTCGGCGAGATCCTGCCGTTCATGGAAAATGACGTGTTTCGTCAGCTGACCATGTCGGGCCGCTCGAAGGGACGCCACAGCATCGTGCCGGGCCAGGTCGGCTATCAGGACATGGGCGGTCGCGTGACGCGCTATCCCCTGCGCAATTCGGAGAAGACCGAGCCGGGCCGCCTG
>JAIEQX010000185.1 GCA_019747375.1 Beijerinckiaceae bacterium | reverse complement strand
TCCTCGCGGATCGGATCGATCGGCGGGTTCGTCACCTGGGCGAAGTTCTGCTTGAAATAGGTGTAGAGCAGCTTCGACTTGTCCGACAAGGCCGAGATCGGCGTGTCGGTGCCCATGGAGCCGACGGCTTCCTGGCCGGTGATCGCCATCGGGGCGAGCAGGATCGACAGGTCTTCCTGCGTATAGCCGAAAGCCTGCTGGCGATCGAGCAGCGACACGTCGGTGCGCGAGGCGCGCGGCTCGACGGGCTTCAGGTCTTCGAGCACGATCTGGGTGCGGTCGAGCCATTCGCGATAGGGATGCGAGGTCGCCATCTGGTGCTTCATCTCCTCGTCGGAGACGATGCGGCCCTGCTCCAGATCGACGAGCAGCATCTTGCCCGGCTGCAGGCGCCACTTCTTGACGATGCTCTCCTGCGGGATCGGCAGCACGCCCATTTCGGACGCCATGACGACGAGACCGTCCTCGGTGACGAGATAGCGCGCCGGGCGCAGGCCGTTGCGGTCGAGCGTGGCGCCGATCTGGCGCCCGTCCGTGAAGGCCACGGCGGCGGGGCCGTCCCACGGCTCCATCAGGGCGGCGTGATATTCGTAGAAGGAGCGGCGCTCCTCATCCATCAGCGGATTGCCCGCCCAGGCCTCCGGGATCAGCATCATCATCGCATGCGCGAGCGAATAGCCGCCCTGCACCAGCAGTTCGAGCGCATTGTCGAAACAGGCCGTGTCGGACTGGCCTTCGTAGGAGATCGGCCAGAGCTTGGAAATGTCCTCGCCGAACAGTTCCGAGGCGACCGACGCCTGGCGCGCCGCCATCCAGTTGACGTTGCCGCGCAGCGTGTTGATCTCGCCGTTATGCGCCACCATGCGGTAGGGATGGGCCAGCGACCATGTCGGGAACGTGTTGGTGGAGAAGCGCTGATGCACCAGCGACAAGGCCGATTCCAGACGCGGGTCGCGCAGGTCGAGGAAATAGTCGCCGAGCTGGGTTGCGAGCAGCATGCCCTTGTAGACGAGCGTGCGCGACGACAGCGACACCGGGTAAAAACCCTTCGTGCGCGCGTCATTGAGATTGTAGACCGTGTTGGAGATGACCTTGCGCAGGACGAACAGCTTGCGCTCGAACGTGTCCTGGTCGACCGCGCTCGCGCCGCGCCCGATGAAAATCTGCTTGTGCACCGGCTCGGTCGGCTTGACGCTCTCGCCCAGCCCCGAGGGATCGACCGGCACGTCGCGCCAGCCCAGAAAGACCTGGCCTTCCGCCGCCACGACCTTCTCGACGATCTCCTCGACGATGCGCCGCCCTTCGGGATCGCGTGGCAGGAACAGCGCCCCGACCGCATAATCGCCCGCGCCCGGCAGCGTGAACCCGGCCTTGGCGGTCTCCTCGCGCAGGAAGCGGTCCGGCACCTGGATCAGCATGCCGCAGCCGTCGCCGGCCTTCGGGTCGGCGCCGACAGCGCCGCGATGATCGAGGTTGAGCAGGATCTCGAGGCCCTTGGCCACGATATCGTGCGACTTGCGGTTCTTCATGTCGGCCACGAAGCCGACGCCGCAGGCGTCGCTCTCATTGGCCGGATCATACAGGCCCTGCGCGGCCGGGAAGGCCGCATCGAACGGCATGATGGGGGAACGGGTCGGGTCGGACATCATTCGAACTCCGGATTCAGCGGACACATCGGCGGCGGACGCGGGCATGCGTTTCGACGTCGCGGCTTTCGAAGCCGCCGCCATCCGCCGTGCCCTGTCGTCGCTTGTGAACCCGCTCATCGCCTCGCTCCAGATCGTTGGACGATCATACAATTGTAAGAAGTCGCCTGTACGAGGAACACGCAAGCTTCGCGCGCCCCGTCGCCGGGCTCTCCCGTCCGTCGCAGCAGCCATTCGGGGCTATCGCGCGCGTCGTGTCAGACAGGTCCCGGCACGGTCCGGTTTCGCCGGATGATCCGCTACGGGCTCGTCCGTGCAAATGGTCAGTAAAGCTGTCCTATTGACGGAGCGCGAACATGCCAGAATTATGGCATGTGCACAAGCGATGAAAAGGGTGTTCAAAAGCGTCACCTGAGCGCAGGCGCCGCGACGATCGACAAGCCGCGTTCGACGCGCGTTCGGACGCTTCGCACAACGATACGACACGAGTGGGCAGATGGATTTCGCGAGCGACAATGCCGGCGGGGCGAGCCCTCGCATCCTCGACGCGATCGTGGCGGCCAATGGCGGGTTCACGCCGGCCTATGGCGAGGACGATTACACCCGCGCGGCGACGAAAATGCTGTCGGAAACGTTCGAGCGGCCCTGTGCGGTCTTCCTGGTGGCGACCGGCACGGCCGCCAACGCGCTGGCGCTCGCCGCCGTCACGCCGCCCTGGGGCGCGGTCTTCTGCCACGAGGACGCGCATATCAGCGACGACGAATGCGGCGCGCCGGAATTTTTCAGCGGCGGCGCCAAGCTCGTCGGCCTGCATGGCCCGCATGGCAAGATCACCCCCGAGATCCTGGCGGCGACCCTCGCAAAATATCCGCGCGGCCTCGTCAAGCAGGTCCAGCCCGCAGCCCTCTCGCTGGCTCAGGCGACCGAATGCGGCGCGGTCTACTCGCCCGCCGAAACCGCCCGGCTGGCCGATCTCGCGCATGAGGCCGGCCTTGCGGTGCATATGGACGGAGCGCGCTTCGCCAATGCGGTCGAGGCGCTTGGCTGCACACCCGCCCAGGCGAGCTGGCAGGCCGGCGTCGACGTCCTGTCCTTCGGGGCGACCAAGAACGGCGCTCTGGCCTGCGAGGCCGTGATCGTGTTCGACCCCGACCGCGCCGCCGACCTCGCCTTCCGCCGCAAGCGCGCCGGTCACACGCTTTCCAAAGGCCGGTTCCTCGGCGCGCAGATGAAGGCTTATCTGGAGGGCGGGCACTGGCGCGAGCTGGCTCGCGCCGCAAATGCGGCCGCGACGCGCCTCGCCGACGGGCTCGCGGCCATTCCGGGCGTGCGGATGCCATGGCCGCGGCAGATCAACGAGGTCTTCGTCGTCATCCCGGCCGCCATGGACCGGGCGTTGCGCCAGGCCGGCGCGCGCTATCACGACTGGGGCGTGCGCGGCCTGACGCCCATGCAGGAGCCGGGAGCCGACGAGGTTTTCGTCCGGCTCGTGGCCTCCTGTTCCACCACGGCCGAGCAGGTCGACGGCTTCCTGCGCGTGGCGCGGGCGGCCGCGGGCCGCCAGGGCCGTCCAACTTATTGATCCCGGATCGAATCGCCGTCTCACGCTTGCCGTAATCGGGCCGCAACTCTTGGCCCATATCCTCACCTTGTGGATACTTCGGGAGTCGGCCATGCGCGATGGCGAGCGTGACAAGTGTGTTTCCCTCAAGCCGGCGCCTGTGCGCCTGCGGCGCGGCGTGGCGGGCCTCGCCCTGCTTGTCGCGAGCCTCGGCGTCGCCGCGCCCGCCCACGCGCAAGTCTTCTTCAACGCCTGGGGCGATTCCTTCAGCACGCGATTCGGACCCGGCGAACCGCCGCCCGGCGCCTTCCGCGACGAGGCCCCGCTGCGTCGCGCCGAAATCCGCGACCTGCTCGCCCGCCGCGGCTATACGATCCAGACGCCCATTCAGCGCAACGGCGACGTCTTCATCGTCGAGGTCGTGGACCAGCGCAATCGCTTCGCCCGCCTGATCGTCGACGCCTATGACGGCCAGATCCTCGAGCGTTTCGCCGGCGCCCCGCCGCGCCCGGCCGTGGGCCTGCGCAACGAAGGTCCGCTCAACAAAGGATTCCCGCCGGTCGCGGCCGCGCCGCGTTTCGGCGACGATCCGTTCGAGGATGCGGACCGCTTCGAGGATCGCCGCGCCGCGCGCGGGACCATCGCCCCGGAGGTCCGCACGCCGCGCCGGCTGGAGGACGTCGATCCGCGCCTCGCCCGCCAGGCTCCCGACCGGCTCGGCAGCGTCGCGCCTCAGCCCGTCGAGACCAGGCCGCTGGCCGCGCCCGAGCCCGCAACCCCACCGCGCGCGAGCGCCCCGGCAAAACCATTGGCCTCGGAAGCCATGCGGCCGGAGGTCGCCAAGCCCGAGCCGGCGAACCCGGTAGTGGTCAAGCCGGAAGTGGCCAAGCCCGAACTGGCGAAGCCGCAGCCGCGCCCGGAGCGCAGGCCGGTCCAGCAGGCGAAGCCCGAGCCCCCGGCAGCGCCGACGGCGAAACCTGCCGCTGAGGCCAAGGCGGCCGAAACGAAGCCTCCTGAGACCAAGCCTGCAGAAGCCAGGCCCGCCGAAGCCAAGGCGCCGCGCGTGATCCCGCTCTTCAAGGTGCCGGAAGACCAGCGCGCCGCCGCCGCCGAGGGCAAGGCCACGAACTGAACCGACCAGGAACCGAACCAGTCACGCGCAGGTCGAAAAAAGGGCGCCGTGAGGCGCCCTTTTCCGTTGTCGGTCGTGCGGATCAGGCCGCGCGCGTGGCCTCGACGAGGCGGGCGCCGCCGATCGGAATGCGCCGCGGCTTGGCGGCTTCCGGGATCTCGCGCACGAGGTCGACGTGCAGCAGGCCGTTCTGCAGAGAGGCCCCCGTCACCGATACATGATCGGCGAGCTGGAAGCGGCGCTCGAACGCCCGCGCGGCGATGCCCTGATACAGGACCTCGGCCTTCTGGCCTTCGTCCTGACGGGTCTCCTTGCCGCCCTTGATCAACAGCGTGTTCTCGCGTGTCTCGATCGTCAGGTCGGCCTCGCCGAACCCGGCCACCGCGACGGAGATGCGATAGGCGTTTTCGCCCGTCCGCTCGATGTTGTAGGGCGGATAGCTATTGGCCGCCTCTACGCCCGCAGCCTGGTCGAGCAGCGAAAACAACCGGTCGAAGCCGACGGTCGAACGGTAGAGCGGCGAAAGATCGAAGTGACGCATGACATATCCTCCTTGAGAAGCGACATGTGGCCAACCCCGGCCCCCTCTGAGGGCGGGGCGCCGACGTAAATGCACGTCCGTTGTGGCCCGTGCTGGAAGAGAGGTAGGAAGCGTTTTCCGGGCGTTCAAGGGGGCGGCAAGCCAGAAAAATGCAGCTCCGCCGACCGGCTTCGAAGAAGATTCTCACGGCTCCCGCGTGCCCGACCGGCGCCGCTAGCCGCCGCGCCGGGCCGTCATCTCGCCGATCCAGTCGAGGTAGGACGGCTCGCCCGCCGCCACGTCGAAGCGCAGGATTTCCGGCGTGTCGTAATCATGCACGGCGCGGATCGCCGCTTCGATCGCCGGATAATCCTCGGCGCGCGACTTGATGAAGAGCATTTCCTCGCTCTCCTCCCGCAACACGCCCTGCCAGACATAATGGCTGCGGATCGGCATGACCTGCACGCAGGCCGCAAGCTTCTGCGACAGAAGCGCCTGAACGATCGCGTTCGTATTGTCCGGACGCGCCGTCGTCAGCACCATCGAGTAGAAACCCGCAAAAGCATCGCTCATGTCGCGCCCCGCTCAGACCCAGCCCGACAATTCCCGCGCCACCAGGGCTTCCAGCACCCGCATGCCGTTCGGGCTGTCGTTCAGACAATCGATGCGGGCGAATTTCTCGCCGCCGTGCTCCATGAAATATTCGTGATTCTCGACTCCGATCTCCTCGATCGTCTCGAGACAATCCGCCGTGAACCCGGGCGTGATCACCGCCAGTTTCTTGACGCCCTTGCCGGGCAGAGCCTTGATGGTTTCATCCGTGTAGGGACGCAGCCATTCCGCCGGCCCGAAGCGCGACTGGAACGTCGTGACGAGTTTTTCTTCCGACATGCCGAGACGCTCGCGCAACAGCCGCGTCGTCTTCATGCAATGGCAATGATAAGGGTCGCCCTTGTCGAGATATTCGCGCGGCACGCCGTGATAGGACGCGAGAATCATGTCGGGGGTGAAATCGAGAGTCGCGAGGCTCTCCTCGATCGAATGCGCCAGCGAGTCGATGTAGACCGGATCGTCATGCCATGGCGGGGCGACGCGCAGGATCGGCTGCCAGCGCAATTTTTTCAACGCGTCGAAAGCCTTGTCGCAGACGGTCGCGGTCGTGGCGGCGGCGTAATGCGGATAGAGCGGAACCAGCAGGATGCGTTCGCAACCCTGTTTCTGCAGCGCCTCGATGCGCGACGCGATGGAGGGATTGCCGTACCGCATGGCCCAGTCGACCACGATGCGCGACGGATCGCCCGGCACGCCGCCGCGTCCGATGAATTCCGCGAGCTTTTCAGATTGCGCCCGCGTGATCGTCTTCAGCGGTCCCTCGTCGCGCTCGCGATTCCAGATCGTGTCGTAGTCGCGCCCCTTGCGGCCGGGACGCACCGTGAGGATGATCAGGTTGAGGATCGGCCACCAGAGGGCGCGCGGCGTTTCGATGACGCGACGATCCGAGAGAAATTCTTTCAGGTACCGGCGCATCGACCAGTAATCGGTGGCGTCGGGCGTCCCCAGATTGACGATGAGCACGCCGATGCGCCCGAAGCGCACGGGCGGATGCCCGGGCGGCAGATGATCGTCATGGGCGTTGTGCTGGCGTGTGTCGAGCATGTCGGTTCCCGGGGCGCGTGGCCTGATGTCACCCATCTAGGGCGCAGCCATGCGTCTGTCGAGCGCAGCCGCGCAACCTCAGGTCCAGAGCCATCGGAAGTGATGCACCGGGCCGTGCCCCTGGCCGTCCCCGACATTCAGGACGTCGCTCGCCTCCAGCGCGGCCGTCAGATAGGCCTTGGACGCGCGAATGGCCTCCGGCAGGCTCATGCCGCGCGCCAGATGCGCCGCAATGGCGGATGACAGCGTGCAGCCTGTGCCGTGCGTGTTGCGCGTGTCGATGCGGGACGCGGAATAATGCGTCAGCGCCTCGCCGTCGAACAGCACGTCCTCGGCGGTCTCGCCCGTGAGATGCCCGCCCTTCACCAGGACCGCGCGAGCGCCCAGTTCATGCAGGCGCGACGCCAGACCTTCGAGACCCGCAAGGTCGGTCGCCTCCGACATGTCGGCGAGGCGCGCGGCTTCGGGAATGTTGGGTGTGATCAGGGTCGCGAGCGGAAACAGATGCATGCGCATGGCGTCGACCACGCCCGGCGCGCCGAGCGAATCGCCGGAGGTTGCGACCAGCACCGGATCCAGCACGATGGCGGGCGGATTGTGACGCGCGAGGCATTCCGCCACCGCCATGACGATCTCGGCATTGGCCAGCATGCCGATCTTCACCGCCGCCACCGTGACGTCGGCGAAAATGGCTTCGATCTGGTCGGCCACGAAGGCCGCGGGCGGCACATGTACGCCGCTGACGCCACGCGTGTTCTGAGCGGTCAGCGCCGTGATGGCCGCCATTCCGTAGCAGCCGAGCGCCGAAAAGGTCTTGAGATCCGCCTGGATGCCGGCCCCGCCCGAGGGGTCCGAGCCGGCGATGGAGAGGACGTTGGGAATCATGCGGATCTCGCGGACATGGCGGGCCGAGCCTGGGACGACGTGCTCACTCTAGCACAGCCGCTCAGGACACATGCACGCGGCCGGGGCGCGTCGAGCGGCGGCGCACCCGCCGCCCCAGCGCGCCGAGCATTTTCAGAAGCGCATAGGCCGCCGCAAAGCCCGTGGCCGCGATGGTTCCACCCTCGAGCGTCAGCGGCACGGCTGGCTCGAAACTCTGGTAGGCGCGGCGCGCGATGCCGGGATCGAAATCGCGCGCCAGCACGCCGATGCGCGAGAACGACCCGGCCTGCGAGAAATCCTGCAGCTGGCGCTCGAGACGCGAGACCCGCGCCTCCGCTTCGCGCACGCGCGCGCCCTGGCTCTGCACGAAGGGATCGTTGTTCTTCTGCAGGCGCCCGACGCCGGCGGGCCGATCCATGCCGTTGCTGGCCGCATCGCGGTCGAAATCGCCCAGCATGCGGTTGATCTCGTCGATCGCGCCGCCGAGCCGCTGGCGATATTGCTGGGCGAATTCCGGCAATTGCGACGCGGCCGCGCCGATCATCAGCGAGATGAAGAAGACGATGCGCCTGATGATCATCTGTGAGTCCTGACCGCCGCGAACATGTCGCCACGTTGGGTCAACTGGAAGACCTTCCGCAGGTTGCGGTCAAGAGGCCGGCAAATCCAGAATGCCCGCCGCGCCGTCTTCGGCGCCATACACGAGACGCGCGCCGTCCGGGCTCCAGGCGAGGCACGAAATGGCGCCCGCTTCATGGGCTTCCGGCACGGCCCGCACGAGAATTTCGGCTGCATCCGTCAGCCGGCAGATCATCACCCAGCCATCCTGATAGCCGATGGCGACCACAAGGCTGCGCGGGTGGAAGGCGACGCGCGTGACGCGCGCGGGTCGCACGCCGCATTCGCGCGGGCCCTTGCCCATCGGCCCGTCCTTCGACTGGAACGGCCAGACGATGCAGGCCTCGGCGCCCGACGTCGCCAGCCAGTGGCCGTCCGCCGACCAGGAGAAACTGCGCGTCTTTGACGGATAGCCCGTCATGCGCATGTCCTTGTGATCGGCGACGCGCCAGCCGTGCAGCGCATTTTCCTGCATGGCGCTGACCAAAAATTTGCCGTCCGCCGACACCGTCACGTCCAGATGCGACCCCGCCCAGGCGAAGCCCTCGGGCTCGGCCATGGAATTGGGAAACCAGAGGGACACGCCGTTGTAATGCGCCAGCGCCAGACGGTAGCCCTTGGGCATGAAGGCGAGGCCCCGCACGGTGGAAGGCGCGGTCATGGACTTGACCTCTCCCTTGGCGTCGCGCGCATGCACCTGCTTGCCGATCGCCCAGGCGAGCGCGCCATCGGGCCGCGCCGCCAGGGCGTCGATCCACCGGCCCTTCTGCTCGGCGATGGTCTGGCTGGAGCCATCCGCCTGCGTGACCACCACGCGGCCGTCGTCGCCGCCCGTCACCAGGCGCGCGCCATCGCACAGACCCAGCAGAACCGCGCCGCCGGGATGCGCCGCGACAATCTTGCGCGCGCCATCGGCCGCCAGCACGACCTCGCCCTCGGCCAGCGCGAAGGCGGGATCGCGCCCCAGAAATCCGCCCGCCACAACATGGCTGCCGACCTCGAAGGCGGTGACGTATTGGCTCATGGAAGTCTGTGACATGGGTGTTTGCGTCTCGTCGTTGCGGGCGTCAGGCGTCTTCGATCACGGCGTCGGAATCGTCTTCGCAGGGGTAATAAGTCAGGCCGAGCTCGGCTTCCATCTGGCCGAGACAATCGAGCAGGCCGTGCGGCACGTCATGCGTAAAGCTCTCGGGTTTGTCGGCGACCGAAAACCCGAGGTCGAGCCGCATCCGCCGCGCCAGCACATCCGCAAAGGGCGGCGTGGCGGGCGCGAGGAACAGCCGGTCGAGATGGACGGCGAGCCGCCCGCAGGCTTCCACGCATGTCATGCCCTCGATCTGCGCGGCGAGATCGAAGAAGAGACTGCGCGTCCCCTCCCCGGTCTCGACGTCGCGCGCGGGCGCCCCGAGCGCCGCCGGGATATCGCCCGAAAAGCCGCGCAGATCGATGCGCAGCACGGCGCCGACGATGGCCGGAGGCGCCGCGGCGCTCGTCAAGGCGCTCGACACAGTGCTCAGGCCGCGATCGCGCAGGCCATGAAGCCGCGGCGCAGCTCCTCTTCCTGCAGGTGGCGGCCGATGAAGACGAGTTTCGACTCGCGCTTCTCGCCAGGCTTCCACTCGCGCTGCAGGTCGCCGTCGAGGATCATGTGAACGCCCTGGAAGACGAAGCGCTTCGGTTCGTTGGGAAAGGACAGGATACCCTTGGAGCGCAGGATGCTCGGGCCCATGTCCTGCACGATCTTGTTGATCCACGGCATGAACAGGTCGGGATTGACGTCGCCGTCGATGCGGAACGCCACCGACTTCATCTCGTCGTCATGAATGGTCTTCAGGCCGCCATGGTCATGCCCGTGGTGATCATGCCCGTGGTGGTCGTGGCCGTGATGATCGTGGTGATGATGGTCGTGGCCGCAATCGGCGGCGCAGGACTCGTCATGCACATGCGCGTCTTCCTTGCCGAGAAACGCGGGTTCGAGTTCGAGGATGCGGTCGAGATCGAAGGCGTTGCGGCCCAGCACGGCCTCGAGCGGCACCTGGCACTTCACCGTGCGATGCAGCGTCGCGTAGGGATTGATGCCGCGAATGCGGGCCTCGACCTCGTCGAGCTCGGCGGCGGTCACGAGATCGGACTTGTTGAGGATGATGACATCCGCAAAGGCGATCTGGTTCTTGGCCTCGGGCGCATCCTTCAGCCGGTCCGACAGCCATTTGGCGTCCGCCACCGTCACGATGGCGTCGAGCCGGGCTTCGTCCGAAATATCCTGGTCGACGAAGAAGGTCTGGGCCACGGGCGCCGGATCGGCGAGGCCCGTCGTCTCGACGATGATCGCGTCGAACTTGCCCTTGCGCTTCATCAGCCCTTCCATGATGCGGATGAGGTCTCCGCGCACGGTGCAGCAGATGCAGCCGTTGTTCATCTCGAACACTTCCTCGTCGGCCCCCACGACCAGCTCGTTGTCGATGCCGATCTCGCCGAACTCGTTGACGATGACGGCGTATTTCTTGCCGTGCTGCTCGCTCAGGA
>JAIEQX010000192.1 GCA_019747375.1 Beijerinckiaceae bacterium | reverse complement strand
CGCCGCCCCGCCTGCCGCACGTTCGCCCGGCGTATTGCAGCCAGCCAGCGGCAGGGCCGCAATCAGCGCCAGGCCAAAAAGTGCTTTCTTCATCGCCATCCCTCCAATTGCCCACGCTGATGTCAGCTCATGGACCTGCAGACACCATAGTTCGAGCCGCAGCGCCTCACATTGCGCTGGCGCACAGCGTGACATTGAAATCACGGCTCACGGGAAACGTCAGCGCCAACAGGTCGCCGATCCAACGGGATGATGAATGAGCGCTCGCCAAAGTATGTAGGGAGTGCGGCCCCAACCCGCTGTTGCTCAACGTTTATTTCAAATAGTTTCGAGAACAGTCCAGCTTCGACGGCTGTCGGCGCAGCTGATTCCGCCAATGCGACAATATATCTCGATGAAGAGAAAAAGATGTGCGTCGCAACATCGCCCCTATATGGCCTCATTTTTCGATAGGTTGCCGCTCCTCATCAACTTGAGCAGCAAGAGGGAACCTTTCTGAATGAATTTGAAGCTTGCAATCTCTATAAATGTACTCGGCCTTACGCTTTCAATTGGCTCGGTGACTGCGTCGGAACTTGGCGGCAGCGCCACGGAACTTCTTGCACTGGATCAGAAGACCAAAACGGCCTCGCTCGGGTCGCAGCCGCGCGTCGCTGCGGGCTCCGCACTGACCGGCGCGACGGACATCGCAATGCGACGCAAGAGAACATCTCCCGGTAGCAGCCGCGTCCTGGCCGACGCGCCCTCCGCCGCGCCGAGCCACCTCCGCAAGATTGTCTCCGACCATGCAGCAGCCAATGGCGTGCCGGCAGCTCTTGCCCACGCGGTCGTGATGGTTGAAAGCCGCTACAACCCGCGCGTTTCGAACGGGGGCGCGCTGGGCCTCATGCAGATCAAGCCCCAGACGGCGCGTGGCGAAGGCTTCAGCGGGCCCGCCTCTGCGCTTTACGACGCCGAAACCAACATCCGCTACGGCATGCGTTACCTGGGCGCCGCCTACCGCAAGGCCGGCGGCGACGTCTGCACGACGGTGAAATATTATCAGTCCGGGCTCTACGCCCGCGGCGGGATCTCCGGCGCCAATCGCGCCTATTGCGGCAAGGCCCGCAACTTCATGGCTCAGGTCGGCGACGCACCATTGACCGACGGCTGAATGGCGCCAAGCGGGATGCGGGCTTGACCTTGTGCCCCCGCCCCCCTATTCGCCATGAGCCAGCCGGCCGGACGGCCGCTCTCCTCACGGAGGGAGGAAAGTCCGGGCTCCATGGAGACACGGTGCCGGATAACGTCCGGCGGGGGTGACCCCAGGGAAAGCGCCACAGAGAACGAACCGCCCCGGATCCGTCCGGGGTAAGGGTGAAAAGGTGCGGTAAGAGCGCACCGCGCGGCCGGCAACGGGCGCGGCATGGCAAGCCCCACCGGGAGCAAGACCGAATAGGGGCGACGAAGACCGAGGGTTCGCCCTCGGTTTGGGCCCGTCTCCGGGTCGTCGCCCGGGTTGGTTGCTTGAGGCGGCCGGTAACGGTCGTCCCAGAGGAATGGCCGTCACGTGCGGGCCGAAAGGTTCGCGCCATACAGAACCCGGCTTACAGGCCGGCTGGCATCTACCCTTCAGCGCCGGATATCAAAACCGGTTCTCTCGAAAATATACGAGGTCGGCTCCGACACGATGCGGGCGAAAAGCGCCACAGCCGCCGGATTGGCTTTGCCGGCCTTCGTCAACGCAGCCGCATGCACGGTCGTCAGTTGCAGCGCGTCGGGAAGGAAGCCGCCAATGGACACGCCCGGAAATGCGACGATCTCGCTCGCCTGGGCGAAACCGAGATTGACCCGCCGATCTGCGACTTCCTTCATGACGTTGATGCCGCCATCGCGCATCAGGCCCTTGTCCTTCATCTCGGCGCCCAGGCCAAGCTCATCGAAGATCCTGACGATGTGTAGGTCTGTAGGCACGCCGCTCGCCGGGTTGCCATAGGCGAAGCCGCTGGTGTTCTGAATCGTGGCGCGCAGCTTCTGAATCGTGGAGACGTCCGGCCGCTGGCCGCCCGTGCGATAACCGACCGCGATGCGCACGCGTCCCACAACCTTAGGATAATCGGGCGCTATCGCGTCCTTGCGCACGAGATTGTTCAACTCGCTGAGCGACCAGAACACGATATCGGCCTTGGGATCCGCCGCCAGACGTTTCTCGATCGTGTTGAACGGGCCGTAGGTCGTGACGGTCTGGTTCGACGTTTCTTTCTGAAAGGCGCTTGTGATTTCCATCATCGGTAAGCGGACTGCGTCAGACGCGATGATCCGCACTTCGGCCGCCGTCGCGGAGGAAGCATGCGGAAAAGTCGAGGCGATCAGAAGGCCTGCCGAAACAACGACGGATGTGACGATTGCAGAAGCGCGAAACCGGGCCATGGTAAGCCTCCAGGCGCTGGAGAAATGCAACGAAGCAGAACAGATCCCGCGAAATCGTCGCTTGACCTTATCTCTCCCCCAAAAAACCTTCCCGAACCTTACAGCAGTCGCAATCGCCTCGCGGCGCACGAAGAATATCAGGACCAGTGCTCAAGGAGCGCGGCCAGCACGATATATCTGCCGATTTTAGCCGCCGCCACCAAGACGAGAAAGCTTGGCAGGGGTTCGCGCATCACGCCTGCGACAAGCGTCAGCGGATCGCCGACGACCGGCATCCAGCTCAACAGAAGCGACCAGCGTCCCCAACGGCCGTAAAATTGCTGCGCACGCGAAAGACTGGCTTCAGATACCGGAAACCATTGCTTGTCGCGGTAGCGCTCGATACCCCGACCAAGCAGCCAGTTCAGCACCGATCCAAGAATATTTCCAAGGCTGGCGACCGCAATGAGCAGCCACGCCGGCTGCATCTTGGCAAGGATCAGCCCGCCAAGCACGACCTCGGATTGAGCCGGAAAGAGACTGGCGGCCAAAAAGGCCGAGGCGAAAAGTCCGGCATAGGCGGCCAGGTCGGCAGTCATCTCGTCCGGTCTCTCCTGCGCCGCACCATGAACTTCGTGGTGAGGAATGACAATTCACAGAGCGCCTGGATTTTCCTCGCAGCAGCTTGTCCGCCTGACGACACCGGACCTGAACTTATCCCGGCGACATCATCCAGTCAGGCCACGCCAGAAGACGTCGGCCCCGTCGTCAAGGGCGGCGTGCTCTCGTGCACGATCGAGAAGCTTTGGATCTTTCGGTGAAAATCGTTTGAGCGCCACGCCGCGTCGTGGCGCCGGTCGATGAAGAAGCGGGGCGCGCGCCGAAGCGCGCGCCCACAAATCACCTCGAGAATTTCTTGTACTTGAGGCGGTGCGGGATGATCGAATCGATCCCGAGCCGGCGCTTCTTGTCTTCCTCGTAGTCTTGGAAATTCCCCTCGAACCATTCCACATGACTGTCGCCCTCGAAGGCGAGCATGTGGGTGGCGATGCGATCGAGGAAGAAGCGATCATGCGAGATGATGACGGCGCAACCGGCGAATTCCGTCAGCGCATCCTCGAGCGCGCGCAGCGTGTCGACGTCGAGATCGTTGGTCGGTTCGTCGAGCAGCAGCAGGTTGGCGCCCGTCTTCAACATCTTGGCGAGATGCACGCGATTGCGCTCGCCGCCGGACAGCATGCCGACTTTTTTCTGCTGGTCGCCGCCCTTGAAATTGAACGTCGAACAATAGCCGCGTGAATTGATCTCGCGCTTGCCGAGATAGATCACGTCGTAACCGCCGGAGATTTCTTCCCAGACGGTCTTCTTGTCGTCCAGCGCATCGCGCGACTGGTCGACGTAACCGAGCTTCACCGACTCGCCCACGGAGATCGTCCCGGCGTCCGGCTTGTCCTGCCCGGTGATCATGCGAAACAGCGTGGTCTTGCCGGCGCCGTTCGGGCCGATCACGCCGACGATGCCGCCCGGCGGAAGTTTGAACGACAGGTCGTCAATCAGCAGCTTGTCGCCAAAACCCTTCGACAGATGTTCGAAGTCGATGACGTTGTTGCCGAGCCGCTCCGCCACCGGAATGATGATCTGCGAACTGGAAGGCGCCTTGTCGTTCTGCTTGGCGACGAGATCCTCGTAGCGCGCGATACGCGCTTTGCTCTTGGCCTGGCGCGCTTTCGGCGAAGACGCGATCCACTCGCTTTCGGCTTCAAGTGCGCGCTGGCGCGCTTCCTCTTCGCGGCCTTCCTGCTGCAGGCGCTTCTGCTTCTGGGTGAGCCAGGACGAATAGTTTCCTTCGTAAGGAATGCCGCGGCCGCGATCGAGTTCGAGGATCCAGCCCGTGACATTGTCGAGGAAGTATCGATCATGGGTGACGATCAGGATCGCGCCCGGATAGGTTCGCAGATGGCCTTCCAGCCAGTTCACCGTCTCGGCGTCCAGATGGTTGGTGGGTTCGTCGAGCAGCAGCAGTTCCGGCTTCTCGAGAAGCAATTTGCAAAGCGCGACGCGACGCCGCTCGCCGCCCGAAAGCTTGTCCACCGCCCAATCGTCTGGCGGGCAGCCAAGCGCTTCCATCGCCTGGTCGATCTGGGCGTCGAGATCCCACAGTCCCTGCGCCTCTATTTCATCCTGCAGCCTGGTCATCTCGTCGGCGGTCTCGTCCGAATAATTCATCGCGAGATCGTTGTAACGGTCGAGAATGTCCTTCTTGGCCGCGACGCCCAGCATGACATTGCCGCGAACGTCGAGATTTTCGTCCAGGCGTGGTTCCTGCGGCAGATAGCCGACCCGCGCCCCCTCGGCCACCCAGCCGTCGCCCGTATATTCGGTATCCATCCCGGCCATGATCTTGAGCAGCGTCGACTTGCCGGAGCCATTGACGCCCAGCACGCCGATCTTGGCGTCCGGATAAAAGGATAGATGAATGTTTTCCAAGACCTTCTTGCCGCCCGGATAGGTCTTGGTGAGGCCCTGCATATGATAGATGAACTGCCGCGCCATGGGCTCGAAGTCTCGCTCTGGAGGAAAAAGTCGCCATTCTTTAACGCTCGGCGGGGCAAGGGTCCAGCACACAGTCTGCGCCGCCGCGGATCTGACCTCGCGTTGGCTACCCTTTCGGAAGCGAAAAGATCACGCTCGGGTCTTGCCATTGCCACACACCGGGAGGACTCTCGCGCCGCGGCGGACCACGCCGGTGCGGGTGAGAGCCCCGGGCCGGCGCGATTAAACGGGAGCTTAGGACTTTGACCGACTTTTTCCTGCGTAAAATGGAACAGCGTGATCCAGCTTTCGACGCCACTCCCGAATCAGCAGCGCCCACGATCCTGCCGCCCCTGCCGCCATCGGCGCCGTCCGCCGGGAACAAGGCCGCCACGGAGGTGATCGAGCTTGAACCGGAGCTGCCGAAACCCGCCGGTCCCGTCCAGCCCGAACCGCTCAGCGTAGCAGTCGCCAAAGCGGCTCCGCGATTGCCCACCGGCAAGATCTTCTCGGCCGACACATCCCCCGCCCTCGACCCTCTCCGCCCGGATGAGCCGCTGGCTGCCGTGGCTGAACTGCTGGCTCATGGGTCTACGCCCGGCCCGCTGACGGTGGGCCTTTTCGGAAATGCCGGCTCCGGCAAAAGTACGGCGCTCGCCCGTCTGGCCTCCGGCGTCACGGCCCTCTCGGAGGCGGCGCGCGCGCTGGGCGCGGCGTCGCCTTTCCTCACGCGCCTCGTGTCGGTACGGATCGACGCTGCGCGCATCGAGGGCGAGCCAGCCAACGCCATTGCGGATGGCGTTCACCAGGCTTTGTCCGCCGGCGCATTTTCCGAACTCGCTGCAGAAGCCGCCCATGCGGTGCGCGACCCCGCGCTTGTCGCGCGCGAACTCGGTGAAAAGCTCGCCGATTCGCGGCTGCGGCTCGACACCGAGCGGCGCGCCCTGCAGGAACTCGACGGCCGCCGCGCCCGGCTTCCGGAAAGCATTCTCTACGAGACCCCGGGTTCGCGGGTCGACGCCTTCGCACGCTCCAATCGCGGCCGCATCGAAAGCCGTATGCGGGCCTTCGGGTTTTCCGGCGATCCGGTCTCCAATTACAAGGACCTCGTGCGGGACCTCGGCGAGCGCTCGGGCTTGGGTGGCCGCGTCAGCGCATTTTTGCATGCCATGTGGGGCTTCAAGGGCCAGTCTCGCCTGATCGTCTTCGCCATCCTCCTGTTCGCGCTCGCATGGGTGCTTGGCCTCATGCAGGCCAATGGACCGGCCTGGATCGCCTGGCTCGGCGCCAATGGCGGCGAAAACATCGGCCCGGTGACGAACTGGCTGGGCGCCCATCTGGATTGGCTTGGCCTGTTCCGGCGCTTCGCCGTCCTGGCCGCCCTCGCCTGCGTGGCGCTCAATGTCTGGCGGGCCGTCCGCTTCACCCTGCCGATCCTGCGCGGCGTCGCCCTACTCCGGGCGGATGAGGAGGCGCGCAACCGCGATCTGTCGGGCCTTCTGTCGCTGCAGACCCGCCGTGTCGAGACCATTGCCGGAGAGACGGAAACTTTGGCCCGTCAGGCCGAAGCAGCCGAGCGCCGCGCCGCCGCAAACGCCGGCGCCAGCGCCATGCGGGCGGAAACTCCCTTTTCGGAAGTGACAAACGAAGCACGCACGCGCCCTGCGCATGATTTTATTCATGCGCTCGACCGCGCCATGGCGGATGGATCGAGCCACGGTCTCGCGGCTCCGCAGCGGATTGTCGTTATCATAGACTCGCTCGACGATCTCGCGCCGGCCCGTCGCCTCGCCGTGACGCAGGCGGCTCATCATCTTCTGGACGGTCGGCGCTTCGCCACGGTCCTGGCCGCCGATCCGAAGGCGCTCGAAACTGCCGGAGCGCGGCTCGACAAATTCGTCCAGCTTCCGGTGCGCATTGACGCGCATGAGGCCGATCCGGCGTCGTGGGCGCGCATGTTCATCGAAGGGGCGCCCGCGACGGCCGCCCCCCAGGTGGACGCCAGCCGGTCACGCCTCGACGAGCCTCTGAGCCCGGACGAATCTGAGTTGATCGCCCAGCTCGCGTCCGTCACGGGGGGCTCGCCGCGCGCGGTCAAGCAGTTCGTCAACGTCTACCGTGTCGCTCGCGTGAGTGCGAAGGACCGCCCCGCGCTTGCTCTCATGCTTGCGCTGTTGATGGGCGGCGGCGCCGATGATCGCGCCCGTCTCGCGGCCAAGATCTCGGCGCTGGACGCGCAACTCTCGGCTGGAGGGAGTGACGTGCGAATGGCCTCGGCTCTCTCAGCGGTCGAGCGCGTGCGCGGCCGGCCTCTCGACATGGACACCGCGCGGCGCGCGTATCGGCTCGCTCAGACATTCACTTCGGCCGCCTGATCTAAAATCGACGCCAAAGAGCGGTCAGGTAGCCACGTTCGTAACGTGCGTGCGCGCCGGCGAAACTCGCAAAGAAGCCGGCCTGGAGTCTCCAGTCCGGCGTCAGGCTATAGACAATGCTCGTTTGCGCCTTGTGGCTGTTCGGCCTTCCGCCCCAAGGGCTTTTCTGCAAACCCCACGCGCTGAAAAGCTGGTACAGCACCATGACGCGCTCGCTGCTCTGCAGCCCCAAGGTGGCGTCGACGCGGAACTCGTCCGGCATCGCCCCGCTTCGACGCACCCAGGCGCCTGATGTCTCGACGAATCCTTTAATCGTGAGAAAGCCGTCGGGAAAAAAACTGAAGGGCGTTCCGACGGCGAGCCGCGCCTCCGCCTGTCCAGGATTATCGTGGGCGAAACGCCTGTCGAACGATCCGGGAATGCGGACCAGTCCCTGCAAGCTGAACGAGACATCCTTGTAGACGGCGAGACGTCGAAGCAGGCCCGCTTCGACATGGCCGAACCCGCTGACAGAAGACGGTCCCAACCACGCGCTTTCGACCCGTTGGAGCGCCGTCTTGAAGATCAATGTCGTTTCGGAATCGTAGCCGTATTCCAGCAGCGTGGACCATTCGTGCACGCGATAGCGCGTGACCGGGATGAGCAGGCCCTGAGCATTGAAGGCCACGGACGACCCGTTGAAAAGCCAGGTGCTGATGATCTGGCTCTCTTTTTCTGCTCGCGGAAAGGCCCCCGCAATGGCGGAGCCGCATTGGAACGCCAGGAGCATGGCGCCCAGAAGCATCCGCATAAAAGGCGGAACATGATGTGCACGCAGCATGACGCGACAACCAGAAGCAGACGCTCGACGGCAATTCGCCTGAGTTTGACTCACAGCTTGAGCTTAGCCAATAAGAATCGCCAGGACTGCGCCGAAATGCGCGGATCCGATGCGTTGCCAACGCCCGATCATTGGGCCATGGTGCGCGGAATTCGGCGAAAGCCCGCGCAGGATTTTGACGACGATGACCTATCTCGATTTCGACGCCCTCGAGCAGATGCCGCTGAAGCGCGACCCCTACGAATGGCTGATCGTCGAAAACTTCATTCTGCCGCAGCAGTTCGGCGATGTGTCGGCTGACTTCCCGAAGGTTCCGGGTCCCGGCTCCCATCCTCCGGCCGAACTGTCCATCGAAGGCCATTTCGCCGGGCTGATGGATGAACTGCAAGGTGACGCCTTCCGCTCGGCCATCGAGAAGAAGTTCGAAATCGACCTGACCGGGCGACCGACGATGTATACGGTGCGCGGCTTCGTCCGTAGCCGGGACGGCGAAATCCACACGGATTCCAAGACCAAGCTGATCACCGTCCTGCTCTACATGAACGAGGGATGGGAATCCGACGGCGGACGGCTGCGAATTCTGCGCTCAGGCACGGATCTCGAGGACAAAGTGGCTGAAGTTCCGCCCTATGGCGGAACCCTGCTGGCGTTCAAGCGGTCCGACAATTCGTGGCACGGCCACAAGCCGCACGAGGGGCCACGCCGCGCCATCCAGTTGAACTGGGTGACGAGTCAGGACGTGGTCGACCGCGAACAGAGCCGTCACCGCTTCTCGACGCGCATGAAGAAACTCACCAACACGCTGCTACGCCGCACCGGCTGACCTCCCGGTTATCTGATCGCCGGTTTGCTGGACAATCCGCACCTTTGGGGCGATTGTCCGCGCCTGTTTTCAGAACCTTGGAGGAAACCTTGGCCCAGACGTCAGACGCCGGACATGCCGATCTCACCGGCGACAATCTTTTGCGCGAGCAGGTCGCCGCATGCACGCTTTTGCTGAACGATCTCAAGATTATGGCCTATAGCGGCCATGTCAGCGCCCGCCTGCCCGGCCGTGACGCCTACCTCATCCAGCCGTTCGACCAGCCGCGCTCGGGCCTTCGCCCGGAGCACCTTCTGATCTGCGACTACGACGGCAAGGTCATTTCGGGCCCCTCCAACGTGCGCGCGCCGGCGGAAGTCTATTTGCATGGCGAAATTCTGCGCTCACGCCCGGACGTTAACGCCATCGCGCATTTTCACCACGACATCACCAACGTTTTCACTCTGGTGGAAGACACGCCGCTGCTGCCGCTGAAGAATCATGCGGTCCGCTGGGCGAGCGGCATTCCGGTTCACGCAGATCCCTCGCATGTCGCCAATTCCGAACTCGGCCGCGCTGTCGCCAAGACGCTCGGACCGCATCACGCGATGCAGATCCGCGCCCACGGCCAGATCATCACTGCGGAATCCGTGCCTGCGCTGCTGGTCGACTCCGTGCATTTTGTTGAGAATGGCGAGGCCATGTATCACGCCGCCGCCATCGGCCGCGTCAAGGCGCTGACGGACGCCGACATGGCCGCATTCCAGCGTGACTTCAAGCGGGTGCCGCACGTCAGCAAGCTCTGGAGATACTATGTCGAGGGCGGCGTGAAGTCCGGCCTGCTGCCCAAGGACTGGGTTCTCGAATAAGGATTTGTGGGCCTGCTAGAATGGCAGGCCCACGTAGTTTTCCGCCAGCGACGTCATCGCCGCCCGCGACGACAACACATAGGCGAGTTCCGCCTCGCAAACGCGTGCGTCGAAGTCCTGCGCGGGCCCGAAGTTGTGCAGCATCGACGTCATCCACCAGGAAAAGCGCTGCGCCTTCCAGACCCGCGCGAGCGCTGTCTCCGAATATCCGTCAAGGCCCGCCACGTCGTTCGTCGCATAAAACGAGATCAGCGCCCGACTGAGATAGTGAACGTCGCCAGCAGCGAGGTTGAGCCCCTTGGCGCCGGTCGGCGGCACGATGTGGGCGGCGTCCCCGGCCAGAAACAATCGCCCGAAACGCATGGGTTCGGCCACGAAACTCCGCATCGGCGTGACGCTTTTCTCAAACACTGTCCCGGTCTGCAGGAGATGCTGATCCTGCGGCGCCAGACGCAGCCGAAGCTCCTCCCAGATGCGGTCATCCGGCCAATCGTCCAGATCAGTGTCGGGCAGGCACTGGATGTAATGGCGCACCACGCTCATCGACCGCATGCTGTAGAGCGCAAAACCACGCGGATGTCGGGAATAGATGAGTT
>JAIEQX010000141.1 GCA_019747375.1 Beijerinckiaceae bacterium | reverse complement strand
CGAAGACCTGCCGAGGCTCGAACTCGTGTCGGAGGACAAAGTTGTCAATTGCGACGTTTCCGACAAGGGCGCCTCATTTGGCCGAGATGCAAAGCGCCACCGTCCGCGCGGAAAGGGAGCTGGACGTCCGGCCGCAGGATGACCGGCGCGCACCCCGCAAGGCGACAACCTAGGACGCTCTTGACCAGACAGTCAACATTTTGCATCGGCTCCAATTGATCGTTCTCGTGCGCTTGACGGGGTTGAGGATATGGTATCGAAATATGCAGGATGCATGCCCGTCGCGACGTCGGTTCGAGCTGCATGAGTTGCGCGCTTTCCTGCCCGCAATGCATGCTGTCTGACTGAACGTTCGGCAAATGCCTCGGCCTTCCGACAGCCGCGCCCCCTGCCCCGCATGACCGCGGCAATGACGCCGCAGACCGCCCGCCGCTTAGACATTCGAGTTCCGACATGAAGCTTGCTCCCTTTCAGTATGCCGCGCCGACCACAGTCGCCGAAGCGGTCGCGCTCCTCGGCTCTTGCGATGCGAAAGCGCTGTCCGGCGGACAGAGCCTGATGCCCATTCTCGCGTTTCGCCTCGCGGCCCCTGAGTTGCTGGTCGACCTGAAGCACGTCCAGGGACTCGATCGCATCGTGATCGACGCCACCGGGGTGACGCTCGGCGCCAAAGTACGGTGGTGCGACATCGAGGGCGACGCACGGCTTGCCGTTGCGCATCCGCTGCTGGCGGAAGCCATCAAGCATGTGGCGCATTACCAGATCCGCAATCGCGGCACTGTCGGCGGCTCGCTCGCACATGCCGACCCGGCCGCCGAAATGCCCGGCATCGCGGTTGCCTGCGACGCCGTGCTGACGCTCGTCGGTCCGAAGGGTGCGCGCAAGGTCGCGGCGGCGGATTTCTTCGAAGGCGCGCTGCAGACCTGCCTCGCGCCGGACGAACTCATCACCGAAGTGCTGCTGCCCGTCTGGCCCAAGGCGCGGAGATGGGGCTTTCAGGAATTCGCGCGCCGGCGCGGCGACTTTGCGCTGGCGGGCATCGCGGCCTTCTACGACGTGGATTCCGAAGGGCGCGCCGCCAATACGCATATCGGGGTGATCGGCGCCTCCGACCGGCCGCGCAGGCTCGCGCTTGCTGAAGCCGCCTTCGACGGCAAGCCCGCGAGCCCGGACTCCATTGCGGCGGCGGCGCGTGCGGCGAGCCTCGAGGTCGATCCGCCAAGCGACATCCACGCACCGGCCGATTATCGCCGCGCCCTTGTCGAAACCATGGTCGAGCGCGCCCTGACGCATGCGGCCCGTTGATCGGAACCGAAGATGAGCATGAAGATCGAATTTGAAGTGAACGGCAAACCCGTCAGCGTGGATGTGGACCCGCGCCTCAGCCTTGCCGACTGCCTGCGTTACGACCTCGGCCTGACCGGCACTCATCTGGGCTGCGAACACGGGGTCTGCGGGGCCTGCACGGTCATCGTCAACGGCGCCGCGGTTCGCTCCTGCCTCATGCTCGCCGTGCAGGCGGCTGGCGAGAAGGTCGTGACGGTCGAGGGCCTGTCGAATGACGAAGCGCTGACGCCGCTTCAGGCCTCGTTTCGCAAACACCATGCGCTGCAATGCGGCTTCTGCACGCCTGGCATGGTGACGACCGCACATGCGCTGCTGACACATGAGCCGGATTGTGACGAGGAGCGCGTGCGCGACGTGCTGTCGGGAAATATTTGCCGCTGCACAGGCTATATCCCGATCGTCGAAGCGGTGCTCGACGCCCGCAGCGCCTACGGCAGCAAGGGAGAGTGAGCGTGCGGCCGGCAAACTCCTTCATCGGCAGTCCCATCGAACGCATCGAAGACTTGCGGTTCCTGCGCGGACGCGGCACCTATGTTTCGGACCTGACGCGGCCCAACCAGCTGCATGCGGTGATCCTGCGCAGCCCCGAAGCCCATGGACATCTGCGCGCCGTCGACGCGACCCGCGCGCTCGCGCATCCGGGCGTGCACGCCGTCATCACGGCGGCGGATCTCGGCGCCAGCGTGCCGCGCATTCCGCTGCGCCTCCAGCCGCTGCCGGAACTCGAGCCTTTCCATCAGCCCATGCTGGCGCATGACAAGGTGCGCTATGTCGGCGAACCGATCGCAGTCGTGATCGCCGAAACGGCGGGAATCGCCGAGGACGCGCTGGACCTCATCGACCTGCGTATCGATCCCTTGCCGGCCATCACCGACAAGGCGAGCGCCGACGCCGCCGCCAGCGTGCTTTTCGAGGCGCATGGCTCCAACCGCGCCATGGTGTGGACGGCCACGCGCGGCGACGCCGAAGCCGCCTTCGCCTCCGCCGACCTGATCCTGAAACATTCGTTCAAGGTGCAGCGTCATGCCGCCATGTTCATGGAGCCGCGCGGCTTCATGGCCGAATGGAACCCGCAGACGCAGAAGCTCACGGTCTGGGGCGCCGCCAAGGTGGCGTGGACCAACCGCCGGATTCTCGCCACCGCGATGGAGATTCCGGAAGGCTCGGTCGAACTGATTGAAGTCGACGTGGGAGGCGGCTTCGGCTCGCGCGGCGAATTCTACCCCGAGGATTATCTGATCCCGGCTGCGTCACGCATCGTGGGGCGGCCGATCAAATGGACGGAGGATCGCCGCGAGCATCTGATGAGCGCCAACCATGCGCGCGACATCGAGTGCGACGTCGAGATGGCGGTGGCGTCCGACGGCAAGATTCTCGGCCTGCGGGGCATGGCTTTCGCCGACATCGGCGCGTATTTCCGCACAAACGGTTCCGTGGGTCCCCGCAATGTCTCGCAATTCATGTCGGGTCCATACAAGATCGAGAACATCCATCTTCAATCGACGCAGCTGACGACGAACAAGACGCCGAGCGGCACCTATCGAGGTCCGGGCCGCTTCGAGACGGATTTCATTCGCGAGCGCATGATCGACCTCGCGGCCGGGAAGCTCGGGCTCGACCCTGTGGCCATGCGCCGGCGCAATCTGGTGGCCGACGCGGACATGCCCTATCCGCTGGCCTCCATCACGCCTTACGACAGTTCGACGGAACTCGACAGCGGCGATTATCACCATGTCTTCGACCTGTGCCTCAAGGAGTTCGGCTGGGACGAGAAGTCGGCGCTGCAGGGGAAACTGATCGACGGCCGCTATCATGGCCTGTCCGTGGGCAGCTTCATCGAGGGCGGCGCCGCCGGCCCGAAGGAAGATGCGCGGCTGGTGCTGGAAACCGACGGCTCGCTCACCGTCTATCTCGGCTCTTCAGCGGTCGGCCAGGGGCTGCAGACGATCATGACCCAGATCGCCGCCGACGCAATGGAAATGCCGTTCGACCGCATAAGGGTCCTGCACGGGTCCACCTCCCACGTGACGGAGGGCTTCGGCTCGTATCATTCGCGCTCGACCGTCATGGGCGGCTCGGCGATCCTGCTCGCCGCCGACAAGTTGAAGGGGATGATCCGCGAGGCGGCGGCGGCCAAGTTCGGCTGCGCGGCGGCAGACGTGCAGATCGACGGCGAGACCGTGACCGCCAACGGGGCCAGCTGCCCCCTGTCGGGCCTCGCCGCAGAACCGCTCGACGTCGAAGCCACTTTTTTCAACAAGAAATACACCTACGCATATGGCACGCAGGCGGCCCATGTGAGCGTCGACCCCGGCACCGGCCACGTGCGCGTGCATGATTATCTGTCGGTCGAGGATGTGGGGCGGATGATCAACCCTCTGACGCTGCACGGTCAGGCGATCGGCGGCATCGTCCAGGGGCTCGGCGGAACGTTCCTCGAGCATCTCATTTATGACGAGCATGGCCAGCTGCTTACCGGGTCGCTCGCCGATTACCTGATGCCGACCGCCAGCGATTTCCCTGTCATCCGATCGATCACGCTTGAGTTGAAGCCCTCGCCCAACAATCCTTTAGGTGCTAAGGGAGCCGGCGAAGGCGGCATCATTCCGGTGGGCGGAATCATCGCCAATGCAGTTGCGAATGCGCTCGCGCATCTCGATGTGCAGCCGATGGAGCTTCCGCTTTCGCCGCCGCGCGTGTGGAGACTCATTCGCGATGCGCAGGAGGCGAAGCGGGCCATGTAGCAACGCCTGCATGGGTTTGCCTGCATGGGTTTGGCCGCCGTAACGTGACCTGCCGGACGCGCCTCGCGGTGGGGCGCCGCCGGCGAGAGTCGGAACGAAGGTGTCCCGATGGCCAGCCGAAGCCGTGATCCCGCCAGAACGCGCGAGAAAATCCTGACGCATGCGACGGTCGAATTCGCCAAAAAGGGCTTCGACGGCGCTCGCGTGGATTCGATCGCGGTGCGCTGCCGGCTGAGCAAGAACATGCTCTATTATTACTTCAAGTCGAAGGAAGGCCTGTTCGTGGCCGTTCTGGAGCGCATGTACGAGAAGCTGCGCGCGCAACAGAAGGATCTGGCGGTGCGCGCCAGCGATCCCGTCACGGCGCTGGAGCAGCTGGTCCAGCACACTTTCACGGCTCTGCTCGACAACCCGGAAGCAATCCGGCTGATGAACGAGGAGAACCGCCACAAGGGCCGGCACATTCGACAGTCCAGGCGCATGCGCGATCTGTACAATCCGCTGGTCGACACGATCCGCTTCATCCTCGAGCGTGGCCGCGACGACGGGGTGTTCAGGGCCGGCGTCGATCCAGCTTTCGTCTATCTGTCGCTGTCGTCGCTCTGCTATCATTACCTGTCGAACCAGTACACGCTGGAAGTGGCGCTGGGCGTCGATCTGGGGTCAGAGCAAGCGCGCGCGAACTGGCTTTCGCATATCACCGAACTCGTGATGATGTTCTGCACAACTGGCGCGCAGCCGCACAATCTGGCTGCGCCGGAAGCAAAAGCCGCACGCACGCCCCGGCGAGCGCCGGCGCGCAAGGCGGTCCGGCAGAATGCGTGAGAAGGCGCGCTTTCGAATGGCGCCAGTGAAAGCGCATGCCGGAAACTTTTGTTGACTGCCTGGTCAACAAGGCGCTAGTTTTTTCGCTCATTGCATTTCAACCAGGAGCCATGCGCCATGGCAGTCGCCCGCCATCCCCGTCCGCCGGAACTTGTCGGCGTTTCGCTCGAAGAGATCATGAAGCGCTATGTCGGCCGCTTCCGTGACCGCAAGCCCGACTGGGCGGCGTTCGAAGACGCCAAGATCGAGGGTTACAAGCGCGCGCAGCACCGGTTCATCGGAGCCGGCGGCTCCGGCAAGCACGGCGACCCAAGCGTCATTCCTGCAGGCAATTTCACGCTATCGATCATGTTCGTGAATCCCGGCCAGGGCAATGCCCCGCACACGCACGAGGTCGAGGAGTGCTTCTTCGTGCTGCAGGGCTTTCTGGACGTTTTCGTCGAGGATGAGGAGGGCAATCGCCTGACCACGCGCCTCGGTCCGTGGGAATGCGTCTCCTGCCCGGCGGGCGTCATCCACGGTTACGACAACAACAGCCTCGAGCCGGTCTATTTTCAGGTCATGCTCGGCCGCGGCAAACCCGAAACCATGGGTTATTCCGACGACAGGCTGTTTCAGAGCCGCGACGCGCATCTGACGACCTGAGCGCGGGACTCAGCACAGGAAAAAAGACGGCGGCCTCGGCCGCCGTTTTTTATGGTCGGCTCCGGTCAGGCTGTCGTCTGCGCGGCCTCGATCATGGCCCAGACGCGCGAGGGCGAGAGGGGAAGTTCGTTCGGCATCACCCCGAAAGACGACAGCGCGGACGCGACCGCGTTGGCGATGACGCCGCCGACCGGGATGATGCCGCCTTCGCCCGCTCCCTTGGCGCCGAGCGGGTTGGTGGGCGAGGGCTTGAGCTCGAGCGCCACGACCTTGATGTGCGGAAAATCGGTCGCTGTGGGCAGCAGATAATCGGCAAAAGACCCGGCCACCATCTGGCCTCCGTCGTCATAGACGAACTGCTCCAGCAGAGTGCCGCCGAGTCCCTGCACGATGGCGCCGACGCATTGACCGTGCAGAGTGTGCGGATTGATGATGCGACCGACATCCTCCACCGCCACGTAAGAGACGATCTCAACGCCGCCCGTCTTCGGATCGACCGCCACATGCGCCGCATGGGCGCCGTAGCTGTAGGTTCGCTTGGTCGACGAAAAGCTGCCGTCGATCGGGGGGATGCCGGCGGCAAACTCACCGAACGGCATGACGCGGCCGTCCGGCGCCACGGCTTCGCCGTCAACCAGGCGCACGTCTTCATCCGCGCAGCCAAAGCGCAAGGCGGCGGCCCTTGATATTTCGGCCTTCAGTTTCGTGGCGGCGTCGAGCAGCGCCGAGCCGCCCATCACGACGGAACGCGAACTGAAAGAGCCGACGCCGTCCTTCACCAGATTGGTCGAGCCGTGCTGCACAGGGCGTATCGCGGAGAGCGGCAGTCCGAGCGCATCTCCGGCGATCTGCGCCACGACGGTTTCGAGCCCCTGCCCGATCGCGGACGAGCCGGTGAAGACAGACACGGCGCCATCGCTTTCGAGCTTGATGCGGACGCTCTCTCGACCAGAGCCAGCCCCCTCGACGTAACAGCCAACCGCGACGCCGTGAAAGCGCCCGTCGATCTGCTTGCCCTTCAAGGCGGAAGTCTGCGGCCAATTGAACTCCTCAAGGCAGCGGTCGAGCGTCGTCTCGTAATCGCCGCTGTCGGTCTCACTCGACACTTTACCGACGGTCGGCATGGACCACGGCATGTCGCTCTCGCGGACGAGATTGCGGCGGCGGAATTCCACCTGGTCGAGCTTGAAATCAGCCGCCGCCAGATCGAGCATTCGCTCGCGGAAGAAATCGGATTCATAGCGTCCCGGCCCGCGATACGTGCCGCTCGGCGTTTTGTTGGTGACGAGCAGCGTCACGTCGCTACGCACGTTTTCGATGCGGTATGGGCCCGGGATAACCTGCGCGATGTTGCGGGCGGGCGTCGAGCCTGTGGTGCGCAAATAGGCTCCGACATGGACGGTGGATTTCGCCCGCAGGCCGATGATCGTCGCGTCGCGATCGCACGCGATCTCGATTTCGCATTCCGCTTCCCGCGCATGGTTCGTGGCGAGCAGGTTCTCGCGGCGATCCTCAAGCCATTTTACCGGGCGGCCGAAGCGGCGCGCCGCGTAGGGCACGAGAAAATCTTCCGGATAGAACTCGCCACGAACGCCAAAACCGCCGCCGACGTCATTTTCGACCATGACCACCTGGTCTTCCGACAGACCAAGATGCGCCGCCACCGCGGCCCTGTTGTGAAACGGCACTTTGGCGGCGCCATGAACGGTCATCACTTCTGTCGCCGGGTTCCATTCGGCGAGCAGTCCACGCGTCTCCATCGGCACGGCGGAATGGCGGTGCACCCGGAAGCGCTCCTTGCGCGTATAGAAGGCGCCGGCGAACGCCGCCTCGACATCGCCGCGAATGCCCGAAATGGTGGCGGGGCTGTTGGTTCCATTCTCCTCGAACAGCAGAACATCGCCCTTCAGGGCGTCGTCGCGTTCCAGCATGGCCGGCAAGGCGTCAATCTCGACGTCGATAAGGTCGAGCGCGTCTTCGGCCTGTGCGGCCGTCTCCGCCAGAACGAGCGCAAGCGGCTCGCCGACATAACGTACTTTCCGATAAGCGATCACCGGCTGCTCGAAAGCCTTGAATTCAGGCAGCGGGTCAAGCCGCAGTGCGATCTTCGGCACGTCGGGCGCCAGATCCGCGCCAGTGACGACGGCCACGACGCCATTCAGCGCCAGGGCGCGCGTCGCGTCGATGCGACGGATATGGCCATGCGCGACCGAGCTTCGCAGCACCACCGCATGCAGCATGTCGGGACGCGTCAGGTCCCCCACGTAGATGCCTTGACCACGAAGGAACCGCATGTCTTCTCGACGTTCGATCGGGGCGCCAATCAGCGCATTCACGGCCTTCATGTGGAACCCTCAATACACGGTCAAATGACGTCGCGCAGGCTGGCCTGCGGCTAGGTGACTGTCAACCCGTCGGCCTTGTTGACCGCGCGGTCAACATCTCGCGCTGCGACAGACCTGCGTGCTAGGATGCAAAAGAGCCTGTGGCGCGGACGCTGGGGAAAGATGCATTGCGCCTCATATATCGACATCACGGAAAGGACCCGCCCATGTATCGCAATTGCCCTGTCATAGCGCTCGAAGAGCATTATTGGGATGCTGAGCTGTCGGCGCAGTTCGTCGGGGCCGAAGGCCTGTCTCCGGTGTCGAATCTTTTGCATGAAGTTGGCGACGTGCGGCTGCGGGCTATGGATGAAGCCGGGATCGACATGCAAATCCTGTCGCATGGCGCGCCATCGGCTCAGAAACTTCCTGCCGACATTTGCGTGGACCTGACGCAGCGCGTCAACGATCGCCTGGCGGAGGCCTGCGCGCGCCATCCAGGCCGCTTTGCGGGCTTTGCGGCCTTGCCAACGCCCCGCCCCGAAGAAGCAGCGCGCGAACTCGAACGCTGCGTCAAGGATCTGGGCTTCAAGGGTGCGATGATCCACGGGCTGACGCATGGCGTGTTCCATGACGACAAGCGATTCTGGCCGATCTATGAAGTCGCCGAAAAGCTCGACGTGCCGATCTACTTCCATCCGGCGGTGCCGCATCCTGATGTGATGCGCGTCTATTACGACGAATACGCCAAGGAATTCCCGACGGTCATCCGGCCCGCCTGGGGGTTTACGGTCGAGACCGCCACGCAGGCGATCCGCTTGATCCTCAGCCGCGTGTTCGAGACGCATCCCGGATTGCAGATCGTGCTCGGACATTTCGGCGAGACGCTGCCGTTTCTGCTGTGGCGCATCAATCAGGCCCTGGCGCGGCCCGGTCAGGAAAGCCTCAGCTTCCGGGAAACCTTTTGCCGCCACTTCCATGTCACGACCAGCGGGCATTTTTCGACGCCCGCTCTGGTCTGCACGATGATGGAGCTTGGCATGGACCGCATCATGTTCTCGGTAGACTATCCCTACGTGGTCAATTCCGACGCCATGGGGTGGATCGAAACTCTACAGATCTCGCCGGACGACCGCCGCAAGCTGCTTGGCGGGAACGCGCAAAAACTGTTCAAACTCTGACGTATCCACCGGGAGAGTGGCGCCGCGGCCAAACCTGTCCTACAAGGCGCCTTCAGCCATTTCAGGAGTCGGACGCCCATGAGCCTGCGCGCGGATGACGGGTCGATCGCAGCCCTCGGAACCGAGCCTCGCCCTGCAGCTCAAGGCACGGCTTACGCCGTGCTCTTCGCCATCAGTTTCTGCCATCTCCTGAACGACATGATGCAGGCGCTGGTGCCGGCCATCTACCCGCTGCTGAAGGATTCCTACGCGCTGGACTTTGGCCAGATCGGATTGATCACCCTCTGCTTCCAGATGACGGCCTCGGTGCTGCAGCCGGTCGTCGGCGCCGTCACGGACAAGAAGCCGAGCCCGCGTTCACTCGCCGCCAGCATGGGCTTCACCCTGATCGGGCTTCTGCTCGTGTCGCGGGCGTCGAGCTTCGGCATGCTGCTTCTCGCGGTCTCGCTCATCGGCGTAGGCTCGGCGATTTTTCATCCCGAATCCTCGCGCATCGCGCGGCTGGCCTCGGGTGGTCGCCATGGCTTCGCGCAATCCTTGTTTCAGGTCGGAGGAAATTTCGGCACGGCCATCGGCCCGCTGACGGCCGCATTCATCATTCTCCCGGCCGGTCAGAAGGCGGTGGCATGGTTTGCAGCCGTCGCGCTGCTTGCCATGGCGATCCTGTCCCGGGTGAGCAGCTGGTACACGAAGCATCAGGTGGCGCGGTCCAAGGCCGCCGGGCCGCCCCGTGAAACCGGGCTGTCGCGCCATCAGGTCCTGCTGTCGCTCGCCGTATTGACCGCCCTGCTTTTCTCCAAAAGCTTCTATACGGCGAGCATGTCGAGTTATCTGCAGTTCTACCTGATCGAAACCTTCAAGGTGAGCGTCGCGACGGCGCAGCTCTACCTGTTCCTGTTTCTCGGGGCGCTCGCCGTAGGCACAATGGCGGGCGGACCGCTCGGCGACCGCATCGGTCGAAAATACGTCATCTGGTTCTCGATCCTGGGAGTGTTCCCCTTCACCGCCGCCCTGCCCTATGCGTCGCTGATGTGGACCGGCGTCCTGATCGTGCTGATTGGCCTCATCCTGGCCTCGGCCTTTTCGGCCATCGTGGTGTTCGGCCAAGAATTGCTGCCGGGGCGCATCGGCATGGTGTCCGGCCTGTTCTTCGGCCTCTCCTTCGGCATCGGCGGCGTCGGGGCCGCCGTGCTCGGCGAAGTGGCGGATTGGACGAGCA
>JAIEQX010000284.1 GCA_019747375.1 Beijerinckiaceae bacterium | reverse complement strand
GCGTTGCGGCGGTCGGCCGGCGCTGCGGCGGTGTCGGGCGCGCTGCGCGCGGCTTCGCCACGACGATCGATGACCGGCAACGACTGGCGCGTGACCTTTTCGATCTGGCGCAGCAGATGGCGCTCTTCATTGTCGCAGAACGAGATCGCAATGCCTTCGGCGCCGGCGCGCGCGGTGCGGCCGATGCGATGGACATAGCTTTCCGGAACATCCGGCAGTTCGAAGTTCACGACATGCGAGACGCTGTCGACGTCGATGCCGCGCGCCGCGATATCGGTGGCGACCAGCACGCCGGTGCGCCCGTCCTTGAACTCGGCAAGCGCGCGCTGGCGCTGGCCCTGGCTCTTGTTGCCGTGGATGGCGGCCGCCGGAATGCCCGAGGAGGCGAGATAATCCGCGACCTTGTCGGCGCCGCGCTTGGTGCGCGTGAAGACGATGACGCGCGAGAAGCCGGTTCCGCGCAGCAGCTCGACCAGCAGGTCGCGCTTGGCCTTGGCCTCGATCATGTAGACCTTCTGGTCGACGCGCTCGGCCGTGGTGGCGACGGGCGTGACCGCGACCTGCACGGGATTGTCGAGCATCTCGTTCGCCAAAGTGGCGATCTCGCGCGGCATGGTGGCCGAGAAGAAGAGACTCTGGCGCTGCTCGGGCAGGCGCTGGATGATCTTGCGGATCGGCACCACGAAGCCGAGGTCGAGCATGTGGTCGGCCTCGTCGAGGACGATCACTTCGGTCGAACCGAGGCGGACGGTGCCGCCCGACATGTGGTCGAGCAGGCGGCCGGGCGTGGCGACGAGAACGTCGACGCCGCGCGCCATGGCCTTGACCTGCGGGCCGTGGGCGACGCCGCCGACGATGACCGCGACGGTGATGCGCGCATGGCGGCCATAGGCGCGGAAGCTGTCGGCGATCTGGGCGACGAGCTCACGGGTCGGCGCGAGGATCAGCACGCGCGTGCCGCAGGCCGTCTGGCGGCCGGGATTGGCGAGCAGGCGGTGGATGATCGGGAGAGCGAAAGCGGCGGTCTTGCCGGTGCCGGTCTGGGCGATGCCGAGAAGGTCGCGACCCTGGAGCAGGGCCGGAATGGCGCGTTCCTGAATCGGGGTAGGCGTATCATAGCCTTCCTCGCGCAACGCGCGGAGGAGGGTCTCGGCGAGGCCGAGATCCGAGAAATGGCTCACGTAGTATCTTTCCAGAAATGAGACGCGCCCCGGCGCTGACGGTCGGGTTGCTGCACGATCTCGTTGAGTGGGACGAGCCCCGCGTACCTGGGCTGTCAATCGGACGAACCGGGCGCTCAACAGATGGACGATAGGGATAAACCCGGTTCGTCTGACGCGGCTGGAGCGCTTAGTGCCTGTGGCAGGCTGCGCGGCTTATGACACGAAGATGGTGTTGCGTCAAACGCAATAGGGTTTATCACACGCGGTGAACCTCCGAAGGGGCCCCCCGATGACACACGACTCTCCGCAGCTTTCCCTCTCCAAGGACCGGATCCGGATCCTTCTGCTGGAGGGAATCAACGACAGCGCCGTGCAGATGATCGTCGGCGCGGGCTATTCGTCGGTGACGCGGCTGACCAAGGCGCTGGACGGCGCCGAGTTGGCGGAAGCCCTCAAGGGCGTGCATATCCTGGGCATCCGCTCGCGCACGCAGCTCGACGAGGCCGCGTTTGCGGCCGCCGAGCGGCTCATCGCAGTCGGCTGCTTCAGCGTCGGGACGAACCAGGTGGATCTCGATGCGGCGCGACGTCGCGGCATTCCGGTGTTCAACGCGCCGTTCTCCAATACCCGCAGCGTGGCCGAACTGGTGATCGGCGAGATCGTCATGCTGTTTCGCCGCATCTTCCCGCGCTCCGTTTCCGCCCATGTGGGCGGCTGGGACAAATCGGCCACGGGCTCGATCGAAGTGCGGGGCAAGACGCTCGGCATCATCGGCTACGGCAATATCGGCAGCCAGCTCTCGACGCTCGCCGAGGCCATGGGCATGCGGGTGGTCTATTTCGACGTGACCGACAAGCTTCGGCACGGCAATACGGAGCCGGCCGAGAGCCTCGACGAGCTTTTGCGCATCAGCGATGTCGTCAGCCTGCACGTGCCCGAGACGCCCGCGACCTTCAACATGATGGCGGCGCCGCAGATCGCCCTGATGAAGAAGGGCTCCTATCTGATCAACAACAGCCGCGGCACGGTGGTGGACCTCGACGCGCTCGCGGAGGCGCTGAAGAGCGGGCATCTCGCGGGCGCGGCGGTTGACGTGTTTCCGGTGGAGCCGAGCTCCAATGTCGAAAAATTCGTGACGCCCCTGCAGGGCCTGCAGAACGTGATTCTCACCCCGCATATCGGCGGTTCGACGGAAGAAGCGCAGGAACGCATCGGCGCGGAAGTCGCCCGCAAGCTGATCGAATACAGCGACGCCGGCTCGACGCTGGGCGCGGTGAATTTCCCGCAGGTGCAATTGCCGCCGCGCGCCGCCGGCACGCGCTACATTCACGTGCATCGCAACGTTCCGGGCATGCTGAACCGGCTCAACCAGGTGTTCAGCCGCCACGGGGTGAATATTGCGGCGCAATATCTGCAGACGTCCGGCGATGTCGGCTATGTGGTGGTCGAGGCGGACGGGTGCGGCGGCGACGCCGAGGCCGTGCTGGAGGAGATGAAGGCCTGCGAAGGCACGATCCGGGCCCGGCTTCTCTACGCCCACCCCTGAGAAGCTGTGCGGAAACCCGGACAAGGTTTCGCCCGGTTTCTGGATTTCCGCACAAGTTGAGTCGCGCCGCCCGGGATGCGGTCGGATAAGTCGCTGATTCAAGGCCTGTTATTTTGCTGCTTGAGCGCGGCTTTCGGCTGGCATGATGCCTGCTCTCTATCTGTCATACGTCGCATGTCCTGCACCTGGCAGGCTGCGGCCGAGAAAAGATGACAGGTGAAGGATCGTGCCCATGAGGATGAACGCCACGCACGCGCGCGTGCGGCTTTCGGAAGCCCAGCAGGCCGCGCTGGCCGGACATATCGCGCCGCTGCCCTGCGCCGCGACCTTCACGCCCCCGATTGCTCTCGTACCCAGCGAACCGCTGCGCAACGAGGACAGGATCGCGGTGCTGACCACCGACACGCTTCTGGCCTTTGCGATCACGTCGCTGACGCTGGCGCATTTTCCGACCGCGACCGTGATCAAGCCCGAGCTGAACGACCTGCGGGATGGCCGGCATCTCGACCAGCGCGGGTTCGCCCTGGTGATCGCGGATGCGATGATCTCGTCCGAACTCGACAAGCCGTCGTTCGAGCGCTGGATCCGCCCGTTTCGCGACCTGCCGCTGCTGCTGCTGTCGGAATCCGGCGCGCCCGGCATGTTCGACGAGTGCCGCAGCGTCACCCATGTGCCGCGCAGCGTTTCGCCCCGGGGGCTCACGGAGGCGATTTCGGTGGCGCTTCACGCGCAGGACGGCGGACGCGGCGAGCGCCGCCGCCATCGGCCGCAGGAGATCGAGCGCATCACCGCCACGCAATGGCGCGTCGTGGGTTTTCTGGGGTGCGGCTGCTCCAACAAGGAGATCGCCTTCCGGATGGGCATTTCGGAAGCGACCGTGAAGGCCCATGTGGGCGGCGCCATTGCAAGGCTTGGATTGACCAACCGCACGGAGGTCGCTCTATTCGCCCAACGTCTGACTCTGGGATCTCGCTGGGCCGCATCCGCGGCGGCGGCCGACGCTCCCTCCTGAAAGTTGCGGCCCCATGGATGACCAAATCGCGCAGAGCGCGCTCGCCTACCATCGTTTTCCGACGCCGGGCAAGATTTCGGTCGTTCCCACCAAGGGCATGACGAACCAGCACGATCTGGCGCTGGCCTATTCGCCCGGCGTGGCGGCGGCCTGCATGGCGATCGTGGAGGATCCCGACGAGGCGCGTTCGCTCACCTCGCGCGGCAATCTGGTGGCGGTCATCACCAATGGCACGGCCGTGCTGGGGCTCGGCAATATCGGGCCGCTCGCCGGCAAGCCCGTGATGGAGGGCAAGGCCTGCCTGTTCAAGAAATTCGCCGGCATCGACGTGTTCGACATCGAGCTGGACGAGACCGACCCCGACAAGCTCGTCGACATCATCGCCGCCATGGAGCCGACCTTCGGGGGCATCAACCTCGAGGACATCAAGGCGCCGGAATGTTTCATCATCGAGCGCAAGCTGCGCGAGCGGATGAAGATCCCGGTCTTCCATGACGACCAGCACGGCACCGCCATCGTGGTGGGGGCGGCGGTGTTCAACGCCATGGAGCTCGTGGGCAAGAAGCTCGGCGACGTGAAGCTCGTCTGCTCGGGCGCGGGCGCGGCGGCGCTCGCCTGCCTCGACCTGCTGGTCGAGCTCGGGGTGCGGCGCGAGAACATTTTCGTCTCGGATCTTTATGGCGTCGTGCATCTGGGCCGCGCCGAGGCCATGGACGAGAACAAGTCGCGCTATGCGCAGGACATTCCCGCGCGCACGCTTGGCGACATCATCGCCGGGGCGGATATTTTTCTCGGCCTCTCGGCCGGCGGCGTGCTGAAGCCCGACATGGTCAAGCAGATGGGCCCGCGCCCGCTGATCCTCGCGATGGCGAATCCCGAGCCGGAAATCCTGCCCGAGGATGCGCGCGCGGTGCGGCCCGACGCGATCATCGCGACGGGGCGATCGGATTATCCGAACCAGGTCAACAATGTCCTGTGCTTCCCGTTCATCTTCCGGGGCGCGCTGGACGTCGGGGCGACCACGATCAACGAGGCGATGAAGCTCGCGGCCGTCCACGCCATCGCGTCGCTGGCGCATGCGGAGCAATCGGATGTCGTGACCGCCGCCTACGGGCACCAGGAAAGCCGCTTCGGAGAGGATTATCTGATCCCCAAGCCGTTCGATCCGCGGCTGATCTGCGCGGTGGCGCCCGCCGTTGCGGAAGCCGCCATGGCGAGCGGCGTGGCGACGCGCCCGCTGGCCGATATCGCCGCCTATCGCCGCGACATGGAAGCCTTCGTCTATCGCTCCGGCAACATCATGAAGCCGGTGTTCGAGGCCGCGGGGCTGGCGACCAAGAAGATTCTCTACGCCGAGGGCGAGGACATGCGCGTGCTGCGCGCCGCCCAGATCGTCGTCGACGAGAAGCTCGCGCGGCCCGTGCTGGTGGGACGGCGCAGCGAGATCGAGGGGCTGATCGCAAGCCAGAGCCTGCGGCTGCGCATCGGCCAGGATGTCGACGTCGTGGACATTGCGGACGATCATCTGATCAACCGCGCGGCCGAGGAATATTATTCGCAGAACCGCCGCAACGGCGCCTCCCTGCCGGGCGCGGTGACGCTGATGCGCTCGAATCCGACGCTGCTCGCCGCCATGATCCTGCGCTGGGGCGAAGCCGACGGCATGCTGTGCGGCACCTACGGAGCCTATTCGTCACACCTCGTGCACGTCGCCAATGTGATCGGCCGCCGCGCCGGCGCCGAGACATTCGCGGCCATGAACCTGCTCATGCTGCCGCAGCACACGCTGTTCATCACCGACACCTACATCAACAGCGATCCGACGGCGGAACAGCTGGCGCAGATCGCCCGGCTGGCCGCCGAGGAAGTGGCGCGCTTCGGGCTGACCCCGCGCGTCGCCTTCGTGTCCCATTCGAGTTTCGGCAGCGCCGACACGCCGTCCGCGCGCAAGATGCGCGAAGCGCTCTCGATGATCACCAAGGCCGCGCCCGATCTCGAATGCGAAGGCGAGATGCATGGCGACGCCGCGCTTTCCAAGCGCATCCTGGACCGGATTTTTCCGGGCGCGCGGCTGGGCGCCGAGGCCAACCTTCTGGTCATGCCCAATCTCGATGCGGCCAACATCACGTTCAACGTGCTGAAGATCGTGGCGGGCGAGGGCGTCACGGTCGGGCCGATCCTGCTGGGGGCCGCCAAGGCCGTGCATATCCTGACGCCCACGAGCTCCGTGCGCCGCATCGTCAACATGACGGCGCTGACTGCGGTCGATGCGGCGATCCAGCCCTGACGGGGGCCTGACACGATGAACGCCACGACACCAGAGCGCCGCGCGGGACGCCAGCTGCTGGCCGGCGCCTTCACGGTCGTGGCGGTGCTTCTCGTAGTCATGCTGGCGGGCGATCTGGCGCGCAAGTTCCGGCTGACGCAGATCGCGGAACTCGCCAACCTGCAGGCCGAACGTCACGCCACCCAGCTTGCGACCGAACTGGCGCAGTTCGATCATCTGCCCGACATCATCCGGTATCACCCGAGCATCATCAAGCTGTTCGAAAATCCCTATTCGAACGAGCATGTGGCGGAGGCCAACCGCTATCTCGAGCAGGTCAACGCCGCCTCGGCCTCTTCGGTGCTTTACGTGCTGGACCGGTACGGCGTCTGCATCGCCAGCAGCAACTGGCGCGACGTCACGAGTTTCGTGGGCGTCGACCTGTCCTACAGGCCGTATTTCCGCGAAGCCCTGCGGGTCGGCAGCCACCATTTCTATGGCATCGGGACGACCACGGGCGTGCCCGGCTATTTTTACGGGCGGGCGATTCCGAACCACGAAAATCCCGTGGGGGTCGGCGTCGTGAAGATCGAGCGGCTGCAGGCCGCGTCCTGGCCGGGCTCGGGCCGCGTGCTGATGGTGGATGGCAATGGCGTCATCGTGCTGTCGTCGGAAGATCGCTGGCGTTATCGCACCATCGCGCAATTGCCGGAGGCGACGCAGAACCGCATGCGCGCGGCGCGGCAATACGAGAACGTGCCGCTGCGTCCGCTCGGGCTGCAACTCGTCGAGACGCTGGGGCCGTCGTCGAGCGTCTATTCGGTTCCGGACGACAAGGGCGTGCGCAGCGACGTGCTGGCTGTCGAGCGCGTGCTGACCGGCTCGGACTGGAAGGTGATGGTTCTGCTCGATCTTGCGGAAGTGTCGACCTTCCGGTTCTGGGTTCAGGCGCTGGTGGCGCTGACGGCGACCACCATCGCCTTGCTGGTGCTGTATCTGCTGCAGCGCTGGCGGGCGTCGCGCATCGAACTGGCGGCGCGCGCGGCGCTGGCGCAATCCAACAGCGAGCTTGAAAGCGAAGTGCTGAACCGGACCCAGGACCTCATCCTCGCGAACCGGCAATTGCGTGAAACGCGCGACGAACTGGTGCATTCGGCGAAGCTCGCGGCCATCGGGCAGATCGCCGCGGGCGTGACGCACGAGCTGAGCCAGCCGATGGCGGCGATCCGCAGCCTGTCGGACAATGCCGCGGTGTTTCTGGCGCGGGGGCAGGCGGACGGCGTCAGCGGAAACCTGCGGCTGATCTCCGACCTCGTCGACCGCATGAGCGGCATCACCGGCCAACTGAAAGTCTTCGCGCGCAAGCGGCCGTCCGTGCTGGCGGCGGTGCCGGTGCGGCGCATGATCGCCGAGAGCCTGCTGCTGCTCGACGAAAAGATTCGCCGGACCGGCGCGCGCGTGCTGGAAACCTATGCGGAGGACGATCTGTTCGTCCGTGCGGACGGCGACCGGCTGGTGCAGGTGTTCGTCAATCTGGTTTCCAACGCGCTCGACGCCGTGGCGGGCTCGTCTTCGCCAAAGCTGGAAATTTCAGCCATGATGTCGGAGGGTCGCGTCGTGGTGCATGTGCGCGACAACGGGCCGGGCTTGTCGAGCAATGTGATGGCGCATCTGTTCGAGCCGTTCTTCACCACCAAGCTGGCGGGCTCCGGCCTCGGGCTCGGCCTGGCGATTTCCGAGCGGATCCTGCGTGACTTCGAAGGCACATTGAGGGGGCGTAACGCCGAAGGCGGCGGCGCGGTGTTCATCGTCGATCTGCCGGTGGCGGATGCGGCGCTGGCGGAAACGGGTTAGAGAATGCATCCAGATCTCCATGTGCTTCTTGTCGAGGACGATCCGGCCGTGCGTTTCGCCAACGCGCAGACGCTGAAGCTCGCAGGACTGAACGTCGAGTCGGTGGCGTCCGCCGAGGCGGCGCTCGACAGGCTGCATCCGTTCTTTCCAGGGGTTCTGCTCGTCGACGTGCGCCTGCCCGGCATGGACGGGCTGACGCTGCTCGAGCGCGCGCAGCGCATGGAGCCGGCGCTGCCCGTCATCGTCATCACGGGCCATGGCGACGTCGCCATGGCGGTGCAGGCGATGCGCGCCGGCGCCTATGATTTCCTCGAAAAGCCGACGCCCACGGACGTGCTGGTCGACACCGCCCTGCGGGCGCTGGAGCGGCGCAAGCTCACGTTCGAGCTGGCCGACCTGCGCGCCAAGCTGCAGCAGAAGGACGGCATCGAGCGCATCCTGATCGGCAAGTCGGCCGGGATGGCGGCGCTTCGTCGCAACATCATGCAGCTCGCCGAGGCGGGGCCGGACGTTCTCATCCTGGGCGAGACCGGCTCCGGCAAGGAGCTGGTGGCGCGCTGCCTGCACGAGGCCTCGCCTGCGCGCGACAAGCCCTTCGTGGCGATCAATTGCGGGGCCATTCCGGAGAACATGTTCGAGACGGAATTGTTCGGGCATGAACGCGGCGCCTTCACGGGCGCGCAGATGCAGCGTATCGGCAAGATCGAATATGCCTCCGGGGGAACGCTGTTTCTCGACGAGGTCGAGTCCATGCCGCTCGCCATGCAGGTGAAGCTGCTGCGCGTCCTGCAGTTCCGGCAGGTCGAGCGGCTGGGCTCGAACAAGCCGGTGCCGGTGACGCTGCGCGTGGTCGCCGCCACCAAGACGGATCTGGCGCGCCTGTCGGCGGAGCAATCGTTCCGCAGCGATCTCTACTTCCGGCTCAATGTCGTGTCGCTCGACATTCCGCCGTTGCGGGCGCGGCGCGAAGATATTCCGGTCATTTTCGATCATCACGTTCAGCAGGCGGCCAAGCGGTATGCGCGCGAGGCGCCGGCGGTGAGCGACGCGCTGATGCGCGAACTCATGACCTATGACTGGCCCGGCAACGTGCGCGAACTCGCCAATGCGGCGGACCGCTTCGTGCTCGGCGTCCTGTCGGGCCGGTTCGGCGAGGCGGTCAGCGAAAAGCGCGCGTTGAACGATCTCGTGGCCGAATTCGAGCGGGGCCTGATCGTCGAAGCCCTGCGCCGCCACCAGGGCAATGTGGCGGCGGCGGCGGATTCGCTCTGCCTGCCGAAGAAGACGCTCTACGACAAGCTCAAGCGCTTCGACCTGACGGGCGAGGACTATCGCTGACGTCAGTGCGGCAGGACGAAATGTCCGGGCGCCACTTCCTCGAGGCTGCGCAGCGCGGGCGCATGACCGCGCGGGAACACCGCGCTTGGTATGTCGCGGGCGCTGAGCTTGCGCACCACGCGCGCATCCGGATCGGCCACCGGCACGGCCGCGATCAGCTTCTGCGTGTAGGGATGGCGCGGATTGCCGAGAATGTCCTCGCGGGTTCCCATTTCGACGATCTCGCCCAGATACATGACGGCGATGCGGTGGCTGATGCGCTCGACCACGGCGATGTCGTGCGAGATGAACAGATATGACAGGCCGAGCTCTTCCTGCAGATCCATCATCAGGTTGATGACCTGCGCGCGGATCGACACATCGAGCGCCGAGACGGCTTCGTCCGCGATGATGATCGAGGGATTGAGGGCCAGCGCGCGGGCGATGCAGATGCGCTGGCGCTGGCCGCCGGAAAATTCGAACGGATGGCGCGCGAGATGCATGTCGCCGAGGCCGACGCGCTCCAGCAGGGCGATGACGCGCGCCCGCACCTGCGCGGCGTCGAGATCCTCGTGAATGTGGAACGGTTCGCCGACGATCTGCTCGACGGTCATGCGCGGGTTGAGCGAGGCGAACGGATCCTGGAACACCATCTGGATATGGCGCCGCGCCTCGCGCATCACCATCGGGGTGTGGTTGGTGATGTTGCGGCCGCGCAGGATGATGTCGCCGGAGGTGGATTCGACGAGCTTCAGGATGGCCCGGCCGGTCGTGGACTTGCCGCTGCCGGATTCCCCCACGATCGAAAGGGTCTCGCCCGGAAAGAGCTTGAAGGACACGTTCTCGACCGCGTGCACATTGGCGACGATGCGACGCAGCAGGCCCTTGCGCACCGGAAAGCGCACCGTCAGGTCGACCACTTCGAGAATCGGCT
>JAIEQX010000032.1 GCA_019747375.1 Beijerinckiaceae bacterium | reverse complement strand
TGCTGGTCGCGTGGAACTGCGGCGCGCTCCTCTATCTCGCGCTGTCGGGCGCCATCATGTTCATCGAGGATCACGAGGCCTTGACGCGCCGCGCCTCGACGCAGGACGAGGGGCGTTTCGTCATTCTGGGCGTCGCGGTGCTGGCCACCATGGCGTCGATCGGCGCCATCGTGGTGGAACTGGCGAGCGTCAAGACCATGGAGGGTTTCGACAAGGGGATGCATGTGGGGCTCGCGGCGCTCACCATCCTGACCGCCTGGACCTTCATCCACCTGATGTTCGCGCTGCATTACGCGCATGAATTCGCCAACGAGCGCGGGCGTCGCGGCGCCGATGCGGAAAAGTCCGGCGGCCTGCAGTTTCCCGGCACGACGACGCCCGATTACGCCGATTTCGTCTATTTTTCCTTCGTGATCGGCGTCGCCTGCCAGACCGCCGACGTGTCGATCTCCTCGCAGATGATGCGGCGCATCGCGCTCGTGCACGGCGTGGCGGCCTTCTTCTTCAACACCACGATTCTGGCCCTGACGATCAACATTGCGGCGGGGCTGATCTGATCTTGTATCGACGCCCTGGCCCTCAAGCCCGGCCGATGCGCTGCTGGATTGCTTCGCTCCGCTCGCAATGACGGCGCCCGGCATGGGTGCGCGCCAGCAGAACGGATGACGTCATTATGAGGCGCCAAGCGACGCGGCGATCCCCGGTTGGCGCGCCCCGGTTACACGGCTGCGCCATAGCGCTTCTCGATATAGTCCATCACCATCTGCTTGAAGTCCGCCGCAATCGCGGGGCCGCGCAAGGTGGCGGCCTTCTGGCCGTCGATGAAGACCGGGGCGGTCGGCGTCTCGCCCGTGCCGGGCAGCGAAATGCCGATGTCGGCATGTTTGGATTCGCCCGGCCCGTTGACGATGCAGCCCATGACCGCGACGTTCAGGGCCTCGACGCCCGGATAGCGGGATTTCCAGCCGGGCATTTCATCGCGGATGAAACTCTGGATGTCGCGCGCGAGCTCCTGAAAAACCGTCGAGGTCGTGCGGCCGCAGCCCGGGCAGGCGGCCACGAGCGGGACGAAGGTGCGGAAGCCCATGGTTTGCAGAAGCTCCTGCGCGACCGTGACTTCCAGCGTGCGGTCGCCGCCGGGCTCGGGCGTGAGCGAGACCCGGATCGTGTCGCCGACGCCGTCCTGCAGCAGGATGCCCATGGCGGCCGAGGAGGCGACGATGCCCTTCGAGCCCATGCCGGCTTCGGTCAGCCCGAGGTGGATCGCATAGTCGCCGCGATCCGCCAGCATGCGGTAGACGGCGATGAGATCCTGCACGGCCGAGACTTTGGCGGACAGGATGATGCGGTCGCGCGGCAGGCCGATTTCCTCGGCGCGTTCGGCGGAATAAATGGCCGAGCGCACCATGGCCTCGCGCGTCACCGCGCGGGCGTCGAGGGGGCGGGGAGAGGCCGCGTTGGCGTCCATCAGGCTGGTGAGCAATTCCTGGTCGAGCGAGCCCCAATTGGCGCCGATGCGCACCGCCTTGCCGTGCCGGATCGCCTGTTCGACGATGGCGGAGAATTGCCGGTCCTTCTTGTCCTTGAAGCCGACATTGCCGGGGTTGATCCGGTATTTGTCGAGCGCCTCGGCGCAGGCCGGATGATCGGCCAGCAACTTGTGGCCGATGTAGTGGAAGTCGCCCACGAGCGGCGTGTGGATTCCGCGCTTGCGCAGCGCGTCGCGGATGTGCGGCACGGCGGCGGCGGCTTCGTCGCGGTCGACCGTGATGCGGACGATTTCCGAACCCGCGCGGGCGAGCGCCGCCACCTGCGCGACCGTGCCGGCGATGTCGGCCGTGTCGGTGTTGGTCATGGACTGGACCACGACGGGCGCGCCGCCCCCGACCGTGATCGCGCCCTTGCCCTCGCCGATGCGGACCGCAACGGTGCGGCGACGGGGCGCGGGCTCGGCCGCGACGGGAACTTGCATGGGGTCGGTCATGGACATGAAGGCTCGGACTTGAGGGCTCGGATCTCGCTGATTTCGCGTCCTTGCGGATGAAGCTCAGGTGCGCGTTCGCGGCCCTCAGGTCAAGACCCCGGAGGGTCACACGTTGTCGATGGCGACGTCCGGCACGAGGACGCGGCGCAGCGGAATCTGCTGGCGATGCTTCAGCTCCAGCCTGTCGTAATGGCGCTGGATCAGCTCGACGAAGCCGACGCCATCGACAAGCTTGAGATTTCCCTTCGTGCGGGCGAAATCCTGCGCCGGCTGGGTGAAGCCCCCGGTGGTGATGAAAATGCCGACGTCGCGATCGTGGATCATGGCGTAGAAGGCCTTCACGACATCGGCCGGGATGTTGGCCTCCTGGGCCTTGACCTGAATCTTCAGGATGGGCGGCTCGATGCCGAGTTCGTCGCGATGGGCGATCACGTCGATGCCCTCGTCGCGCACCGCGCGGGTCGTGTGCGAGCGATAGCCCATGGCGCAGAAGAGGTCGGCCACGAAAGGCTCCATCGGATAGCCCTTGAGGTCCGTCTTCAGCCTGCGGGCGATGAAATCGCGCGTCGTTTCCGCGATGTCGCGCACGATGGTCTGTTCCTGATCATCGTCCGGCGTCGCCGCCGGGGCGTCGTTGCGCGGGCATTCGAACTTGAGCTGAAACTCGCTGGCGAAACTCTTCACTTCGAAGAGGGTCTGGATCGAGCCCAGTTCATAGAGCGCGCCCTGCGAGAAGTGGTCGCGGCTGCGCTTGTTGCGCCAGATCACCGGGCGGCGATGGGCGAATTCGAGCGAACGCTCGCGATCGTAGAGATAGGGTCCCGAAACCTCGCCCCAATAGAGCGTCCGGTCGGATTTGCGCGGATAGATCACGTTGTCGCCGATGCGCATTTCGTGGACGAAGCGATACAACTGACCGGCCTGCGCCGGGATGGAGCCCTGACGCGGCGCGTTGTCGGCCTGGCCGAAGGCTTCCTTGAAGGCGCCGCGCGTGGCTGGAAGGTGGCTGACGTCGCCGCCGACTTCCGAAGAACTGATCGCCAGATGATTCAATTCAAGAAATATATGATCGGCCTGCCCGAAATTACCGCCGCGCACGACCCAAATTCTGCTGCTCTCCATGCTGCGCCCCCCGAACCGGAGCGGCGTTTGCGCAAAACGCGCCAAGCGCCGGTCCGGCAGCGGAAGCGTAGGTGTGGCGCGGCTTTCTATCAAGCCATGTACTGGCCGCCGTTGGCCGAGAGAGTCGAGCCGGTGATGAAGCCCGCGTCGTCGGCCGCGAGGAACAGAACGCAGCGCGCGATCTCTTCCGGCTCGCCGAGACGGCCGACCGGAATCTGCGGAATGATGCGCTTGTCGAGCACGTCCTGGGCGATGGCGCGGACCATCTCGGTGCCGATATAGCCGGGGCAGATCGCGTTGACGGTTATGCCCTTGTTGGCGTTTTCCTGCGCCAGCGCCTTGACGAATCCGATCTCGCCCGCCTTGGCGGCGGAATAGTTCGCCTGTCCGGCCTGGCCCTTCTGTCCGTTGATCGACGAGATGCAGATGATGCGGCCGAAATTGCGGTTGCGCATGCCCTCGATCACCGGGCGGCACATGTTGAACAGCGAGTTCAGATTTGTGTTGATGACGGCCGACCATTGCTCGGCCGACATCTTGTGGAAGAAGCCGTCGCGCGTGATGCCGGCGTTGTTGACCAGCACGTCGACGGGACCGAGATCGGCCTCGACCTGCGCGAGGCCGGCCGCGCAGGAGGCGTGATCCGACACGTCCCATTTGTAGACCGGAATGCCGGTCTCGCTCTTGAACGCGGCGGCGGCCTCGTCATTGCCGGCGTAAACCGCCGCGACGCTGAATCCTGCGGATTTCAGCGTCTTCGAAATGGCTGCGCCGATTCCTCGTGTGCCGCCCGTGACGACTGCGACTCGTGCCATGCCTCGCTCCTCTCAAAATTCCGGTCGACGTTTCCCTGCGGTCGATTCTTCTCGATCAGACCGTCGCGGATGAATGCGGCGCGCGTGGGTGCGCGCGCCGCCCTTGGGTCGGGTTCAGGCGCGCTCGACGCAGAGCGCGATGCCCATGCCGCCGCCGATGCAGAGCGTGGCGAGGCCCTTCTTCGAGCCGCGGCGCTGCATTTCATAGAGGAGCGTGGTGAAGACGCGGGCGCCGGACGCGCCGATCGGATGGCCGATCGCAATGGCGCCGCCGTTGACGTTCACGATCGACGGATCCCAGCCCATGTCCTTGTTGACCGCGAGCGCCTGGGCGGCGAAGGCCTCGTTGGCCTCGACGAGGTCGAGGTCCTTGACCTTCCAGCCGGCCTTTTCCAGGGCCTTGCGGGAGGCCGGGATCGGGCCCGAGCCCATGACGGCGGGATCGACGCCGGCGGTCGCCCAGGAGGCGATGCGGGCGATGGGGGTGAGGCCGCGCCTGGTCGCCTCGGCGGCCGTCATCAGCACGATGGCGGCGGCGCCGTCATTGATGCCGGAGGCGTTGCCGGCCGTGACGGTGCCTTCCTTCGAGAAGGCGGGCTTCAGCTTGGCGAGCGCCTCGAGCGTGGTGCCGGGACGGATGTATTCGTCGGCGTCCACGATGATGTCGCCCTTGCGGGTCGAGACCGTGAAGGGGACGATCTCGTCCTTGAAGCGTCCGGCCTTCTGGGCGGCTTCCGCCTTGTTCTGGGAGCCGAGCGCGAAACGGTCCTGCTCGTCGCGGCTGATCTGCCACTTGGCCGCGACATTCTCGGCGGTCGTGCCCATGTGGTAGCCGTGGAAGGCGTCGAACAGGCCGTCCTTCAGCATGGTGTCGACGAACTTGACGTCGCCCATCTTGGTGCCGTTGCGCATGTGCGACGTATGCTGCGACATGGACATGGATTCCTGTCCGCCCGCCACGATGACGCTGGCGTCCCCGTTGGCGATCTGCTGCATGCCGAGCGCGACCGCGCGCAGGCCCGAGCCGCACAGCTGGTTGAGCTGCCAGGCGGTCTTTTCCTGCGGGATGCCGGCCTTCATGGCGGCCTGGCGGGCCGGGTTCTGGCCCTGGCCGGCGGTCAGAATCTGACCGAAAATGACTTCGTCGACGTCGGAGGCGTCGACCTTCGCGCGTTCCAGCGCCGCCTTGATCGCCGCCGCGCCCAGATCATGGGCAGGGGTGTTGGCGAAGGCGCCATTGAACGATCCGACCGCCGTGCGTGCGGCGCTTACGACCACGATGTCCGTCGCCATGTCGTGCTCCCTCTTGTTTGTGTTCGATCGGCCCGTTCGCCGGGCGTCATCCGCCGGGAGCCCGTCGGGCGCCCCTCGTGGTGAATGAAGTGCATTTCCTCCAAGCGCGGGTCAAGCGCGCAGGCTGCTGCTTCGATGAGCAATTGGTCTGCCATCCAATTGCGTAGTTTGAACGACGACCTGTTCACTCAATGGGCAGAAAAGGCTTTCCCGCCGTATCGCAATGCGATTATCGTGAGACGCGGCGACCGTGTTCCAGCGGTTTCGTGGTTTCGGGAGGGCAGGTGGTCGCTCATGGCAAATGAAAAAGCGCCTATTACGATCAAGAAATATGCGAACCGGCGTTTGTACAACACCGGAACCAGCACCTACGTGACCCTCGAGGATCTCGCGGTCATGGTGAAGAAGGGCGAGGACTTCGTGGTCTTCGACGCCAAGACGGGCGACGAGATCACCCGCTCGGTGCTGACCCAGATCATCTTCGAGCAGGAAGCCAAGGACGGGCAGAGCCTGCTGCCGATCGCGTTCCTGCGCCAGCTGATCCGCTTCTACGGCGACAGCATGCAGATGCTGGTGCCGAGCTATCTCGAATATTCGATCGGCAACCTGACCAGCGAACAGCAGAAGTTCCGCGAGCAGATCCAGTCGGCGATCGGCGGCAAGGCGCTGCCGGGCGGCCAGATCTTCGGCGCGCTGGAAGAGCAGGCGCGCAAGAACATGGCGATGTTCTCGCAGGCGCTGGGCATGTTCAACCCGTTCGTCCCCAACCCGTCGGCCGGCGCCGCGCCGGGCGGGCTTTCCGGCGGTCCCGCGGGCGGTCCGGCGGGCAAGCCCGGGAAGGCCGAGGCGGCGTCCGCGGCCGGGCCCTCGACCGATATCGAGACGCTGAAGAAGCAGCTGCACGACATGCAGTCGCAGATCGAAAGCCTGTCCCGGAAAGGCTGATTCCGGACGATCCGGCGCGCGGCCCGCCTCAGGCGGCCGCGCCGCCCGCCAGCGGCAGGTCCACGACCGTCGGGTGCTCGGCGCAGCCGAACAGCTCGCCCTGGAAATAATCCACCCCCCATTCGCCCAGCAGGCGCGCGGTTTCGGCGTCGCTCACCCATTCGGCCACGGTGGGGATGCGCAGGTGCTGGGCGAGCTGCACCAGCGTGCGCACGAAGAACCGGTCGTCGGGCGAGCGGGCGAGATTCTGCACGAAGGCGCCGTCGATCTTGATCAGGTCGATCTCCAGGCTGCGCAGGCTGCGGAACGAGGTGTGGCCCGAGCCGAAATCATCCATCGCGACCTTGACGCCGAGGTTCTTGATCGCCCGGACGAGCCGGCTCGTCGCCTCGATGTCGGCGATCGCGCAGGTCTCGGTGAGTTCGACCGTCAGGCGGGCCGCCACATCGGCGCGGCCGATCAGCGCCGCGGCGAGGCGGGCGACCGCGCCGGGCGCGTGGAAGGAGACGCCCGACATGTTGACGCTGAGCTTCAGGCTCCGGTCCGCGCCGAGGCGGGCGAGCGCGAGCTCCAGCACGCGCTGGTCGAGCATTTCGACGATGCCGAGGCGCTCCGCCACCGGGATGATCGCGCCCGGCGACACAAGGTCGCCGTTTTCGAGGCGCAGGCGCATCAGGGCCTCGAACAGCACCGGCTCGCCCGTGCGGGCGCAGACGATGGGCTCGAGCGCGATCTCGATGCGGCGGTCGTTGAGCGCCGAAATGATGATGTCGCGGGTCCGGTTGATGCGCACGCGGGCCTCGTCTCGCGCCTGGGCGGGATCGAAGATCCGGTAGGGGATCTTCATTTCCCGCGCGGTCATCAGCGCGTCCTCGGCGTTCTGCAGCAGCATCTGGGGATTGCGCGCATGGCGCGGGCCGCAGACGGCGCCGATGTGCAGGAGCGGGACGAGCGGGCCGACGGAGGTCTCGACCGGCTGGCCGGCGATCTCGGCGATGAAACGTTCGGCCGCCGGGGCCAGCTGGTCGGCGCCGCAGCTGTCGAGCAGCAGCGCGAATTTGCCGCCCGAATAGCGGGCCAGACCGTCGGTGATGCGCATCACCCCGCGGATGCGGCCCGCGATGGCGGAGATCGCCTCGTCGGCGATGGAAAAGCCGTAGGTGCGGTTGATGCTGGCGAGATTGTCGATGCCGATCAGCAGCAGGCCGAAGCTGGTCTTGGCGCGGCCCGCATGGGTGAACATGCGCTCGGCGCGTTCCAGCAGCTGGGCGCGGGTCTGGGCGCCGGTGAGCATGTCGCACCCGCTGCCGCTGCGGCCGATCAGGCCGGAATCGGGCACGACCCGGATCACTCCGCGGGCGCGGGCGGGCCGCTGGTCGGCGCCGGCGAACCAGCGGCCCGTGTCCTCGATCCAGGTGCGGGGCGCGCGTTCGCCGGGGTCGAGCACCAAGGCGTAAGTGACGTGATAGGGAACGCCAGCGCCCAGATCCTGCGCGTCGGAGCGCGTCACGGCGTCGTTGGGCGAGGAGGGGCTTTCGGGCGCAAGCAGCGAGTGCCAGTGCGAGGCGGCGGCGATCGTATGGGTGTTGTCGATCATCAGGACGTCGCCGACGTTCGGACTCCAGTCGAGCCGGTCGGCCAGAATGTCCCAGTCGTAGGTGGCCTCGCCGATGGAGCTCAGCACCGCGCGCGGGTCGTGACCGGTCAACGGGACCGGTCCGCGCGACGGCTCTTGGCGAGTCGATTCTTCGCGCGTCTGCTGCTGGGATGTCATCGCGAGCCTCGTCAGGAAGAGGCCGGGCCTCTCATGTCCAGAGCGGGGATGATGACGTTTACCAGTTAAGATCGTGTTGAGGATCTTGGCGTTGGACGCCATCCGGGCGGCGCGAGCTCGAATTTCGCGAAGTCGAAGGCCGGGGCCACGGTGCAGCCCACCAGCGTCCAGGCGCCGAGGCTCGCGGCGGTCTGCCAGCAATCCGCCGGCACCACGACCTGCGGCCTCTGGCCGGCGAGAAGATCCGCGCCCAGATGAACCGCCGAAGCGTCATGGCCGTTCTGCGACAGGCTCAGGACCAGCGGGGCCCCGGCGTAATAATGCCAGACCTCGACGGCGTCGACGCGATGCCAGTCCGACACGTCGCCGGCGCCGAGCAGGAAATAGATCAGCGACGAGCGCGACCGGCCCTGCGGGTCGCAGGCCGGATCGCGATAGGTCTCGCGGAAATAGCCGCCTTCGGGATGGGGCGCGAGTTCGAGCCGGCGGATGACGTCGTCGGCCGAAAGCCCGCCGTGCTGGTAGGAATGTCCCATCGCTCAGGCCTTGTTCTTGCGTTCGCGCAATTCGCCGAACACGGCTGCGGGATCGGCGTCCTGCATGCCGAGCGCGGCGCGCACGCCCTGGTCGTCGGCGCGCAGGAACGGATTGGTGGCGAGTTCGAGCGCGATGGTGGTGGGCAGGGTGGGCTCGCCGCGTTCGCGCTGCTCGGCGACATCGCGGGCGCGATTCTGCAGCAGGATGTTGTCGGGATCGACCGTCAGGGCGAAGCGGGCGTTGGCCTGCGTATATTCATGGCCGCAATAGACCCGCGTGTCGCCCGGCAGGCCGGCCAGCTTGACGAGGGATTCCCACATCACCGTCATGGACGTCTCGAAGACGCGGCCGCAGCCGAGCGAAAACAGCGTATCGCCGGCGAACAGCACTTCTTCCTCGGGAAAGAAATAGACGACATGGCCCGCCGTATGGCCGGGGGTCTCGATCACCTGGGCGACCAGCCCTCCGACCCGGACGTCGTCGCCTTCCCGCACGCGCGCATCGGCCTTGCCGGTCACGGCCTCGATTTTGTCGGCTTCTCCGGCCGGGATGACGAGGCGGGCTTCGGGGAAGCGCTTGCGCAGGGCCGGGACGCCGTCGATATGGTCGCCGTGCTTGTGCGTCACCAGAATGTCCGTGAGGGTCCAGCCCTTTTCCTCCAGCGCCGCGAGAACCGGGGCGGCGTCGGGCGCGTCGATCGTGGCGGTCGCGCCGGTGTCGGGATCATGCAGCAGGACACCGAAATTGTCGGACAGGCAGATGAACTGGTGAAGCTGGGCGGCCATGGGGTGTCCTCTTCAAATGTGCGCGGACGCTAGCCAAGCGATGCTCGGGAATCAATGCGGCGGGGCCCTCCGGGCGGAGGGAATGCGGCGGCGGCGGGTTTTCCGGCCCGCCCGAACATGTCACATAGGGCGCATGGCGCTCGATGTCGTGGATCTCCGCACTTTCTATTCGACCCCGCTCGGCCAGGTCGCGCGGCGGCTCGTCTCGCAGATCCTGCGCGAGCGCTGGTCGAACTGCGTCGGCCTGTCGGTGATGGGCATCGGCTATGCGACCCCCTATCTGGGTCCGCTGCGCGAAGAGGCCGTGCGGGTCCTGGCCTTCATGCCGGCCGAGCAGGGCGTGGTGAACTGGCCGGCCCACGGGCTCTCGGCCTCGGCGCTGGTCGAATCCAGCATGCTGCCCTTGCCGGATTCCTGCATGGACCGGGTGATCGTCGTGCATGCGCTCGAAACGCTGGAGCATCCGCGCGACGTGCTGGCGGAGATCTGGCGCATCCTGACGCCGGGCGGCCGCGTGATCGTGGTGGCGCCCAACCGGCGCGGGCTGTGGTCGCGCGTCGACACGACGCCGTTCGGGCAGGGGCAGCCGTTTTCCAAGAGCCAGCTCCGCGAATTGCTGCGCGAAACGCTGTTTTCGCCGATCCACTGGGCCGAGGCTTTGTATGTGCCGCCCTTCGCCCGGCCGTTCTTCCTGAAGGCCGCCCCGGTTTTCGAGGCGATCGGGGTGAAGCTGGCCCTGCCGGGCGCGGGCCTGCATCTGGTGGAGGCCACCAAGCAGCTCTATCGCCCGGTGCCGGCGCGCCGCGCCGCCC
>JAIEQX010000087.1 GCA_019747375.1 Beijerinckiaceae bacterium | reverse complement strand
GGTCTTTGCGAACTACCGTCGCGCCCAGGGCGTGCTGTCGATCCTGCATGTCGAGGCCGCGCCGCCGCTGCGCGGCGCCGGCGCGGCCAGCCGCCTGATGGGCGAGATCGCCGCCCTGGCGCGCGCCGAGGGCCTCAGGATCAGGCCGCTCTGCGGCTACGCCTCCGCGTGGCTGCGGCGGTCCGCGGCTCACCGCGACCTGGTGGCGTGAGGCGCCTCAGAGTTCGAGGAACGCCTCGAAGCCGCCGAAGATCATGCGCTTGCCGTCGAACGGCATGTTGTCCATCTGGGCCTTCATGCGCGGGTCTTCCATGACCTTGGCCATGATGTCGTCGCGGCTCTTGCGGTCGCGGTAGACGATCCACGAGAAGATCACGACCTCGTCGTCGGTCGCCTGGACGGCGCGCGGGAACGAGGTGAGCGTGCCGTAGGGCACGTCGTCGCCGATACATTCGACATAGGCGAGCGCGCCGAGCTCCATCCAGACTTCGCCCGCGATGGCGGCGATCTTCTTGTAGGCCTCGATCTTGTCCTTCGGCACCGCGAGAATGAATCCGTCGACGTAAGACATGCTGGTCTCCTTTCGTTTGGCCTGCACGAAGGACGCGCGAGGCCCGGGATTCCCGACAGCGGGCCGCGCCGCCGGGTCATTTTTCAGCCGGCCCGTCGGGCGTTCGCAGGATGATGGCGCCGGCCACGTCGCCGTTCTGGCGCCGCGCCACGATGGAGGCGATTCTGGACGGCTTGCCGCTGGCGCGGGCTTCGGCCACGAGGGCGAGGGCGCGGCGGCGCGCGTCCGCGAGCGCGGCATCGGCATGCGGAAATTCGGCCCCGACCAGATCGGTCTCGACCGCGAGATCCGCGTGCAGGTCGAAATAGAAGCGTGGCATCGGTTCGTCTCCGTCGCCGCAGATCATGTCAGGCCCCGGGCGCCTTGGCCCCGAGGAGTCCCGCCCGAAATGGGGCGGGGAGCCGGATGATCAAGCGCGGCTTTCGAAACCGGCCGGGCCTTGCGGCGGCCGATGCGGCGGGGCACACTCGACCGACAAGAAAGGGGCCCGCGCAGACGGCAGCCCCACCGGGAGAACGCTCCCGCAGGGAGGAGACATGGCCGAACTCGATCCGCGCGCCTATGGGCACAGGGCCCGCATCGGATATACGTCGCCGCCGCTCACCACCGAGGTGTTTCCGTACGAATTCTACCAGATCGTCCCCAAGGGCGTGACGCTGGTGGTGACGTCGCTCGCCATCGTGGTGCGGTCGGCGACCGAACTTGACGATTCCTACGAGATCAGCCTGCGGGCCGCGCGCGAGATGCGCGACGCGGGCGTCGATCTCGTGTGCCTCGGCGGCGTGCCGATCAATCTCAACAAGGGCTACGCCAATGCCGAGACCTTGTGCGCCGCCATGGAGGCGGAACTCGGCGTCAAGGTCTCGTCCAGCGCTTCCGCGCAGGTGTCGGCGGCGCGCAAGCTCGGCGTGCGCAAGGCCGTGCTGGCCCATCCCTATGCGGAGAGCGACACGGCGCGGATCAGCGGCAGCTACGAGACCCTGATGGGCTGCGAGGTGGTGGGACGGATGTGCTGGGGCAGCCCGTTCAACCGCATCGGCGCCATTCCCCAGCATGGCGCGGTGGAGATGGGCCGCACGCTCCTGAAGGCGCATCCCGAGGCCGACACGATCCTGTTTCCATCGCCGCATTGGCCGACCGCGCATGCGCTCGACATTCTCGAGGCGGAGTTCGGCGTCAATGCGCTGGGGGCGCATCAGGCGATCGTCTGGGACGGGCTGCGGCGCTGCGGCGTGGACGAGAAGATCGACGGATTCGGCCGGCTGTTCCGCGAATTTTGACGACAGGACGAGATCCGCCGCGCCACGCGCAGGCGGACCACCAGGGGAGGCGATGCGATGGTCGAAGCCATGAGGGGCGGCGCGGGCGGGCGCGCGAAACTGTCCGCGGCCGCGGGGCTGGCGCTGCTGGCGGCGGCGCTCCCGGCGGGTCCGGTGCGCGCCGACAGCGTCGAGGATTTCTATCGCGGCAAGCAGATCAACCTGCTGGTGGGCAGCGGCGCGGGGGGCGGCTACGACGCCTATGCGCGGGTGTTCGCCCGGCACTTCGGCAAGCATGTGCCGGGACATCCCTCGATCATCGCCAAGAACCTGCCGGCGGGCGGCGGCATGGCGGCGGCCAATACGCTGGCCAACACCAGCGACAAGGACGGGCTCACCATCGCGGCGCATACGAACGGCATCGCGATGGACCCGCTGTTCGGCAATCCGGGGGCCAAGTTCGACGGCCGCGCGTTCCACTGGCTCGGCTCGATCGGCAAGCTGCAGAACGTCTGCGCGGTCTGGCATCTGCATCCGGTGAAGACCATCGAGCAGGCGCGCACGCTGGGCTTCACGGCGGCGGGCGCGGGCGCGACCTCCAACACCGTCATCGTGCCGAAGATTCTGAACACGCTGATCGGCACGAAGATCAAGGTGATCGCCGGCTACGAGCCCGGCCAGGGCGACGCCATCGCGATGGAAAGCGGCGAGGTGGACGGCGTATGCGGCCTCGCCTGGTCGACCATCAAGGCGTCGCGCGCGCACTGGATCAACGAGAAGAAGATCACCGTGCTGGTGCAGATGGCGTTCGACAAGCTGCCGGACCTGCCCGACACGCCGAGCGCGCTGGACCTGGTGAGCAATGACGCCGACCGGAAGGTGCTGGAGCTCATTCTCATCCGGCAGGAGATGGGGCGGCCGTTCTCGACGCCGCCGGGCGTCCCGGCCGAACGGGTGGCGGCGCTGCGCCGCGCTTTCGACGCCACCATGAAGGACCCGGAGTTCATCGCCGAAGCGGCGCGCGCGCAACTCGAGATCGAGCCGCTGACGGGCGAACAGATCGAGACGCTGCTGGCCGGCGCCTATGCGGCGCCGAAGGATATCGTCCAGCGGGCCTCGGCCCTGATCAATCCCGCGGCTTCGACCAAATAGGAGATGCAGCATGACGACGACCGCCGAACAGGACAGCGCCGCGCCGCAGGCGAGTTTCTACAGGCTGCGGGCGCAATTGCTGGAGCAGGGCCGCACCGATACGGTTCTGGCCGCCACCGACACGCTGCAGCTGCGCCTGAAGGTCTATGCGTCGGGCGGCGAAAACGGACTTCACGCCCATGCGTCGGAGGACCACAGCTTCCTGGTGCTGCAGGGACGGGCGCGCTTCTACGATCGCGACGACAAGCCCACCGACATCGGCCGGCATGAAGGAATCATGATCCCGGCCGGCGCCTATTACCGGTTCGAGGCGATCAGCAGCGAAGAGCTGATCCTCTACCGGGTCGGCGCCAAGACCGGCAAGGTCGTGGGCGCGCCCCGCGTCAACGCGCAGGGCGAGGCGATGCCGGGCCATTCGAAGGAGAACAAGCGCGTGCCGACGATCTTCAAGGACGGGCGCTTCTTCGAATAGGCGTCACTTCTTCGGATTCGCCTTTTCGGCCTTCAGCTCCTCGTGCACGGAGCCCGAGCCATGCGGCTCTTCGGCCAGCGCCGGGCCCTTCGGGGCGTTGGCGTTGACGTCTCCGGAGGGCGCGGAGGTTTGCGACGAGGCCGGAGAGGCCGGCTTGGGCGGCGTGCCGGCGGGCGTCTGGGCCATCAGGGGCGTGGCCGAGAACAGGCCGAGCGCAAGCGTCGTCGCAAAAATTCTGATCATGGGTCCGGACTCCAGTCTGATGCTGGCGAACATCCGGCGCGCGCGAGTGGTTCCGTCACGTTGACGGGCCGCGCGGACGCGGCCCGTCAGATGTCAGGGGATCAGCCGCGGAAGAGCGACAGGATCTGCTGGCTGTTCTGGTTGGCGATGGAGAGCGACTGCACGCCGAGCTGCTGCTGGACCTGCAGGGCCTGGAGGCGGGTCGATTCCTGGTTCATGTCGGCGTCGACCAGCTGGCCGACGCCCTTGGTGACGGCGTCCATCAGGTTGGAGACGAATTCCGTCTGCATGCTGATGCGGTTCTTGGCGGCGCCGAGATCGCTCGCCGCGCTGGTGACGTCGGTCAGGGCCTCGTCGACGATGTTGATATATTCGTCGAGCGTCGTCAGATCGGCGGTCGAATCCGTCAGGGCCGAAATGTCGATGTCGGCGACCGCAATGGTCGAGGCGCCGACAGTGCGGTCCTTGTCGATGATGCCGGACTGATCGGCGGCGTCGTAAAGCTTGGTGCCGCCGACGTCGATGTCGATGGTGCCGATCGTGATCGCGCCGCTGGAGCGCGAGAACGACGACACGACGCTCTTGGTGGCGTTGTAGCCGGCCGCCGCGGAATCGACCGACAGCCAGTTCTCGCCCGAGAACACGGCGGAATCGGCGATGCTCGACATCTGGTCCTGCAGCTGGGTGATTTCAGCCTGGACCTTGGCGCGGTCGATGCCGGGCTCGCGCGCGGCGACGAGCTTGGCCTTGATTTCGGAGACCACGTCGCCCGTGGCTTTCATGGCGGCGGAGGCCACATCGACAGTGGCGGCGCCCATGCCGAGCGCGTCCTTGACGGTGGAGATGGCGGCATTGTCGGAACGCATCGTGGTCGCGATGGACCAGTAGGCGGCGTTGTCGGCGGCGCTCGAGACGCGCATGCCCGTCGAGATACGGTCCTGCGTCGTCTGCATCGATCTGTTGGTGGCGCTCAGATTCTGGAGCGCGGTAATGGCGGAGGCGTTGGTCAGAAGGCTGGTCATATTCTTATGTCCCTTGAACTCAAAACTGAGGGACATACCGGGCTTTCACCGGTGCAACGGAATTGGCAGCATGCCGTGAGGAGAGGTTGTTTTCTCAGTCCGTTGTCATGAGCCAGTAAACACGTTTCCCCTTAAAGTTGTCCTTACCGGGGACTTGGCAATTCCGATAAAATTGCCTGATTCTGTCCCAATTTGATATTCCGAACAGTGACATAGCTAACGTTACGTAAATGCTTAAAAGAAATCGCACGTGCCGGAAGCCTGCGTGGCGCCGGTGCGGTCGCGATGCGTCACGAGGCGATCGGCGACCGCCGACAAGGTGATGCCGCGCGCCGCCGTCGCATGGTCGATGCGCGCTTCAAGGCTCGCGGTCGACAGATTGCCCAGATAGACCTCGATGGCCGCCAGATGCTGGCTCAGCGCGTCGACGCTCTGCATCGCCACGATGGTGGCGGGATCGTCGAGCGCATGGTCGCCGAAATGCAGCCGGATCTGCTCGAAGGATTCTTCCGTCTTGGCGCGGATGGCGGCGAGTTCCGCCATGGCGCGGCGCAGGCCGTCCTTCACGGAAAGGCTGGAGGCTGCGTCGTCGACAGGCTGGGCGTGATTCAGTTGGGCTCGCATATTACACCTTCAAAACAATTCGACGGCGCCGCTTCCGGCAAGATCTGGAACGAGGGTCTTCCTCGGCTCGCTCGGGGCGACATCCTTGGGCAGCAACATCTGGCGCGCGCGACCGGTGGCGGGCCAGAACTGCAGCTTGCGCGCACGGTCGCCGCCGAGGCTTTCGCCGACGATCTTGATGTCCTCGTTGCGCAGGAAGCGCTGGGCGAATTCCGCATTGCGCGAGCCGATGTCGGCCAGCTGCGAGTTCATGTTCGCGCCGCCGAAAAGCTTGGCGACGAGCCGCTGGCGCGAGGCGCCATGGCGAAACAGCGCGTTGACGAGCAGTTCCATCAGGTGGACGCCGAAACGCTCGGAGTCGCGGATCTGCTGTTCATTGTCGCCAGGCAGCAGGAAGTGGTTCATGCCGCCGACATGCAGCAGCGGATCCCAGATGCACGCCGCCACGCAGGATCCCAGGAGCGTCGTCAGCGCGACGTCGGGATCCGCAGTGACGCGGTACTCGCCCTGAATGATGTGGTTGCCGGTGGCGAGGGAGGCCATGATTACCTCAGCTTTCCCACGACGCCCTCGATGGCGCGCTTCAGCGCGTCCATGTCGACGGGCTTCATCAGATAATTGTTCAGGCCGAGCGCGCGGCCGCGGGCCAGCACGGTGGCGTCGGCCTTGCCGGTCAGGATGATGAACGGCGTCGCGGCGGTCGGCTTGTAGCTGCGGATGGCCTGCAACAGCTGCAGTCCGTCGAGCTTCGGCATGTTGAAATCCGAAATGATCAGATGCGCGGGCGTGCTCATCATCATCTTCAGCGCCTGCTCGCCGTCGTTGGCGTGGATGATGTTGCGGATGCCGAGCTGTTCGAGACCGTCACGGATCAGCATCCGGCTCGTCGACGTGTCGTCGACGATGAGGACCTTGAGTTGTTGAAGGAATGACATGCGTTGGATCCTTTTACCTTTTATCCCCGAGGGCCGCGAACAGCTCTGCGGCCATGTTGTGCAACGGGACTTGCTTCTCGACTGCGCCGATCTCGTAGGCGGCCTTGGGCATGCCGTAGACGATGCAGGTTTCTTCCGTCTGGCCGAGCGTGATGGCTCCTTCCTTGCGCATGGCGGCCAGGCCAAGCGCGCCATCGCGTCCCATTCCCGTCAGGATGACGCCGGCGGAGCGCCCTCCGACGGCCTGGGCCACCGAATGGAAGAGGACGTCGACGGACGGCCGGTGGCCGTTGACGAGATCGGTCTCCACGAGATGGCACCGCAGCGCGCCGGGCTTGCCGCGCACCGTGAGATGAGCCTTTCCGCCGGGCGCCACATAGACGCAGCCCTGTTCGATCGGCGCGCCATGCCAGGCCTCGCAGACTTTTGGGGCGCACAGGCGGTCGAGGCGGGCCGAGAACGGCTTGGTGAACAGCGCCGGCATGTGCTGGGTGATCACCGTCGGGGGACAGTTTTCCGGAAATGCGCCGATCAGCGTGATGAGCGCTTCCACGCCGCCGGTCGAGGACCCGATGGCGATCAGGCGGTTGCTCTGCGGGCCGCCGGCAGGCACGGGGCGGCGCACCGGGGCGGGCGAGGCCGAAGCCGCCATGCGGGGCCGCGCGCGGCTGGCGGCCGCGAGCTTCACCATCTGGCCGAGATGGCTGATCGAGTCGAGATCGTTCAGCCGGGGTTTGGCGACGCAGTCGAAGGCGCCGAGTTCGAGCGCCCGGATGGTTGTCTCCGCGCCGCGCGAGGTCAGGGTCGACACCATGACGACGGGCATCGGGCGCAGGCGCATGAGGCGCTCGAGAAAATCGAGGCCGTTCATGCCGGGCATTTCGACGTCGAGCGTGATCACGTCCGGGTCGAGCGACTTGATGGCCTCGCGCGCCTGATGCGGATCGCAGGCTTCGCCCACGACTTCGAGCTGCGGGTCGTTCGACAGGATCTCGCGGATGATCTGCCGCATGGTGGCGGAATCGTCGACGATCAGGACGCGGGTGCGCGCGGCGCTCATGCCCGGACTCCTTCGGGCAGACGCCATGTGGTGATGCCGTCATTGACGAATTTCGCCGCGGCTTCGCCGACGAGGCGCTCGGAATGGCCGATGTAGAGGACGCCGCCCGGCGTGATGACAGACATGAATTTCTTCCAGAGATTGGACTGGTGCTCCTGGTCGAAATAGATCGCGACATTTCGACAGAAGACGACCTGGAACGGCTTCTTCATGGGCCATTTGGCGAACAGGTTGAGCTCACGGAACGTGACCAGCGCGCGCATGTCGTCGGTGACGCTGAACGCGCCGGCGCCATCGCCCGAGGGGCGCTCGAAGAAGCGCCGGCGCTGCTCGGGATTCACGTCGGCCAGCGCGCCGGCCTCATAGACTCCGACGCGGCCTTCCTCGACCACATTGGGATCGATGTCGCTGGCCAGGATCTTGATGTCGTGGCGTCCGGCGTCGGGCATCAGCGACAGGATGACGAGCGCGATCGTGTAGGCTTCCTGGCCGTTGGAGCAGCCGGCCGACCAGATGCGCACGCATTCGCCGCGCGCCGCCGCTTTCAGAAGCTGCGGCAGGACGCGGGTTTTCAGATGTTCGAAGTGATGCGGCTCGCGGAAGAAGCGCGTCACGTTGGTGGTGAGGGCCGCCAGCATCTTCTGGCGTTCGTCGACGCCGTTGCTGCTGGTGATCAGTTCGCAATAGGACCGGAAGCTCTCGAGACCCAGCGCGCGCAGGCGGCGGGCGAGGCGCGAATAGACCAGCGTGGCCTTGGATTCGGGCATGTGGATGCCGGCGTCCGAGTACATCGTCTGGGCGATCGTGCGAAAATCTTCCGCCGTCAGCAGGAACTCGCCGGGGACGATGCTCCGGTCGCGCTGGCCGAGGGTCTGAGCCGGTCTCTGGGGAATCATGCGGCCAACGCTTCCTTGGCCGGCAGGACATGGTCGAGCGCGATCATGCTGATCATGCGGCCATCCATGGCCAGCACGCCGCGCAGGAACGTCTTGGCGAGTTCCGAGGCGAGATCGGGAGTCGGCTGGATGTCGGCTTCGGTCACCGTCAGGATGTCGGAGACGGCGTCGACCAGCAGGCCGACGATCTGGTGCTCGACCTGCGTCACCATGATGACGTGGCGCACCGTCGGCTCGGAGGGCTTGAAGCCGAGGCGGGCCGCGAGATCGACGACCGGCAGGACCGCGCCGCGCAGGTTGATGACGCCGCGCACGTAGTGTGGCGAATGCGGCAGCGGGGTCGCGGGCGTCCAGCCGCGGATGTCGCGGACCTGCATGATGTCGACGCAGAACTCGCGGCCGTCGATGCGGAAGGCGATGAGCTCGCGGCTCGTGGAGGAATCGGAAGTCTGGCTCATGGTCTGTGTCACTCCGCGGGTTCAAAGATTTCAGGCGCGACGGCGGCCTGCGAATGGGCGTTGGCGACGACGGCGTCGGCGTCGAGGATGAGCGCGACGCGTCCGTCGCCCAGGATGGTGGCGGCCGCGATGCCGTCGACGCGGCGATAATTCGCCTCGAGGCTCTTGATGACGACCTGACGCTGGCCCTGGATCGTGTCGACCAGAAGCGCGCGGCGCGCATGGCCTTCGAGATCGATCAGCACGACGACGCAATTGGCCGGGTCGGCGGCTTCGCTGCGGTAGCCGAGCACCTGGCCGATGTCGATCAGCGGCGTGAACGTGTCGCGGATGCGGATGACGCGGGTGTCGCCGCCCATGTCGAACACGTCCTCGGGACGCGGCTTCAGGGTTTCGACGATCGCGGTCAGCGGCACGATGAGCGTCTCGTTGGCGACGCTGACGATCATGCCGTCCAGCACCGCGAGCGTCAGCGGCAAGCTCATCACGAAGGACGAGCCGCGGCCGGGATGCGACGAGATGGAAATGCGCCCGCCGAGCGCCTGGATGGAGCGCTTGACCACGTCCATGCCGACGCCGCGGCCCGACATGTCGGTGACGGTGGCGGCGGTGGAGAAGCCCGGCAGGAAGATCAGGTTGTCGATCTCCTCGTCGGAGAGCTGCGCTTCGGGATCGACGAGGCCCTTCGAGATCGCGGCGGAGAGCACGCGCTCGCGGTTGATGCCGCCGCCGTCGTCCGAAACCTCGATCACGACGCGGCCGGAGCGATGCGTGGCCGACAGCTTGATGTGTCCCGATTCCGGCTTGCCGGCGGCAAGGCGCGCTTCCGGCTTCTCGATGCCGTGATCGATGGCGTTGCGGATCATGTGGGTCAGCGGATCGGTGAGGCGCTCGATGACGGTCTTATCGACTTCGGTCGCCTCGCCTTCGCAATGGAGCGTGACGGTCTTGCCGGTCATGTCGGCGGCTTCGCGCACCACGCGCGACATGCGCTGGAAGATCGGCTTCACCGGCTGGGCGCGGATCGCCATGACGCTGTCCTGGATCTCGCGCGACAGCTGCTCGAGATCGTCGAGGCCCATGGCGAGCGCGGAGGAGCGCGACAGGCGCGCTTCGGCGACGCGCTGCGACAGCATCGCCTGGTTGATCACCAGTTCGCCGACGAGATCGATCAGGCGCTCGACGCGGTCGAGATCGACCCGGATCGTGGCGCCGGCGGCGCCGCCGGCCTTGGCGGCTTCCGATTTGGCGCGCGCGCTGTCCGGATCCGGCCGTTCGACCGGATCCTGGGGCTCGATGCGGGCGATGGGCTCGATCAGGGTCGGGGTTTCCTGCGGCGCGCCGGCGGCGAGCGACATAAG
>JAIEQX010000357.1 GCA_019747375.1 Beijerinckiaceae bacterium | reverse complement strand
CGCGCGCTTGCGTCAAGTCGGTATCCATCGCGCCCCCGAGAACGAGAATGTAGTCGGGCGCCGGAGCGTCCGGGCCCGGCCGGGGGAAACGGTTTTCCAGAGGCGCCAGCAACAGCCCGCCGAGCGGCAGAAAGCCCGCGGCGATCAAGGCCGCGACGACGCATACGAGAAGCGCCCTCCCGGACCTTCGCCAGCGCGTAAACGTCAAGCCGACGCCGAGCGCCGTCAGCAGCGCCAGAAAGTTCGACGGCAGAACGACCAGCCAGAAAATTTTCGACACGATGAAGAACATGGCCTCAGCGCCCGCATCCGCGCGCCGACATCATCAGCCTTTCGCCCGGAAGGCTTCGTAGCGCGCCTTCGTTTCGGCGTTTGGCGGATAAAGTCCGGGCAGCGCGGCGCCGGCCTCGATCTCGCGCATGATCCAGGCTTCGAGCTTCTCCTGCTCGAGGCCGAGCCGCGCGACCTCATCGACCATGGCGGCGGGTATGAGCACGGCCCCGTCGCCGTCCGCCACGATCACGTCATCGGGAAACACCGCGACGCCGCCGCAACCGATCGGCTCCTGCCAGTTGACGAATGTCAGGCTGGCGACCGACGCCGGCGCCGCCACCCCGGAGCACCAGACCGGCAGACCCGTCGCCAGCACGCCGGAAACGTCGCGCACCACGCCGTCGGTGATCAGCGCCGCAACGCCGCGCTTGGCCATGCGGCCGCACAGAATGTCGCCGAAAATTCCGGCGTCCTGCACTCCCATGGCGTCCACCACGGCGATGCAATCCTCCGGCATCGCCTCGATGGCCGCGCGCGTGGATTTCGGCGACGACCAGGATTCGGGCGTCGCCAGATCTTCGCGGGCCGGCACGAAGCGCAGCGTGAACGCCTGTCCGACGATCCGCTGGCCCTGCGCGGTCGCGAGCGGCATCGGCCCCTTCATCCAGATCTGCCGCAACCCCTTTTTGAGAAGCACGAGCGTGATCGTGGCGGTCGACACCTGCTTCAGCGTCGCCACGAGTTCGGGGTTCAGGGACATCTTCGGCTCCGGAAGGCGAACAGATCTTCAGGTGATCGGCAGCGTCAGGACTTTGGAACTGACCGGCCGCGCCATCACATTGGCGTACCAGCGCGCCACGTTCTCGTAACGCGAACGCTCCACCGGCATGTTGAGCCAGCGATGCATGATCGGCGCGAGCGCAATGTCGGCCATGCTGTACGATCCGCCGGCAATGTAATCCTGGCCCTCGAGCTTGGCGTCCAGCAGGCCGACGGCCGCATCGGTCTTGCTGCGGGACGTCTCGATCGCCTCGGCGTTGCGCTTCTCGGGCGGCGTTCGCACCAGACCTGCGAAGCTCGGCACCATCAGGGAATTGAGCGTCGTCGTCTGCCAGTCCATCCAGCGGTCCGCATCCGCGCGCACGCGCGGATCCTCCGGCCACAGGCGGCCCGCCGCGTGGACGGCGCAGAGATAGCGCACGATGGCGTTGGATTCCCAAAGCACGAAGCCATCGTCGTCGATGGTGGGAACGAGGCCGTTCGGGTTCATGGCGCGATATTCGGGCGTGTTGTTGACGCCATAGCTCAGCCCCGCATCGGTGCGCTCGTAGTCAAGGCCGATCTCCTCAAGCGCCAGCACGACCTTCAGCACATTGATCGAGTTCAGCCGTCCCCAAAGCTTCAGCATGCATAATCTCCGAATTCAGATCTCGTCACGGCGGACCGCGCAGTCCCCTTCTCATACCAGTCTTCACCCCCCTGAGGCGACGCCCTTGTGGCGAGCCTCCTTCACTGGGTGTGGAGAGCCCCCGGCATTCCGATGGCCGAGCCGCGCCGGTTTGTGAGACAAATGCTGCAACGCTCGGGGCCGCAGCCCGTTTTGAGTGAACTGACAGCCCGAGGAGGACGACACATTGCCGGCACACCCGAGCGCGAACCCGCCCTGCATCGTCACCCTGACGGTCAATCCGGCGATAGATGGCGCCTGCGAGACTGAAAAAATCCAGCCGATCCGCAAGATCCGGACGAGCAAGGAGCATTTCACGCCGGGCGGCGGCGGCGTCAACGTCACGCGCGTCATCCATGAACTCGGCGGTCAGGCGCGCGCCCTCTATATGGCGGGCGGCGCGACGGGCCCCGTGCTGGACGCGCTGATCGAACGGCTTGGCCTCGATCACCACACCATCCCGATCGCCGGCGACACACGGATCAGCCAGGTCGTGTTCGAGCGATCCAGCGGCCTTGAATATCGCTTCGTGCCGGAGGGCCCGACCATTTCCGAACGGGAATGCGCCGCGTGCCTCGCGGCGATCGAGGATACGAACTGCGATTATCTCGTGGCCAGCGGCTCGCTTGCGCCCGGCATGCCGAACCATTTCTACACGCGCGTGCAGGACATCGCGGCCCGAAAAGGCGCGAAATTCGTGCTCGACACCTCGGGCGACGAGTTGAAGGCGAGCCTGGCGCGGGGCGGCGTGCATCTCGTCAAGCCGAGCATCGGCGAATTTGAATCGTTGATCGGCAGAAAGCTCGGCAGCCCGGCCGAACAGGACGAGGCGATCGCCGCCTATGCGCGGACCGGCGCCGTCGATTATCTGACCGTGACGCTCGGGCGGGACGGCGCGGTCTTCGCCGACAGGGAAGGCCTGCTACGTCTGAAATCTCCGGAAGTCGAGACGAAGAGCGCCGTCGGCGCGGGCGATTCTTTTGTCGGCGCCATGACTTATGCGCTGGCGCTCGGGCGGCGGCCGCGCGAGGCCTTCGCCTATGGGGTCGCGGCCGGCACGGCGGCGGTCCTGCGGCAGGGTCCGTATCTCTGCGACCGCGCCGATGTCGAGCGTCTCTATGCCGAGATCACGCGGGGCGTCGCGCTTTAGCGTTCATCCGGATTTTGAGAACAATTCGCGCCCGATCAGCATCCGGCGGATTTCGCTCGTCCCCGCGCCGATCTCGTAAAGCTTCGCATCGCGCAACAGCCGTCCGGCGGCGCTGTCGTTGACATAACCAGCGCCGCCCAAAAGCTGGATCGCGTCGAGGGCGGCGGCGGTCGCCTTCTCGGCGCAGACAAGAATGACGCCCGCCGCATCCTCGCGCGTGACGTTTCCGCGATCGCAGGCCCGAGCGACTGCGTAAACATAGGCGCGGCACGCATTCATCCCCGCATAGAGATCGGCGATTTTGGCCTGCACCAGCTGAAATTCGCCGATCGAGCGGCCGAACTGACGCCGCTCGTGCACATAGGGCAGAACAAGATCGAGCGCAGCCTGCATGATTCCAAGCGGCCCCGCCGCCAGAACGACGCGTTCGTAGTCCAGACCGGACATCAGCACGCCGACGCCCCTATCGACGCCGCCCAGGACATTTTCCTCCGGCACGTCGCAATTATCGAACACGAGTTCGCACGTGTCGGAACCGCGCATGCCAAACTTGTCGAGCTTCGGCGACGAGGAGAAACCTTTCATGCCGCGTTCGATGATGAAAGCCGTGATGCCGCGCGAACCTGCGGCCATGTCGGTTTTGGCGTAGACGATCAGCACATCGGCGACCGGCCCGTTGGTAATCCACATTTTCGCGCCGTTCAGCCGAAACCTGTCGCCGCGCCGCTCGGCCCGCGTGGTCATTGAAACGACGTCCGAACCCGCGCCGGCCTCCGACATGGCGAGCGCGCCGACATGCTCGCCGGAGATCAGCTTCGGCAGATGGCGACGCTTTTGTTCACCGCTTCCATTGCGGCGCAATTGATTGATGCAGAGATTGCTGTGCGCGCCATACGACAGGCCGACGGAGGCCGAAGCGCGCGAGATTTCCTCGATGATCAGGCAATGTTCGAGATAGCCGAGCCCTGCCCCGCCCCATTCTTCCTCGACCGTGACGCCGTGGAATCCGAGCGCGCCCATGCGGGGCCAAAGATCGCGGGGGAACTCGTTCAAGGCGTCGATCTGCGCCGCTCGCGGAGCGATTTCGCCGGCGGCAAAGTCGCGCGCCGTCGAGCGGATGAGGTCGGCGGTCTCGCCGAGACCGAAGTCGAGCGAAGGGCTTTGTGCCATGGCGCGGTCCTCCCTGTCCGGGAGAGATTAGAGCAGAACGCGCGATCGGGCGAGCCGCCTACTTCGGCCCGTCCATCCAGGCGCGCCATTGCGCCGGCGTTCCGAAAAACGCATTGCGGTCGACATTGCCCTTGATGCCGGGCACGCGGCCGTCCGACTGATATTGCCAGAACGTCCAGCGCCGCCCCGGATATGGCACATGCGGCGAATGTTTCGTGCTGCGGACCCAGATCGGATAATCCGAGAATTCGTTCGGGTGCATGATGTGTTCGTAGAAATCGACCGTCACGTAGATCACCGGGCGCTTGCCGTAATGGCGCTCCATGTCGATCAGCATCTCGCGCATTTCGGCGAGCACTTCCGGGCGATGCAGCTTGCGCTTGCACGTTTTCGAGGTCGGCTGCGCCTCGACGTCGAGCACCGGCGGCAGCGCGTCGGCCTCGACAGGCACGTTGCGCTTGAACCAGCCGATTTCCTCGTGCGGAGGCCGGCACCAATGCACGAAATGATAGGCGCCGCGCGGCACGCCCGCGGCCTTGGCGCCCTGCCAGTTCTGCATGAACTTGGAGTCGAGATGATCTCCCCCCTCGGTCGCCTTGATGAACGCGAAGGCGACGCCCGACGCTTTCACCGCGTGCCAGTCGATATCCATCTGGTATCGCGCGACATCGATGCCGTGCACCTGGAAATCGCTGGGATAGGTCCCGGAGAACTGGGCTTTCGGCGGCATGTGCGGGACGGGCGCAGGCGGCCCGCCGCAACCCGAAAGGGCCAGCGCCGACAGGGCGGCCAGAGCGAACTGACGCAGGACGGATACGCGGAACTCATGTCTCATGTCGTTCAAAATAGCGCCAAGCCGGTAACGCCTCGTTAACACGGGCTCGGCCTTGGCGGCCGTGATTCGAGCCATGGCTCAGCGCCCCCGCACGGCGCCCATGTCGACGAGCCGGCGATGAAGGGCGAGCACCGCCGCACGATCGGCGCAAGTCGCGTAAAGGCCACCGCAATGCGCCATCAGGTCGAGCCTTTCGCGCCAGGACTCAGGCAGCGGCAGGCCGGCCTGCGTCAGCACGACGGCGCCCAGATAGGCGACATCGAGCAGCGGATAGGCGGGAAGCGCCCCCGGGATGAAGTTAACGCCCTCCACCGAATAAAACGTCTCGAAGGCCGGCGAATTCTCGGGAAGCGCACGATTCATGTCCTCGATCTCTTCGTCGCTGAAGCCGAAGAAGCGGCGCGTCGCCAGGGGTTGGTGATCGCCATACTGGACGATGAGGAAGCGCTCCCCTGGAAAGCGACTCGCAAGAGCCGCACGGAATTCCGCATGATCGGCCTGCGACATGGCGAGACGGCGCAGATATTCATGCATTTCCGGGTCCGTTCCCGGCCCGCCTCCCGCGACCTTGCGCTCGGGCCAGAAGGTCACGTCATAGGGCCAATGCGCGCCCATGGTTTGCAGGAACACGAACAAGGGCTGTCGAGACGCCTCGAGATGTCGTGCGATTTCCTCTAGCGCATTGCCGAAATAGAAGCTGTCCTTCTCCATCGCGGTTGGCGCGCCCTGCGCCTTCAGGTCGAAGATCTCGCGCAGGCCGATCGACTCGAAGAAGCGCGAGGCTCCAAAGAAATTCTTCAGGTAGGGATAGAACATGACGTTGCGATAGCCGCACCGCGCCAGCACGCTCGGCAGCGCGTCCGTGACGCGGCCGGTCATATAGACCTGAACGAAATTCTGCATTCCGCCGAAGAAGCGGCTCGCCATGCCGGTCAGGACCGAAAACTCGGTCAGCCAGGAGCTGCCGCCATAAGCTTCCACCCGCAGTCTGCGCACCCCGCCGTCATGCGATGTGAAAAACGCCGCAAGCTTCGCATCGAACGCCAGATTCCGGCCGGGAAGCGCCGCGAGCGGCATCGGCGGCGTCACCGATTCCTGATGCACGAGAAGGATATGCGGAGGTCGTCCGGGCGGCGCGCAGGTCGGCGCCGCGACGGCGCGCGTCAGGGGCGTTTCCGCGTTGCTTGCCTGACCGCTTTCAAACAACTGGCCGCGCCGCAGCGCCTCCAGCGCCTCGGGCCACGACGAATAGAACGATGAAAGATTGTGGTCTTCCCAGGTATATTGCGTCTGCCGCGGCTCCCCCTTGAGCGACGCGAACAAAGCCGTGAGCCCGAGCAAGGCAAGGCAGGCCAGCGCCGCAAAGGGTCGGGAGACGTTCACGCGCTCGAACCGTAACGACCAGAACAAGGCGCCAAGTCCGAAGATGGCCGCGAAGACGAGCGCCGAAAGCGCCAGCGGCTGCTGCTGCGCGATCTCGGAGACGGGAAAACGCCAATGCTCGAAATCGAAAAGATCCCAGGCGTGCAGGATGAAGCCGCTGCGTTCGCGTTTGATCCACGCCCCGGCGGCGATCGCGACGGTCAGCGCGCACGTCACTCCGACGGACAGCAACGCGCGCCCTGAAACGAGAGCTGACGCAGCGACGAGCAGCCCGGTCGCCGCGCCCGCATGCGGCGCCGTACCGCCTTCGAAAAGCGCGACGCCCGCCGCCAGGCACACGAAAAACACAGCAGCCGCCAGGAGATGGCGGCGACCGGCATTGTTTTTCGAAGTGGGGATCATGACGATTTCGACGACTGCAGCAGTTCGGACGTCGAACCCTAGGCCTTGGCCGACGCCCCAGCAAGACGACGTCCGGTCAGCGCGCTTTTGAATTCATTCATCGTGCCTCGTGGCGATTCATCAACCTCGATCTCGCAAAGATGTGCAAAGCCCGCGCCATCTTTACACTTGGCACAGAGGAGGCGCCGGATATGAAACGCCGGCGAACCGTCACGATTCGCCAGCCTTGTTCCCTTGAGGACCACCATGACGATCCCAACGACCACGCGCCTTGCAAGAGGCGTCTTTCTCGCAGCCTGCGCCACCAGCCTCTCGTTCCTCAATCTGACCGGCCCGGCCCACGCGCTCGACGCGGCGCTTGAAAACATAGTCATGACGGACGGTGACAACCAGATCCAGTTGGGCAAGATCGGGATCACCGGCGCGAACCTGACGCAGGACGAACTCGCCAAACTCTTCTCTTCCGCCACCCCGACCGCCGAGCGCAAGGCGCTGGCCGCGCGCCTCAAGGCTGAAAGGATCGATGTCCCGGCGGTCGTCCTCACCAACAAGACCACGCGCCTCACCTTCAACAACGTCAAAATGGCGGGCGTCACGGACGGCCGCGCCGCTGAGGCCGGCTTCTCCGACGCGGCCGGCACGGGCACGTCTGCGGATGGCGCCGTCACCGACATCAAGGCCGGCGCGCTCGCCATCGCGGACGCCGATCTGTCGGCCCTGTTCAATCCCGCAGGCGCATTCGCCTTTTCGCGCCTGTCGCTCGACGGATTGAGCGTCACCGGCGCCGACACGAGCACGCCGGCCACCGCCGTCGGGGGCAACCGCTTCACGGTCCGCTTCGGCCGGCTCGATGCCGAAGCCGCCATCGTCAACGGCGTGCTCACGCGTTCCGGCTTTGCGCTCAAGCAACTCGCCATCCTGCCGCCGCCGGCTTCAGAATTCGGCGGCCAACTCGCGGCGGCAGGTTATGAAAAACTCGAACTCGGCCTCGATTACGCCGCCACCTACGATCCGGCGGCCAGGACGCTGACGCTCGACAAGCTGGCTTTGACCGGCCTGGGCGCCGGCGCCTTGCAGGTCCGCGCCCTGTTTGGCGGCGTCGATCCATCATTGATGACAAAATCGGCGGTCGAGAACGTCGCCGGCCTGCTGGCCGCCAACGTCCGCAGCGTCGATATCTCGCTGGATGATTCCGGCATCGTGGAAAAGTCGATCGGCTTCGGAGCCGCACAGCAACAGAAGGCGCCCGCCGCTTTCCGCGCCGAGGCCGCCGCCATGGCGCGCCAGATCATCCCGGTCTTCATCGGCGGCGCCCCGAACGCCTTGCAGATCGCCGACGCCGTTTCAAAATTCATCACGGTCCCGTCCACCATGACGATCGCGATGAAGCCCAAGAACGGCAGCCTCGGCGCGCTCGACATCATGCAGATCGACAGCCCCGCGGCTTTCATCGCCAAAGTGGACCTGGACGTGCGCATCGGCGCCGCCTCGATGGCGGCCGTCCCGGCCGCCGCCTCATCCGATCTTTTGACGGCGTCGCCGCGCAAGTCAGAGGCGCCTGTCGTTGCTCAGGCGCCTGCCGGCACGCGCAAGCTGGTCGGTCTCGAAGCCTGGTCCGCGCTCGTCGGCAACACGATTGCGGGCAAGAACGCCGACGGCGACCCCTTCTTCGAATATTACCTGAAGGATGGCTCGGTGAAGCAGCTCGACGACGATGAAGTCGCGACGGGCGAATGGACCGTGAAGGGCTCGAACGTCTGCTTCGAATTCCCCGAGGACGACGAGGAGACCTGCTACAAGGTCGCGGTCGATGGCAAGATCGCAACCTTTACGGACGAAGACGGCAAAGGCCGTCGCTTCGAGATCCTCGCCGGCAACCCCAAGAAGCTCTGAGCGCGACAACACAAACCTCGGCGCCCCCAAGCCTCGCGGCTGGGGGCGTCAGCTTTTGCCGATCATTTCGTCAGTCGGGACTTTTGCAGGGTCTGGGCGAACATATGCGAGATGGCGGCATCGATCGCCGTACCGTCGCTTGCTTCCGTATACCACTCGGGCGCAGACGCGCAGGCCTTCAGGTTGATCGGGATCTGCAGGATGTGCGGCTTGACCAGATCGATGTAAGTCTGCGCCAGCGTGGGTTTCTTCGCATTCGGGTCGTCCACGATCGGCAGGAACGTGGTGTAGATCACCACGACCGTCACTCCCATGTTCTTGAACTGCGTGCAGACCCCGGGGTCGAAGGCCGCCGTGCAATGGCCGTAGCCGCAGCTGCCCCATACATCCCGCAATCCGTCCGTCACGATCATCAGATAGGCCTTGGCCTTCAGCTGCGAAGTTCCGTCGCCGTAGGACTTGATCTTGTAACGCAGGGCGTTCAGTTGCTCAGTGAAGAAGGAATCTCCCGTGCCGCCGCTGTTGTTGGCCCCGAGATCGACTTTCGCGGCCGCCGACCGAAGGCTCGCAAAATCATTCTTGATCGACGACAGTTCGTTGAGCGCATAGGTCTTCGAATTGCTCGACGCCAGGCTCATCGTATACAGCCCGATACGATACATCCCTGTCCCGGCCGAATTCGTCTCGGCCGCATTGATCGTCTTGGTGACCGCGGACTTCAGCGTGTCGATGCGCAGGTTGATGCCGGCTTCCTTGGCGATGTCGTGATAGCTGGTTGAAAGATATCCGCTGTTTGAAACGTGGCAGCCGAAGACGCAGCCGGTCGGCGCAGGATTTCCAGCCTTCTTCTCTTTCTTGTAGGTCAGGCTGAAAAGCTCCTTGGCCTCGACGTCCGACGCGGCAAGCCCCATCGATTGCGACACGTCGAGCGCCATGTAGAGGTCCGTGTAGAGCGGCATGGACCCGGTAGAAATCGCCGTCCCGGCCGCCGTGCGCCGGAGCGCTCCGAGAAACTCGCCGAAATACATCGGCACCGACACCGTGAAGGCGGCTGTCGCGGTCACCACCTGTCCAGACCGGACCACGTTGATATCGACCGTCGCGGTCGCTTGCCCGAACGTGGAAAGGTTCGCCTTGAACGCCTGTTCGGCCGCCAGCCTCGCCGTCAGGATCGATGACGAATTGGCGGATGACGAACTGTCGGTCTTCTGCATGAGGTCGAGCGCGACGGTGGAGGCGTGGAGCGCGGCTGCATCGGCGGCGGATTGCGCGATGGTTCGCGCCTCGAGCAACCGTCCATAATCCACCGCCACGCCCATGAA
>JAIEQX010000346.1 GCA_019747375.1 Beijerinckiaceae bacterium | reverse complement strand
CGGCGAGCGCATCTGGCGCGCCATCTGGCTCATCGTCGTCATCGTCATCGCGGCCGCGCTTGCCTCCGTCCTGCTCATCCATGCGCAGACGCGTCTGAAGCTGCGTTGGCGCAAATGGCTGACGCAACGGCTCGTCGGCCGCTGGCTGTCCGAGCGGCGCTTCTACAAGCTCTCGACGCTCCACCATTCCGAAACGCCGGAAGCGCGCATCGCGGAAGACGGGCGCATCGCCATCGAACTTCTCGTGGATCTGGCCGGCGGCGTGATCCTGTCCATCATCACCGCCATCGGCTTCATCGGCGTGCTGTGGAAGACGGCGGGGTCGATGAACGTGCTGGGCTACGAGATCCCCGGCTACATGGTGTTCGCCAGCGTCATCTATTCGGCGCTGCTGTCGGCCCTCACCTGGCTCACCGCGAACCCGCTTGTGCGCAGCGTCGAGAGCAAGGCGGCGGGCGAAGCGCAGTTTCGCTACGAACTCACGCGCGTGCGCGACTCGGCCGAGCAGGTCGCGCTCATCAACGGCGAGGACGACGAACGCGCGCTGCTCGACACGAGCCTGCGCGATCTCATCGCCCGTTGGTATCTCGTCATCCGCGACCGTTCACGCGTCGGGCTCATCAACGCCTCCAACACCGTGCTCGCGCCCGTCGCGCCGCTCGTGCTCGTCGCGCCCAAATATGTCGCCGGCGACATGACCCTGGGCGAGGTGATGCTGGTGGCGGGCGCGTTCATCCAGGTGCAGACCGCGCTCGGTTGGCTCTCCGACAACGCCATCAACGTGGCCGACTGGTTCGGCTCCGCCCGCCGCGTCGCCGGCCTGCAGGATCTGTTCAATAGCCTCGACGCCATCAGCGCCGGGGCCGCCGGCATCGAAATCGGCGAAAGCCCCGACGAGACCCTTCGCATCGAGAACCTCAGCATTTCCCTTTCTAACGGAAAGATGCTCATCGAGGACGCGAGCGTCGCGATCGCGCCCGGCGACCGCGTGCTCTTCAAGGGGGAAAGCGGCAGCGGCAAGAGCACACTCATTCGCGCCGTGGCGGGCCTGTGGCCTTGGGGCGAGGGCTCGATCCTGCTGCCGAAGGGCGCGCGCATCGGCTTCATTCCGCAGCGTCCCTACCTGCCGCTGGGCACGCTGCGCGAGGCGCTTCTGTATCCGGGTGGCGACGAGGGCGTCTCCGACGACGATCTCAAATCCATCCTGCGCCGCTGCGGTCTTGCGCATCTGGCCGAACGGCTCGCTGACGAGGAAAACTGGACGCAGGTTCTCTCTGGCGGCGAAGCGCAGCGCATCGGCTTCTGCCGCGCGCTGCTGGCGAAACCCGACATTCTCATCCTCGATGAGCCGACCTCGGCGCTCGATGAGCCCAGCCAGCTTCGCATGATGGAGCTGATCGACGAGGAGCTTCCATCTGCCACGATACTGCACGTCGCCCACCGGCCGGGCCTGGAGCAATTCCACACACGCGAGATCGCGATCGTGCGCAAGGATCCCGAGAAGCCCGGCTCAATCGTGAACCGGCCGTTCTCCATCGTGCGCGGCTTGCGCAAGCTGGTGCGGCGCAATCCTTCGGGACGCGATTCTGCGCCGCGCGATGCTCCAGCAGCGGAACATACGCCCGCAGAAACCCTCTTGCCCGATCCGCGCGACACGGCATAACCGCTTGGACCTTGCCGCAGGCTCCTGAATGACGTTCACCGCTACCCTGAAGGCGGCCGCCGCCGTCCTGACGCTCGCCTACACGCTGCTGCTGGCCTTCGGCGCCAAGGCGGGCTTCCCCACGGGCCTCGCCACGCACTCCTTCTTTCCCTACCTCTCCGATCAGCCGGTCGGCGAGGACGGCTATTACCTCATGCTCGCGGCGTGGAATCTGGCCCGCGGAGAAGGTCTCACCGTCAATTTCGGCGAAGTGGTCACGGGCATCCAGCCGCTGATGACCTTCGTGCTCGCGGGCGTCGCGTGGCTCGTGCAGGCCTTCGGCGGCGACAAGTTCGACTTCGCGCGCGCGATGATCGTCCTAGGCGGCGTCAACGTGATCGTGTTCGCCCTGCTGGTCGAGCGCATCACGCGCCTGGCGCTCGATCCGTCCGCCGATCGCGACACGGCGGGAGCCATTGCGTTCATCGGCGCCGCGCTGAGCTTCTACCTGTTCCGCACATTCACGTATGGCCTGGAGACAGGCCTTTATCTCGTGTTGATCGCTTCGCTCATCTGGGCGAGCCTCTACATGCTTCGCGACGGCAGGCCCGGGTTGCCGTTCGCTGCCGGCCTTGGATTGCTGATCGGCCTGTGCGGTCTGGGACGCATCGATTTCGGCGTCGTCGCCGCCATCGTGTTCGGCCTCCTGTTTATGCGCGGCAGGCTCGGCTTTGCGCCTGCCGTGATAGCCGGCGTCATCGCCCTGTGCGTGACGGCCCCATGGCTCCTGTGGGTGCGCAGCGTCAGCGGCACGTTCATGCCATCGTCAGGCCCGGCGCAGGCCTCGCTCGTCGACTGGGCAAGCGCGTATGGCCGCGCCGACACCATGATCCTCTCGGTGGCGCAGAACGTCGCCCCATGGGCGCCGATCTTTTTCGAACCGCTCGCCGCGCTCGCCGCCACCCTTGCCCTGCTGGCGCTCATCGTCGCTGCCATGCGCTCATCGCGCGGCGAGCGCACATGGGCGCCGTCCTCGTCCGCCATCCTGTCCGCATGGGGCCTCGGCCTTTGGGTGCTGCCGTTCCTGTATTTCACCTTCTTCTGGGCTGCGCATTTTTATCCGCGCTACACCGCGCCGCTCGCGATCCTGTCCCTTGTCGTCATGGGCGCCGCCGTCGCACGGATGCCGGAGGGCGTGCGACGCGCCATGACGGCCGGCGCCTTTGTCGCGTTCGCGAGCGTCAACGTATGGGCGGCATGGAAGACGCATCATCGCGGCGGCATCAGCGACGGCCATTCGGTCGCCGCCGGCTATGTCGCGCGCAACCTGCCGAAGGACAGCCGCATCGGCGCATTCCAGAGCGGCGTGGTCGGCTTCTACAACGACAACGTCATCAACCTCGACGGCAAGGTGAACGTGGAGGCGCTGGCAGCCATCCGCAAAAAGCAGATCGAGGAATATCTCGACCGCGCCCGCGTCGACTACGTGATCGACTGGGAGGGCGTGATCGACGGACTCATGCCCCGCGCCATGAAGTCGGGCGAATGGGTGCGCTGTCCCCTGCCCGTCGGCAACAAGGAAACCGTCTGCGTCATGCGCAAGAGCGTGCGCTGAGGCGAGGCCTCGCCTCAAGCTCTTGCCAAGCCGCGCCCAAACGGTTCAATTGCGCTGCAAGAAAACAATCATCGGGAGGCATGAATGGCTGGCAAGGCCCTGGTCGCCGCGGCGCTGCTCGCAGGCGTGGTCGGATTCACCGGACCCGCGCACGCGCAGGAAGATTTCTACAAAGGCCGCACCGTAAATCTCTACATCGGCTTCGCGCCGGGCGGCAGTTACGACCTCTACGCGCGCATGCTCGCCCGCCATCTTGGACGGCACATTCCCGGCTCGCCAACCATCGTCGCGCAGACCATGCAGGGCGCGGGCAGCTTCCGCGCCGCGAATTATCTCTTCTCCGTGGCGCCCAAGGACGGCACGGCCATGGGCACGGTCTCGCAGGCCATCGCGCTTGAGGAAATGCTCGGCACGCAGGGCATCATGTTCAAGTCCGCCGAGTTCACATGGATCGGCCGCTCCACCAACATCACCGAACTGATGATGACGTGGCAAACCTCTAAGACGCAGACCTACAAGGACGCCCTGCAACGCGAAACGCCCATCGCCAGCACCGGCCCGGGCTCACCCTCCGAAGGATGGCCGCGCCTGCTGAACGGACTGGGCGGCGCGAAATTCAAGATCATCGGCGGCTATCAGGCCTCCGCCAACGCGCTTCTGGCCATGGAGCGCGGCGAGGTCGACGCTTCGTTCACGTCATGGGACACGCTCAGCGGCAGCAAGCCCGAATGGCTTGAAAACAAGCGCGTCAACATTCTGGTGCAGTTCAATCGCAAGCGGCTCGCCGAACTGCCCGATACGCCCTCCGTGGTGGAACTGGCGAAAAGCGACGAGGACCGCCGCATTCTCGACTTCTACGTGACCGGCGCGGAAGTTGGGCGCTCGTTCATCGCCCCTCCCGGCTTGCCGCCCGAGCGCACGAAGATCCTGCGCGCCGCCTTCATGAAGATGTCCCAGGAAGACGCCGAGTACAAAGCGGAACTCGCGCGCGCCAAGGCGCCCGTCAACGCCATGCCGGGCGACGAACTGCAGCAGATGATCGTCGATATCATGAAGACGCCGCCTACGCTGGTCGAGCGGATGCGCAAGATCCTGAGCGAGTGACCTGAGACGCGCGGCGCGCGTGCGCCGCGCTTACTTTGCCGGCGCCAGCTCCTGCATCGCCTTGCCAGGCTCCAGCGCGGCGCGTGCGCGCGCCAGCAAGGCTTCGGGCGTCGAGTACAATTCCTCGATCTTGGCTTGCAGCTCGACGCCGGGCATCGGCCGCAGATCGAGGTTGAGCCGCTTGGCGTCGCTCTGGAGCTTCGGATCGGCCATCGCCGCGTCGAACGCAGCCCGCAGTTCCTTCGTGCGCGCCGCGGGAATGGCGGGCGGCGCGAGGAACGGGCGGCCATAGATCTGCTGCGAGTAGATGAGATCCATGATCTTGCGGTCTTCCGCGTTGCGCGCAAGGTCTGTGGCGCGCGCCAGCTTCATCGTCTCGACGCGCTCGTTCGTGTCGCCGTTCTCCTGGAAGAGAATGCGGATCGCGCCCTTCTGGATTTCCTGCGCGATATTGCCCTGGATGGCGCTCCAGCCCATGCCGCACCAGCCGTGCACTTCGTTCTTGAGCACGGCGAGCACCACTTCTGTGGAGCCCGGATAACCGGTGATGACCTTGAACTTCGAGCCGATCAGATTGTTCAACAAAGCGGGCGAGATCGTCGTCGATGAGCCCTGCCCCGTCGCGCCGACGATCAGCTCCTTCGTCTTGGTGTCCTCCAGCGTCTGCGCGGGCGCATCCGTGCGCGCGAAGCAATAATAGGGCTCGCCGTTCATGCTGCCGATGTAGGTCAGCGTGCGCGCATCATATCGCAGGCCCTTGCGCTCGCCGAGCGCGCCTTCCGTCAGCGCCTGCGGATAGCTGCCCGCGATCGCCGTTCCATCCTTGGGCGCGGCGTTGGCGAGATAGGCGATCGCGATCTTGCCGCCCGCGCCCGGCATGTTCTGCGGAATAACGTCGGGCTTGCCAGGCAGGTGCTGGCCGATATGGCGCGTGAGCAGCCGCGCATAGGTGTCGTAGCCCCCCGATGCGGACGACGGGATGATCATCGTCACCGTCTTGCCCTTGTAGAAATCGTCGGCGCGAACGCCGGGCGCAAGCAGCATCGCCGCTGCGGCCGCCATGGCGAAGGTCTTCCCGGTGAAAGGCATCATTGCGTTTGCGCCCTTGTTGCGTTTTTCTTTTGGTGCTTGACGTTCTTGCTTCAGACGGTCCGTGCGCTCACCACTTGGCGGCAAGCTCGCTGACGAACAATTGCCGCCAGTCGGCGCCGGCCGGCAGGTAATCGTCGTAGGGACGCACGTACCCATGAACCTGCGGATCGACGCCCGGCGGATCTTCACCGCGCGCCACCGCATCGATGGACCGCAGCATCATGCGCCGCATGGCGACGATCGCCTTGTCGGACGTGCCGAGATTTTCCTGGCTGCGGTCGACGATACGGCCCATGCCCTCCTGCAGCGCGTAATCCTGCGTGTTGACGCCCGTGATGCCCGTGAAGGTCTTCGTCTTCTGCAGATGGCGATCGATGAAGTAATCGTTGCTCTTGCCGGCGATGAGCTTGAACGTGCCCGGCACATGATGCTCGGGGCCGCGCCCGGCGCGCGATTCCCAGCCCCTGACGATGTCCATCGGCAGCGGGGTTTCAGCGTCGTAGCTGTACATCGTGTTGAACACGAAACAGCTCTCGTCATCGATGGGAACCCAGATGTGCCCGTCGAAACGCGGATACTGCGACTTGCCGCCTTCGATGTTGATGACGCTGCCGCGCACCTGCTGCGCCGGCATGATGTATTGATAGACGCGAACGTACGCGCCCCCGTCGCCGCCCTGACGCGTGGAAATGTAGCGATAGCCGTAATCGGTCAGCTCCACGTCGAGGCGCGGCGCCTTGTCGCGATTGCGCGGCATGTTCTTGTTGGCGATGTCGTTGTTGTGCGCGTAGGAGGAGTGCGCCGTGTCGAGGCCGCCTTCCAGCGCCTGAAGGAAACTGCAGTCCTCATAGGTTTTCGACACGAAGCGATGGCTCTCGGGCGCGCGCATCCACTCGTAGCTGGGCGGCGCGGGCATGCTCGCGCGCGGACCCATGTAGGCCCAGATCACGCCGCCCGCCTCGTGTGTGGGATAGGCCTTGATCTTCACGCGCGCCTGCAGCGGCGTTCCCGCCGGCTCCGACGGCATGTCGACGCAATCGCCGTTCCGGTCGAACTTCCAGCCGTGATAGACGCAGCGCAGCCCGCACTCCTCGTTGCGGCCGAAGAACATCGGCGCGCGGCGGTGCGGACAAAAGGCGTCGACGAGACCGACATGCCCCTCGCTGTCGCGGAAGCCGATCAGGTCCTCGCACAGCAGCCGTACGCGCACCGGCGCGCAATCGGGTTCGGGCAATTCGCTCGACAGGAGAATCGGCTGCCAGTAGCGGCGCATGAATTCGCCGCCCGGCGTGCCGGGCCCGACGCGGGTGATTTTCTCGTTGTCCTCCGGGCGCAGCATCTGCGATCGCTCCTCGTGTGCGGTTTCCTCGAGCGGCGGCTCTTTGGCGGGTTCGTTCAGGCGCCCGCCGGCCGCTGGCTGACGCGCAACGTGCAACATCCGGAATTTGCTTGCAAGGCTGGACCGCGGGCGAGCCTCCGCCGGGAGAAAGTTGCAACCGATTCGCCGTGCCGATAAGCTTTCAAAAAACAGGGGGAGGAAGCATGGAAGGCGCGCTTGCAGGCGTCCGGGTTATCGAATTCGCCAATTATGTCTCAGGCCCCTACGCGGGCATGCTGCTGGGCGATCTCGGAGCCGACGTGATCAAGGTCGAGGAGCCGACCCGCGGCGATCCGTTCCGCGGCTGGGGCCGCGTCGACTATTCGCCGACCTTCGCCTCGGTCAACCGCAACAAGAAGAGCGTCACCATCGACCTCAAGAGCGAGGTCGGAAAGGCGGACGCGCGCGCGCTGGTGAAGGACGCAGACGTCGTCATCGACAACTTCCGCCCCGGCACGCTGGAACGGCTGGGCCTGGGCTATGACGTGCTGCGCGACGGCAACGAACGCCTCGTGTGGTGCTCGATCACCGGCTTTGGCACGGACGGCCCCTACGCGCACCGGCCCGGCTACGACACGGTCGGCCAGGCCATGAGCGGCCTGCTCAGCCTGCTCACGGACCCAGCCAACCCGCAGCCCATGGGCATTTCCCTGTCCGACCATCTGGCCGGCGTCACCGCGTGCAACGGCATCCTCGCCGCGCTGATCGCACGGGGTCGCACGGGACGCGGCCAGCGCGTCGACACCTCGCTGCTGGAATCCGCCATCTCGTTCTGCGGCGAGAACATGGCCCGCTATTTCGACAACGGCAAAGTGCCGTTCCGCGCCACGCGCACGAAGCAGGCGCAGGTCTATGCGTTCGCCGCAGGCGACGGAAAGGCCCTCGTCGTCCACCTGTCGTCGCCGACCAAGTTCTGGCGCTCGCTGTGCGAGGTCGTCGGGCGGACGCAATGGCTCGATGACCCCCGCTTCGAAAGCAAGGAATCGCGCGGCAAGAACTACGACGATCTGCACAAGGGGCTGCAGGAGGTCATCGCCACGAAGCCGCGCGCCTATTGGCTGGAAAAGCTCGAGGCGGCCGATGTGCCGTGCTCGCCGCTGAACACGTTCGACGACGTCTTCGACGATCCGCAGGTCAAGCACCTCGGCATGCGGATCGAAACGCCCCATCCAAAGCTCGGCTCGATCTCGCTGGTGCGCAACGGACTGCGCATGTCCGACACGCCCGTCCAGACCCATCGCGGCCCGCCCGAGCTTGGCGAACACAACGATGAACTGCTGCCGTCCAGACGCTCGAAATAGAAGTGCGCGCGACACACAGGGAGGGTGAACGATGACGACACGCTGGTTTGCCGCGCCGCTCTGTCTGGCGGCGTGCATCGCGAGCCTGCCCGCGACGGCGCAGAACGCCGTGCGCGACTTTTACGCCGGCAAGAAACTGACGCTCATCACCTCGGCGTCGAGCGGGGGCGGCTACGACCAGTACGCGCGCCTGCTCGCCCAGCACATGCCCAAATACATCGCCGGCAATCCGCCCATGATCGTCCAGAACATGCCCGGCGCCGAAGGCATCAAGGCGGCCAATTACCTCGCCAACGTCTCCGCCCGCGACGGCACGATCCTCGGCGGGCTGCAGCGCAACACGGGCCTCGCGCGCTTCTACCAGCCGCAGGGCTCCACCATCCAGTTCGACGCGCAGAAGTTCACATGGCTCGGCTCGATGCAGCAGGAAGTGGGCTTTCTGCTCGTGCGTCCGGCCTCGGGCGTCACCGACGCCGCCGGCCTGAAGACCAAGGGGATCACCGCAAGCTCAACCTCGCGCAATTCGCCGAGCTCGATCTATCCGCGCATGCTCAACGACCTGTTCGGGGCGAAGATCCGCGTCATCGAGGGATACGGCGGATCGCAGGAATCGCTGCTCGCGCTGGAGCGCGGCGAAGTCGATTCCCATGTGTCGGGTGGAACGTCCGCCGCCTTTCGCGCGCGTTACAGGCCGTGGGAGAAGCAGGGGCTCGTAAAGGTTCTCCTCCAACTGGGCATGGAGCGCGATCGCGAATATCCCGACATCCCGACGGCGCTTGAAATCGTCACCGATCCCGACGCCAAGCGGATCTTCGAGATCGCCTTCGTCGAGCAGGTGATGGGCCGCCCATTCATGCTGCCGCCCGAGGTGCCGCGCGAGCGCTCCGACGCCCTGCGCAAGGCCTTCGACATGGCGCTGCAGGACAAGGACCTGATCGAGGAGGCCGACAAGCGCGGCGTCGAGCTCGATCCGGTGAGCGGCGCGCGCATCGCGGAGCTTCTCGACACCGTTTACAGCACGCCGCCCGCGCTCGCCGAGCGCATCCGCCAGATCGTGAAATGAGGCGCACATGAACATAGCGGACCTGTCGGCCGGCATGGAGCCGTCCGCCGAGCTGAGAGATTATTGCGCCATCGTCGGCACGGCCACGAGCCGCCTCGGCAAGGTGCCGGGCGTGTCCAGTCTCGACCTGCTCGTCGAGGCAATCCGCAACGCCATCGACGACGCGGGGCTCAAGGCCTCCGACATCGACGGCGTGATCTGCCGGGGACCGGATGAATCATACTCGCACCATCAGCTCGTGGGCGAACGGCTGGGCATCAACACGCGCTTCTCGACGACGCTGACCAACGGCGGCGCGAGCCAGATTCTGGCCATCGGCATAGCCGTGATGGCGATCCGCTTCGGCCTCGCGCGCACCATCGTCTGCGGCTTCGGCCGCGACACCTGGTCGAGGACGCACGCCACCGAGGAAGCGCGGGTGCGAAACGAGACGCGCCCGGCCAGCCAGCGCCCGCGCGAGTTCGGCCCCGAATACGGCTATTTCGGCGCGACCGCCGCCCATGCGTTCGGCGCCACGCGCCACATGCATCTCTACGGCACGACGCGCAACGACTTCGGCGCCATCGCCACGGCGTTTCGCGAACACGCGCTGCGCAATCCCGACGCGCAGATGAAGAAGCCGCTGTCGATGGAGGATTATCACGCCGGCCGCATGATCGTGGCGCCCTT